>JBAQUK010000346.1:0-3105 GCA_049297455.1 Desulfosalsimonadaceae bacterium | reverse complement strand
ACCTATGCCTTAAAAAACCCAGTAAAATGATTGAGCGCAGCGAATCCAGTTTAAATAATCCGGAAAATAACTGTCACAGTCAAAATAATCAGAAAAATCAGTTACATTTTTTTTGGAAATCAACACCAGGCTCCCCACCAGCTGAAGGTGCTGTTGCAGATGATATTATGCTGGCACAATGACATGAGGTGCATATCGATATAGGAAGTATCCGTATCCAGGTTTCTGTCCATGATATGAAAAGAGTGATTTGTTTTAACATTTTGACGAACCCAGTCCGGGTTATCGCTAAAAATGTAAAATACCGGATTTTTAACCGAAGATACAATATATGCCATTGCTTTAGCATAATATTCATTTCCGGTAATTCCGTATTTTTGCAAATTTTTACCCAGGCTCACATAATCGCCTCTCCTGTAATGAATGGAAATGCTGTTTGTCTGACGGATCTGGTCAGATAATGCGGAATTCTTGCCGGACAGAGGCTGTTTGAATCTCAGATCATTGCGAATGATATCGCGGATCGAGTGAAAATATTTTTCTGATTGAAAGAAACCTTCCAAATATGAATTGTCGGGCGCATGCAGAACCGACAGGTCAAATCCGGAATTGTCTTCCTGTATATCGTAATATTGAAAATGGGCCATCCTTTTTCTTAGCCAATATTCCGATTTAGAAAAAGGGTACAAGAACTTTCCTTTTATAAACAGATTTCTTTTCAGAACAGGCAGTTCAAAAGCATCCAGTTCATATTTTCTGAAAGTTGCCAGAGAACTCCATTGCAATTTACTGTTGATAAAAGAAAGATCTACCGTCAGTTCCGCATTGTGTTTTAAAGACAACATCCTCCCTGTTGCATATTGGAATAATTGATTCCCCAGGACACCGTTCAGCAATATCGAGATCATACAGGTGAGAGTTCTAAAGATTTATATGGTTATCATTCTGGAAACACTTATCTTTTCCTTTACGCACGTTTCTTTTTCCCTAAAATAGACCAGTAGAGTTTGAGCCCCATTACGCGAAAATACTCGATGGACTCTATATCACATCCGGATTGGCGAACGAGTTCGGCATAATCATGAACCGGATGCAAAGCCGCTTCGGTGGTGGCGCTATACATTAAAATGGCTAAGTACCAGTTTAATTTCTGTAAAAGGCCAACAAAGCCTTTTTCGGGAAGTATAAATTCGCCCACCACAAAATATCCCCCCGGTTTGACCAGTGTGGCCAGATGATTCGCCACTTCATCCACCCGTTTTTCAGGAAAAACATTGAGGAAAAAATTGGCCACCACCATATCGTATTTTTCCGTATCCTGAATGTTGAAAATATCATCATTAATACATGTCATGGGCGCTTTGATGTCCGAACATTTATCCAACCGGGCGTTTAAATGCTTGAGCATGGTGGCCGAAAGATCCACCGCCGTCACATCAACGCCCAGTTGTGCGGCCCGGATCGCCTCGGTCCCGTGTCCGGCGCCTGCCACCAGCAACTTTTGGCCCGGTTCCAGATGTTTCAACATCGTTGACTTGCACTTGGGGATTTGCCCTAAGCTATAGACATTACCCGTGAATTCATATTGAAAACCGACCCACTTATACCCGTCTTTCATGTTAAACCCTTTTTTGAATTTAGTCGTTTTGTTCATGTTGTTCATTGATGGTCATCAGAATATGACCATCGAGCGAATTCAGATGCAACTGCCCGGATATTATTACCCGTGCCCCAGCCCTTTCAGGATCTCATGCATATGGTCAATATGAAATTGGACATGAAACGATCCCAATCCCCCGATCAACCCTTCCAGCGTCGGGTACTCCCCCAGCGGCGAGTCTTTGAACATGGGAACATGCGCTTTTCGGTCGAGCTGTTCCCCGGATAGGCCGGCGGCAAACTCAGAGATACGATCGTATTCCTTCTCAACCGCTGATAAGAGCTCTGCAAAGGTCATTTTGGCGCGTTTTTCAGAAAAAAAAGGGTCCTCGGCCTGAAGATCGATCCTGGGTGTGTCCTGGTCCAGGAAGGCTTTCAGGATCGGCAGATGGCCCGAGCCTTCGGGCCCCGATAGGTGGGAAAGGATTTCTTTGGGAGACCAACGTCCTTCGGGCGCACGGGAGGCCGTGTTCTCATCAACCCCTTCACAGACTTTTTTCAGGTCTTCAATCTTCTGCCGAATGCTTTGAGCCAATTGTTTCCCGGTTGAAGTCGCCATGTCTCACTTTCCTCCTTAACTCTTTTTGGATTTCCTGAGCCACCTTACTTATCTTTCCCTTTAGGCCCGGGTTTTTGAGGCTTCAGTGTGCGGTCTAAAATGTGTTCCAGTTTTTCAATAAACGCATCCTCCCCCAAAGGCCGACCGGTTCGTTCATGTTTTCTGAATAATTCGATTTCCGGCTCTTCTACATCAACGGCTAAAAACTGTTCCCAGGGTTTATTTACAATTTTCAGCAAAGGATTTGTTTTTACAAGGATATCGTCCTCGCCTTTTATATGCGCTACGGCGCTGCTCCAGCGCCAGTCTTGCGGGTTTTTGACCAAACCTGCTCGGACCGGATTTAATTCCACATATTTTGTACAAGCCAACAGATATTCCTCTTCCATAATGAAAGACGAAAACCTTCCCTGCCATAAATGGCCCCGCCAGCCTTCACGAAAATTGATCCGCCGGGTGTAGCGCCGGTGGGCTTCGCCAATCGCAAGGTTTAGACCGTCCTTTGTTTCCGGCACCACAATCAGGTGAATGTGGTTCGGCATAAGGCAATACGCCCAGGTCTCCACCCGGAACCGAATGCACCATTCCGACATGAGAGCCAGATAGGATTGGTAATCTTCATCGTTGAAAAAGGCCTGCTGCCGTCTGTTTCCTCTCTGCGTTACATGATGCGGGATTCCCGGCGCTACGGCTCTTGCTATTCTTGCCATGGTTTTATGAAAATCAGATGCCTTGGTTTTTGTCAATAATTTTGTATGGTGTATGGTGTTTAAATGTATAAGTATTCGTAGATGTTATAGACAAGAAAACCTCCAAGTGGCATGATAGCTAAGTTGCAGCAGCCGGACTGACGTCGTCATCCGGAATCTTTACCACAAGGAGGTTTC
>JBAQUK010000345.1:0-2951 GCA_049297455.1 Desulfosalsimonadaceae bacterium | reverse complement strand
CCATAGCCGTCAGGCTAAGAAATAATAATATATAAATTCAGTTGGTTATACTTTTGACAATGGGGGGCCGTCGCCAGCCCCGCCTGACGCTTCATAACAGTCTCCTTTGTAGGAAAATGCCGATTCTTTAAACCGAATAGAGGACTTAATGAAGTGATCGGCATAACTTTTTAAGCACCTGAAACCTATCAACCTGTTAGGAAAAAGTCAAGTAACTTTTCGGCATTATTCAATAATTTGAATGATATTATTGATCCGTTTTTCACATCTGAAGAACTGAACCAACTGGCTATAGATTCAAACTTTGTTCAAAGAAAAGGAAAGATCGATGGTCATTTGTTTTTTGATCTGATTATCTTCCATAGCGAAGACCTTAAATCCCAAAGCTTGAATGATTTATCGGCTGCTTTGAATGACAGGCACGGCATCGAAATACAAAAACAAAGCCTGCACGAACGGTTTAATAATAACGCGTTGTCTTTTTTGAAAATGTCGCTGGAGAAAATACTTCAAAGCCAAATCGATTATAAATCCGTGTTACCTTACGGTTCATGCGGGTTTAATCGCATTCTAATCAAAGATTCCACCTGCTTTCAAATCGATGAATCTTTAAGGGAATATTATCCGGGAAGCGGCGGGTCCGGATCGAAAGCTTCGGTGCGGATTCAATTTGAATATGATCTACTCTCAGGCAGCATTAATGATTTGTCCGTCAATGCTTTCAATGAGCAGGATGCTAAAAATTCTCTTGCGACCATCGAGCTGACTCGTGAAGGTGATCTCATTATACGGGATTTAGCTTATATGGGAATTAACGTGTTGAAAGCGGCTGAACTGCTAAAGGTGATTTATCTTTGCCGAGTAAATCCTTCTACTATCATTTTAGAAAAAAATGATGATCAGTTTCAACGTATTGATTTTATAGAATTGACAAAATTTATGAGAAGCCATGAGATTAGCAGCATTGAAAAAGAGGTTTATCTCGGCGCCGAAGAGAAACTGAAAACCCGCATGATTATTTTTCTGATGCCAGAGGAAGAATATGCCAAAAGGATTAGAAAGGCGGAACAAAATAACAAGAAAAAAGGCAGAGGACAGGTGGGTAAGGAATTCAAAGCCAGAGCAGCATTGAATCTTTTTATAACCAATACATCGGCGGAATTGATCCCTGCGTCGAATGTCTGGAAGTTTTACCGGTTAAGATGGCAGATCGAGCTGATTTTTAAGGTTTGGAAATCAATTTGCGACATATCGAAGGTGAAAAAAGTAAAAAAGCACCGTCTGGAATGCTATATCTATTCGAAATTGATTTTGATTGTATTCGGCTGGAAAATCTTATGGCACACTGCCAGGCGTTTGTTCTGCCATGAACGTAAGGCATTGAGCTTTTTCAAAGCATCGAAAACGCTCTTGAAAAGAAAAATTGGGGAATTGAGAGAAATAGTTTTGTTGGGAAAAGGAAATTTTGATAAATTTTTAGAAAATTTTTACGAACTAAGCAAAACCAACCACATTTTGGAAAAACGCAAGCAGGAGCCGAGTTCATTAGAACTACTACTCCAATGCATAAATTTTTAAAGTGTTGAAATGTCAGTTGAAAAATATAGGAAAATTCTTAGCCTGACAGCTATGGGGCATGGACCCCAAATGGATGCCGGACTACATCCGCATCGTCGATGAAATCCCCCTCACCAGCACCCAGAAAATCCTGGTGAGGCCGTTTAAAAAAGACCATTTCAATATCATTAAAAAACCGGACATGCGGATATATTTCAGACAGAGGGGAGACACCGCCTACCGGCCCCTGACGGTTGAAGCATTCGGGGAGATTCAGGCCCGGTTTGCGGAAACCGGACGGCAGGGGCTGCTGTAAAAGCCAACAGGCAATATTTACAGCTTATTGAACATTGAACCTTTATCATAAAGTAACAATACCCTTGCGGGAAAAAATAACATCGATATAATGATCAATCATGGAACGCATTCAGTCTATAAATCCAGAACGTATTACTTGGTGTTGTGCCGATTACGGCATCACTCCGGATGATCTTGCGTCTAAACTGAGCATTGCGACAGCCAGCATGGAGCGCGTAATGGCGGGTAAAGACGGCATGACGTTTAACCAGTTACGTAAGGTGGCGGAGTATTTTGGCCGGGGAGTGCTATTTTTTCTGGAGGATGGACCGGTCGATGAGGCACAGGTGCATACACCACAATTCCGCACCCTCGCCAATCAAAAACCGGAGCTGTCCCCAACCTTCAAAAAATTGATTGAGCGAGTGGAAAAACAACGGGCAGTTTACATGAGCCTACTTGAAGACTTGGATGAAACGGAACGATTGCAATTCGACCCACCGGACCTGCGTCATAAAGGCTTGAGGGAAGCGGCCCTCATTGTACGCAAATGGCTGGGGTTGATCGATGAAAATAACTTCGCCTCTTACCGAGCTGCTGTTGAAGCACAGGGCGTTCTGGTATTTCGCAGTAATGGCTACAGCGGTAACTGGCAGATTCCCAAGCAGAACCCGATTCTCGGGTTTACTCTGTACGTTCCAGCCTGTCCGGTGATTGTAATCAAAAAACAGTCTTGGGAAACTCAACAATCTTTCACTCTCATGCATGAATTGGGTCATCTGTTGCTGCACAAGGCCAGTTTGATTGACGACGAGCATGATTTACAATCCCACCACCAAGGTCGTGAGCGTGATGCGAATGCGTTTGCAGGTCATCTCTTGGTGCCGGATAATTTTCTGGCCAGTATCCAAGATACAAGTCGTCCTGCCGAGGTGTCACAATACGACGTATGGCTTGAACAGCAACGTAAGGTGTTGATTTCCAAAAAAAATGTAACTGATTTTTCTGATTATTTTGACTGTGACAGTTATTTTCCGGATTATTTAAACTGGATTCGCTGCGCTCAATCATTTTACTGGGTTTTTTAAGGCATAGGT
>JBAQUK010000344.1:0-3058 GCA_049297455.1 Desulfosalsimonadaceae bacterium | reverse complement strand
ACCTATGCCTTAAAAAACCCAGTAAAATGATTGAGCGCAGCGAATCCAGTTTAAATAATCCGGAAAATAACTGTCACAGTCAAAATAATCAGAAAAATCAGTTACATTTTTTTTGGAAATCAACAGGCGTGCTTCAATGCAGTAGAGAATGCAGGATGTGTTCATGAATCTCATATTGTTGGAGGCGGGAAACAAGCGGTCAATCACCCGTCCTTCAAATGGGTGAACACGATCCTCGGGAATGTGAAAAATTCTCTCAAAGGCACTTATTTCTCCTTTCGGAAAAAACATATTCCTCGTTACCTTGCAGAATTTCAATACCGCTTCAATCGACGTTTCGACCTGGCGAGCATGATTCCTCGATTGGCATATGTCTCGCTTCGGACACCACCCATGCCGATGCGCCTTTTAGCTTTGGCTGAAAAAGAGTGGTAATCAGAAATACAATTGGCAGCCTTGAACCAGGAAAACGTTCGGATTTTATTTTACTTTCCAAAAATCCGTTTGAGCAAGACCGGGAAGATATCAGTGCGATTCATGTGGAGAAAACGTATCTTGGGGGGGGAACTTGTTTTCACCCGAAATGATCATTCAATGGCAGTTTGAAACACCATCAATATCTTCCCGAGTCCGTTGATACGTTTTTTAAGGAAAATATTGATGGTGAAATGTTTTAAGAAGATTAGAAAATAAAATCCAGGCTCAGATAAAACAGCGTATCGTCCTCATCGGCGGTATCCGCAGGGCCATAGAGTCCGGCCATCAGGGATTCGGTATAGTCACGTTGAATGACCTGGTATCCGGTGCGCATCTGAAGCATTTTTTCCACAAATGGCTGAATATAATAGATTTCCCACACATCTCCCCTGGTATTGAGTTTCTGGTAGGGGTCCATTGCCGAGACGTTTAACCCCACCCAGTATTTTGAGCCGGTAAAATATTCAAACCCGAGTTTGGGATTGAAAAGCATCTCGGATTCGAAATTGTAGCGGAAACCGGTATAGACCGCATAACCTTCATGGGCTTTCTGGTTATCGGGTGAAAGAAGGTAGAGATAGCGGGTGTATTTTTGCAGATCCTGGGGCAGCATCGCCGGATCAAAAACCTGACCGTTCACCATCACCTGATCCTTGCTGGGATTGGATGAACTCCATGAAGCGGACGCAAAGAAATCAAACGGCAGGTCAAACAGCCGGTTGTTGTCCATCTGGAGGGTCAGTTTATCCAGGCAGCCGAGCTGGTCGGGAAAGGAAATGCTCTGAATGGGCAATTGATAATAGGTGATCATATCCCGGATCAGGTCATCGCCGGTGGGCCGGATGTTGTCCACCCGCAGCCATTGAAAGGAAAATAGGGTGGTGTCCAGAAATGGCAGCTCCCCATTTGCCTGAACCGCATAAAAATCAATGTCTTCAAGCCCTTGAGGGTCTTTTTCAAAGGGAGAGGAGTCAGTGTCGTCTTCACTTCGGGCATAAATGAGATTGACGGATTTCGCCACCGGGTTTTCAATATAAAAGGTCAGGCCGAGACCGTCGGACTCCGCGCTGAAGGCCAGATCCGGGTAACTGGTTTGAATCGGCCGGTTATACCGGTAGGTGGTCAGGTAGCCGTCGGAGGTGGGCAGGCGTCCGAATGTCAGGTTCACGTTATGATTCAGCCATTCGGGCCGATAGTCCGCATATCCTCTTTTTATTTTGACCCCGGAATCAGACGGCTTGCCGGAATAGCTGAAATCACTGCTCATCACATCAGCGGGGGCGTTCCAGGCCCCCCAGAGTTTATACATGGACAGTGTCGCATGAAATTGGATCTCATCCGTCGGCTGGCCGGAAATCTTCACATCCAGTTGATTGGTAAAGGCGTTATCACCGTGTTTTTCATCCGTCAGGTTGTTTTCCCTCACAAGGTCATAATAGGAGGTCTGAAGGTAGACGCTGTTTCCCAGCTTATATTTTTCAATCAATCCGGCATCGGAGATGGTTTGCTTGTAAACGGAAGCGATATTGCTTCTATGTAACAACATTCAGGCAAAAAAATAAGGCATTGAAATTAAATGAATTTTGTTATTTGTAGGTTTGGTCTCGGCCCCGCCGAGGGGGGCGCTTTTTAGGTCGTCAATCTGCTCCTGCTGGTCTTTGATGGCGCTTTTGAGGCCATCCGCCTCCATTTCCCGGATGTCCAACTGGTTGTTGAGGTCGTCGATCTGGTTTTGGAGCTGTTTGTTCTGGTTGGAGGGATAAGCGGGAGACGTTTCTTCCGCGCCGGACACCGTTGCTGAAAAAAGCAGGCAGAAAAAGATCAAGAACCATCTGTACCTGTTGAGAAAATTCATGGCTACCTCCGGATGAAAAATAAAAATTGATGCCGTTTTAATGCCAGACGCCGATTCCCTCGGCACTGGAACCCCCGGCGTGTTTCAGCAAATAATGAAGGGTTTGTTCTTCTATGTAACAAAATTCATGAAAAAGCATAACGCATTGGAATTATATAAATTTTGTTATTTATAGGTTTGGTCTCGGTCCCGCCCGAGTGGGGCGCTTTTTGATCACGGGACTCCCATAAGATTTTCTTAAATATGTCATGTCCGTCTTTTTCAATGAGCATCCGCCACTGCTGTTCGGTTTTGTCGGAAGGGTTAAAATCATTCACCTGATGGCATTTTCTGAAACAAACGGAATTATCAAAATCAATTTTTTTGAATTTTTCAGGGATGCCCGGCATTTCTTTTGGCGCGGCGGCTGTCGCGGAGTTTTCGGCGAGAAGGATTTGTTCCTGATCCGTTTCAGGATTTTCCTGTATAAGGGAAATCGTTTGTACTGAATTCTGCTGATGGTGCGGAAGGGGGATTGGTGTCGTCGGGTTATTGTTTTCAGCCCATACGCCGGTTGTGAACAGAAGGACCAAATCTAAAAAAATGACCATATGGGCGGCTTTTTTAACTGAAGTTTCCCCAAAAAGCGTCATGCCGCCATGCGTAGTAGTACGGCTATTAGAGAATTAACGACGGATTTTTGTGGTACTGGGAAAAGACTACTAAAATTATCGTCCAATGCCGCTT
>JBAQUK010000343.1:0-5184 GCA_049297455.1 Desulfosalsimonadaceae bacterium | reverse complement strand
ATGGTTTTCAGAGTCCAGCTGAAAGACTGAACTCTTTTCGGTATCATGATAACTGGTTACATAATCTCACGATTTCGGCTTCTTTGGGAGGCTATAGGAGTGTTCCCCAAAATCCGTTATAAACAGCTTTTTTCTTCGTGTTCTTCGAGTGCTTGTGGTGAAATCCTAAATTTTTTCTTTTTTAACAAGAGACTTTCTGCTATACGACTGAGCAATCACTCTGATTAACCAACCATAAACAAAAACCGGGAGAGAGCATTAAATGAGCGCATTCAGCAGGAGTTTATTAACAGCATCCATTCTCGCGGCGGGCGTTTTATTTTCCGTTCCCGTCATGGCCTACAACGTGGTAGTCGGCAATTTCGGCGGAACCAGCACAAACGGTTCGTTCAACAGTCATGTATGGACCCCCGCGGGGGAACCATCGAATCTGGATGTCGCCGACCTGCTGGCTGAAATCACCGCAAGCAACGTTGAAATCATCACCAACGGCAGCGGGAACATAACCGTGGACCCAACTTTCAGTTATACGCTTGCCGTAAACCGGCAGTTGACCTTATCGGCCCAGGGCAGCGCACCATACGCGGCATCAACGCCACAGGCACCGGCGAACTGAGTGTTGTTGCGGATGCCACCGGCGCGGTGACAAATCAAGCCGCCGGTTTGTACACCAACGGCGGGTCATTTACTTCTTACGGAACTAATTTTTCAAGCTCAGACACTGGAATAGAAACAGATGGCGGCGACATCCTGATTCATCACACCGGAACCGTCACCATCGCCGGTGGCGGCATACACACCATCGGCGGGTCATTTACTTCATGGGGAACAGGCTTTGTTTGCAGTAGCACCGGCCTGGATACAAACGGGGGCAACGTTGTTCTCAATCATACCGGCGCCATCTCCTTCACCGACAATGGCGTACAGACCGGCGGCGGCTCGTTTACCTCATCAGGGACTGACGTTTCAGCCGGAAGATTGGAGACCGGCGGCGGCAATGCCACCCTCAACCATACCGGAAATGTGAATATCACCGAAGGTGGAATCGAGACGGACGGCGGAGATTTAAGGATCAACAGCAGCGCAACAGCTTCCTTTGAGAACAACGGGGTTCAGACAAACGGCGGAACCATCCTGGTGCAAAGCAATGGCCAAATCCATGTCAATGCGGGGACAGGGTTCACATCCGGCGGGTCCAATAACGGCGGGGACATCACCCTGCGATCAGCCACCGGCATTACGCTTGACTGTGTTATTCTTACACTGCCCGGCACCGGCGGCCAGCTTTTCCTCCAGGGGAATACCGCCGCAATAGTCCTCAATCAGGCCCCTGCCCTTGGCGCCGGCGATATCATCCTGTATGTCGGCTCCTTGCAGCCCGCATCCATTCCCACGCTATCGGAATGGGGAATGATCATCATGTCCCTGGTCCTGATGGGCGCAGCGGTGCAGGCCATCAGGCAAAAGACCGGGTTTACTCCGCAGGCATAAAACATAGGATCGGTAATCAATATTTAATAAAAGCGGCAGGTTAATAGGGAGCCCATACAAACTGAAATCCGGCAGGAAGAAAAGTGAGGTGATCAAGTTGAAATACGTTCATGGATATCATCCAAGAGAAAACATCCGGTTGCAGGACCAGGCGTCAACGCTTGTGGAATTATTGCATTCCGATACCCATTACCCGGCAGGGAGCCGGGTTCTTGAAGCCGGTTGCGGCGTGGGCGCGCAAACCGTCACCCTGGCGGCCAACAGCCCCAGGGCCGATATCACATCCATCGACATATCCGACCGCTCGGTCGCCCAAGCCGCGAAATTAATTGAAGAAGCCGGACACACCAATGTCCGCTTTCAGCAGGGAGACATCTTTAATCTGCCGTTTGAACCGGAATCATTCGATCATATTTTTGTTTGCTTTGTCCTGGAACATCTGGCCCGTCCGGGTGAGGCGTTAAGTCGCCTGAAAACCCTTCTTAAAATTGGCGGCACCATCACCGTTATCGAGGGGGATCACGGGTCGGCGTATTTTTACCCCGACAATGACGCTGCCCACAGGGCTATCCGGTGTCAGGTGGAACTGCAAAAGAGAGCCGGCGGAAACGCCAATATCGGCAGGGAGCTGTATCCGCTTTTAAACGGCGCCGGGTTTAATGATGTCCGCGTATCCCCGCGCATGGTGTATGTGGATTCGAGCAAGCCGTCACTTGTCGAGGGGTTCACGAAAAACACGTTCACGGCCATGATCGAGGGCGTTCGCCAACCCTCGATTGAGGCCGGCCTGATGGACCCGGAAACTTTTGATGACGGCATTAAGGCGTTATACCGAACAACGGAAGCGGACGGCGTTTTTTGCTATACGTTTTTCAAGGCGGTTGGGAAAAAATAGTGAATTTCCCCATACCGGAGTTCATGTGTCGACGGCTGTAAGTTATTCAAAATCAATATGTTATCCTAAAGAATGGAGCCCTGCCCATGACTGACGCGCCGTTTACCGCAATCTTTCCCAACGTTGACGGGATTCCGGAAAAGCACCGCATTGCTTCCCCCATTGAGCAGCGCCAGTACCTCTGCGACGGCCAAATCCTGGAATGGTCCGGTCCGCAGAAGGATGTGCTGTCCCCCATATGCGAAGCAACCGGCGATGCCGTTTTGCAGAAACGCATCGGCAGCTATCCCCTGCTGACGGAGGAAAAGTCTCTGGAGGCCCTGGATGCCGCGTGCAGGGCCTACGATCATGGGCGCGGGACGTGGCCGACCCTGTCCGTCGGGGAACGGATACGCCATGTGCAGGCATTCGCCCTCCGGATGCGGGCCCAGCGGGAAGAAGTGGTCGGGCGCATGATGTGGGAGATCGGAAAGACGCTGCCGGACGCGGAAAAGGAGTTTGACCGGACGATTGACTATATCCGGGACACCATTGACGCCCTTAAAGACCTGGACCGCCAGGCTTCACGGTTTGTGATTGAGCAGGGCGTGATCGGGCAGATCCGCCGTGCGCCGCTGGGCGTGGCGCTCTGCATGGGCCCTTACAATTATCCCCTCAATGAAACTTTCACGACCCTGATCCCCGCGCTGATTATGGGCAATACCGTGATTTTGAAGCCGCCGAAACTGGGGGTGCTGCTCTACCAGCCGCTTCTGGCGGCATTCCGGGATTCCTTTCCTGCTGGCGTGGTCAACACGGTTTACGGACAAGGGCATCAGGTCATCGGACCCCTCATGAAATCCGGACGCATTGATGTGCTGGCGTTCATCGGCTCCAGCCGGGTGGCCGATATCCTGAAGCATCAGCATCCGAAACCCCATCGCCTGCGGTGCGTGCTCGGCCTTGAAGCCAAGAACGCCGCCATTGTCTTAAAAGACGCGGATATCGATAATGCCGTGAACGAATGCGCGCTGGGATCGCTGTCATATAACGGCCAGCGGTGTACGGCCATCAAGATGATTTTTGTTCATGCGGACATCGTGGACGCGTTTTTATCGAAATTTTGTGACGCGGTGGGTGGGCTTAAAGGGGGAATGCCCTGGGATGCCGGGGTCCGGATCACGCCGCTGCCGGAACCGGACAAGACGGCGTATCTCACGGAGCTGATCGATGATGCTGTCGCCAAGGGAGCCCGGGTCGTCAACCAAAACGGCGGCGCCGTGACGCACACCTTCATGTCTCCGGCGGTGGTGTATCCGGTGGGGCCCGGCATGCGGCTGCATAATGAGGAGCAGTTCGGCCCGGTCGTCCCCATTGCGGCGTTCAGGGATATTGAAGAACCCATGAATTATGTGACGCAATCCGATTACGGGCAGCAGGTCAGCCTGTTCGGAAGCGACGCGGACCTCATCGCCGACCTTATCGATCCGCTGGTCAACCAGGTGTGCCGGGTCAACATCAACAGCCAGTGCCAGCGCGGGCCGGACACCTTTCCCTTCACCGGCAGAAAGGATTCCGCTGAAAACACCCTGTCCGTTTCCGATGCGCTAAGGGTTTTCACGATCCGGACCCTGGTGGCGGCCAAGGAGACCGACGAAAACCGGCGGATTATTCAGACTATCGTCACGGAACGGAAGTCCCGCTTTCTTTCTACGGATTTTATACTGTGAGCGGGCTATGAAGAGTTGTTTTGTATTGAAAGCATATAAGTTTAAATTATACATCTAAAATAATATGGGCGCACACAGAAAAAAACTTTATATTATCTGTATTCATGATGAGTGGGGCTTGAGCCATTCTCAATTTACTAAACTTAAAAGTGCAATTGGAATGCATCAACCTGACTATTGGGAATTTTTTAATCCAGGAACTATTTCTATTTTTTTTAAAGACACAAAGAAAGGTTCCAACAAAGCGTCCTCACTAATGAAAACCTTACAGGATATCAAAAATGATAAATCGGGCTTAGATAAAATTGGTATCGGTAATTCTGAGGGAGAAATGGTATTTGAAACTAATGAATGGGGTAAAATCCTTTCAACTCCATTAGGTGGTGCGGCTAATGAGGCAATTGCAAAAGCTAAAAATATGGCAACCGTGAGTTAAAAATGTTATTTATTCAATTGCTTCCAATAATTCTCAGCTACCTTCTGATGGCGGCGCATTTGTTCAGGGGCCAGCACTACGTTTTTGTGGCGTTGGCGGCCCTGATGCCGCTTTTGCTTCTGGTTCCCCAGCGCTGGGTGGCAAGGGCCATTCAGATCGGCCTCGCCATTTCAGCGGCGGAATGGCTGAGAACCATCGCCATACTGACGCAGGAAAGAGTGGCCTCCGGGCAGCCATATTTGAGAATGGGGCTGATCCTTGGGGCGGTGGCCATATTCACCATCGGGTCGGCCTTCTCCTTTTACTGGGTTGGAATGCGCGGGCGATACAAATTGCAATGAGACTGAAAAGATAAAGATATCGGGGTTTAATCAAGGGAGAGTCGTGATGGCGTTTGTGGGTAACGTGTTGTGGTTTGTGTTCGGCGGCGGAATCGTTGCCTGGTTTTTCTGGGTTGTGTCCGGCATCCTGCTGGCCGTCACCATCGTCGGTCTGCCGTTCGCCGTCGCCGCATTCCGGATTGCCGGTGTTGATTTCCAAAAAAAAATGTAACTGATTTTTCTGATTATTTTGACTGTGACAGTTATTTTCCGGATTATTTAAACTGGATTCGCTGCGCTCAATCATTTTACTGGGTTTTTTAAGGCATAGGT
>JBAQUK010000342.1:0-42566 GCA_049297455.1 Desulfosalsimonadaceae bacterium | reverse complement strand
AATTATATAGCGTCTTGCTTTCTATCGGTGTTTAATCTGCCTTTCTTCTTAAAAATGTCGGAATGTCATAATCCACATAGGGTTCCGATTTTTCAGCAGCCTCACCTTTAAACCGGTTCACCGGCATGACTCTGGAGGAACTGGAAACCATCTTCCGGTCTCTGGCTTCCTGCTTTTTCCGGATAAATGTCGGCTGGAGCATTTCTTCGTCAAAGTTTTTCATTTCTTCCGGCGTTGGGTTCCGCACAAATCCCCGCGAAACATCGTTTGACCGGGAAACGTCCCTGAAAGAAGACCGGGATCGCGGCATGTGTGATTTTCCGTCGCTGATACCCGTGGCGATCACCGTCACCCGAAGTTCATCGGTCAGGGTCTCGTCCACGGATGTACCCCAGATGATTTCCACGTCATCATCACCGATTTCATTAAATATCCGCTCGGATGCTTCGATGGTCTCTTCCATGGTCAATTCTGAATTGCAGGTGATATTCATGAGAACGCCCCGGGCGCCCACAATGGAATTGTCTTCGAGCAGGGGATGGGAGATGGCTCTTTCAGCCGCTTCGATTGCCCGATTTTCGCCGCTGGATACGCCGATGCCCATGATGGCCAAGCCGGCTTTGGACATGATGGCCTTCACATCGGCAAAGTCCAGGTTCACCAGTCCGGGCCGTAAGATTAAATCGGTGATGCCTTTGACGGAATGGTTTAAGATTTCATCCGCCCGCTTGAACATATCAATCAATGTGGATTTTTTGGACGCCAGCCCCCGCAACCGGTCATTGGGAATGGTGATGACCGTGTCCGCCATTTCCTTAATCCGGTTCAGGCCTTCTTCCGCCTGTTTGCTGCGTTTTTTGGCTTCAAACGCAAAGGGCTTGGTGACCACCGCAACGGTTAATGCCCCGATTTCCTTACAAATTTCAGCTATTACAGGCGCTGCGCCGGTGCCGGTGCCGCCGCCGAATCCGGCTGCGATAAATACCATGTGGCTGCCGGCCAGGGCTTCTCTCAGTATATCCGCGGATTCAAGAGCGGCATCCCTTCCGACATTCGGGTCCGCGCCGGCGCCGAGCCCCTGGGTCAATGTTTCCCCCAGTTGAATTTTAACGCCGGCTTTCGACAATGCCAGGGCCTGGGAATCCGTATTGGCGACAATAAACTGAACTCCCTGGAGCTGGGAATCAATCATGTTGTTCACCGCGTTACATCCCCCGCCGCCGACACCGATGACCTTGATTTTCGCCGAACTTTCTGCCTCTACATAAGAAAAGCCGCTCATGTTACCCCTCCTTGTATGTGTGTTTGTGATTAATGGCAAAACAACGTAAACGAAAGTATGTATCAATCCATTATTGGTGGATTACGCTTCGCTAATCCACCCTACTATATAATTTCCTTGAACCAGGTTCGCATCCGCGTCATGATCCGGTTAAAGATATTCGCATCCCGGATTCTGAATTTCTTCTTGGACTGATTTTTAGATCCATAGAGCACGAGCCCGACAGCCGTGGCGTACATGGGGCTGTTGACCACATCGACGAGACCGCTGATTCTTCTGGGCGTTCCCATTCTCACCGGCAGTTCAAATACCGATTCCGCAATTTCCGTGACGCCGTCCAGCAAGGATGCGCCGCCGGTGAGAACCACCCCGGATTTGATGAAATCCTTCATCCCCGCACGGTAAATTTCTCTTTTCATTAAGGTAAACACCTCTTCCACCCTGGGTTCCAGAATTTCCGCAAGTATCTGCCGGGGGAGCTTCCGGGCGGGGGCGCCGTTGACATCCGCGATCTCAATGGTCTCTTCATTTTTGACTTTATCGGCAACGCAGGTGCCGTATTTCAGTTTGATTTTTTCCGCTTCCGCCAGGGGGGTTCTGAGCCCCACGGAAATATCGTTGGTCATGTTATTGCCCCCGAGGGACAGGACAAACGTATGCTTGATGTTATTGTTCGCAAACACCGCCAGATCCGTGGTGCCCCCCCCGATATCGATGATGGCGGTGCCGACTTCCTTTTCTTCCTTTGTCATCACCGCTTCACTTGAGGCAATGGGTTCCAGGATGATATCGCAGATATCCAGGCCGGCCTTATGGCCGCATTTGATGATGTTCTGAACGGAGGTGACCGCGCCGGTAACGATATGGATGCGCGCTTCCAGCCGGACCCCGGCCATGCCCACGGGATTGAGAATCCCCGGTTCGCCGTCCACGATGAATTCCTGGGGCAGCACATGAATGACTTCCCGGTCCATGGGAATCGCGACCGCGGTCGCCGCTTCCACCACCCGGTCCACATCCGCCTGGGTAATTTCATTTCCTTTGATGGCGATGATCCCGTTGCTGTTGAAACCGGTGATATGGCCCCCGGCAATGCCGGCGTACACGGAAGAAATTTCACATCCCGCCATCATTTCCGCTTCTTTGACCGCCTTATTGATGGAGTCAACCGTGGATTCAATATTCACCACCACCCCTTTACGCAGCCCCAGAGATGGGTGGGTGCCGATTCCGATAATATTGATGGTTTCCCCCGACAACTCCGCCACAACGGCACAAATCTTGGTCGTGCCGATATCAAGGCCGACGATAATTTCTTCCTGGTTTTTCAAATTAAACCTCCTTTTTATCTTTTTCGGTATCTTGGATGATGCCGGGTTTTGCGACAACGCTGTCCGGATTTCTCAGATCCATTTCTTCTATAAACGGAATGTGCTTATCGGTGGCCAGGTAAGACAGGATCCGCCTCAGCCGGCTGCATTTAACCTCATAATCGCCGTACCCGAGCTTGACCATCCTCACCGGACCTTCTATTTGCAGCGTTAATCCCATTTCCCTGTCAATGAGAATATGTTTGATACTGCCATTCGGAAGAACCCCGCCCTTTGTGCTCCCGGCCCTCAATATTTCAAGCACGGACGACAAAAACGGCGCACCGGGCGTTTCCGCCGCCTTCCAGTCGGAATAGTCGATACCGGACATGACCGGCATGCCGATGCCCTCGGCATCCGTCGCTTCCTTGAAAATGACCCCATCCGTGTTGATGAGAAACCGCTTGCCGAAATCAACCACCGCCAGCGGCTTCTGCTCCTGTATGCGGATCGATATGGCCCCCGACGGGGTTCTGGCGATCTCCGCTTTCGCGACCCAGGGATGGGCGAGCAGTCTTTTCTGAATGGTTTTTAAATTCATGGATACAAAATTATCCCCTTCCTTTATTTTCGCGGCATCCAGAATCTGATTTTCCATCAGCAGCTCGCATCCTTCCACCGATATGGTGTCCGCCCGGAAATAATCGGACTGGGTGATGAAATCATGGATGAAAATAAAGAACAGGGCCATGCAGGCGATCAACAGCGTGACAAAGACCGTTTTGATCAGAATATGCATGCGGTGCCGAATGGGTATGGATTCCTTCTTCACCGGCGGTTTTCGTTTATATCGATTTTTTTTATTTTTTTTAAATCCCAACAATTTGGACTTCCGGCTCAAGAAAAATGTTGAATTTTTTAAATACCGTCTCCCTTACGATTTCCATCAGCTTCAGGATATCGTCGGCAGAAGCAGTTCCCCGGTTCACAATGTAATTGCCGTGCATGGGCGACACCTCGGCAGCGCCCACCCGCAGGCCCTTTAACCCCGCCAGATCAATCAGCTTTCCCGCAGGCTCGCCATTTTCCGGATTTTTAAAAAAACAGCCCGCACTGGCAAGGTGGGTGGGCTGGGCGGATTTCCGTCTTTTTAACAGCGTATCGGCTTCAGCCGCCAGCGACTCTGGAGAGCCGGGAATCAGGGTAAAATGCCCGTCAACAATGATGCAGTCATTTAAGTCAACAGGGACGGCATCCGATAAGGTCAGCCGGCGGTAGCTGAATTGCAGCAACGATCGGTCCAACCGGCGGCTCTCGCCGTCCGGACCAATCATCCGGATGCTGTCAAGCACGCTGCCCATGTCGCCCAATGCAGTGCCGGCGTTCATCCGGATCCCGCCGCCCACCGTTCCCGGAATTCCTATGGCAAAATTCATTCCGGCCAGACCCTTGTCAATGGCATACCGGCACAAGGTATTTAATTTAGCGCCCGCCATGGCGGATATTTTTGTGGTATCGATCCGGGAGATCTCCGTAAGCTTGCCGGTCATGGCGATCACAACCCCCCGGAACCCGCCATCCTTCACCAGCAAATTGGTCCCGCCCCCCAGAACCAAAAACGGCAGCCCATTGTCCCGGAGAATCCGCATCAGAAACACCAGGTCGCTTTCATCCGCCGCAGCAACCCATACATCCGCCGGCCCGCCCACCCGAAACGAGGTATGGCCGGACATGGGCTCATCAAATCGGACGCGATGGGTGAACCGCTGGTGCAATTGATTTTTAAGGGCTGTTTTCATTGCCATATACCACGCAAAAACCATTTAACGAGCCTGCCGGTCAACGGCCCAGTTCGGTTAACAGAGATTCCCCGGTTTTCCACACATCACCCGCGCCCAACGTCAGCACCAAATCTCCTTGCCGGATGACTTCCTTCAAACGGCTGACGGCATCCAAAGACGTGTCGACACAGGTGACATCTTTATGCCCATGGCTTTTAATCCCTTCACAGAGCATAAGATGATCAATGCCCTCAATGGGGTCTTCGCTCGCCGCATATATCGGCAGCAGCATGAGGACATCGGACTGGTAAAACGCCCGGGTGAACGCATCATATAATGCACGGGTCCGGGTATACCGATGGGCCTGAAAAACCACCACCAGGCGGCGGCCCGGCCAGCTCTGGCGAATCGCCTCAAGGGTGGCTTTGATTTCCGTGGGATGGTGCCCGTAATCATCGAGTATTTTGATCCCTTTTGCTTCACCCTTGATTTCAATCCGGCGGCCCACGCCCTGCAATCGTTCCAGCGCGTATTTGATCCGGTCAAACGGGATGTCCAGTTCCAGACCCACTGAAATACCGGCCAGCGCGTTATATACATTGTGATTGCCCGGCATGTTCAGCACCACTTCCCCTAAGGACGCGCCTTTGGAAAAAACGGTAAACCGGCTTTGCAGACCGTCAAACACGATATCCCTGGCCTGAAGATCCGCCTGGGCGCTGAGCCCATAGGTGACAAACCGTTTTTTGATCTTCGGGATAATGTTTTGCACCGGTTCATTGTCCAGGCACAGTACCGCCAGTCCGTAAAACGGAATACGGTCGATAAAGCTTAAGAACACGGACTTGATATTTTCAAGATTTCCATAAAAATCCACATGTTCCAGATCAATATTGGTCACCACCGCGATGGTGGGGGAAAATTTCAGAAATGAACCGTCGCTCTCGTCGGCTTCCGCGACGATATAGTCCCCGCCGCCCAGCACGGCGTTGGTGTTGATGCTCTTTAATTTACCGCCGATCACCACGGTGGGATCCAGTCCGCCGTCAGCCAGAATCCCGGCCAGCATGGAGGTGGTGGATGTCTTTCCATGGGCCCCGGCCACTGCGATGCTGTATTTGAGGCGCATGAGCTCCGCCAGCATTTCAGCCCTCGGAATCACGGGAATCGAGGCTTCCAGCGCGGCCCGGACTTCCGGATTATCCGGACGGATGGCCGATGACGTCACCACCACATCCACATCCTTGATGTGATCGGACGCATGTCCTTTATATATGGTTCCCCCCAGCTTACCCAGCCGGTCGGTAATGTCGGACATTGCAGCATCCGAGCCGGACACCCGGTAGCCGAGATTAAGGAGCAACTCGGCAATGCCGCTCATGCCGATGCCGCCGATGCCCACAAAAAAGATATGATATTGTTTTCGATACATAAACGTTCTTAATGCCTAAAGGTTATCCGGCACATGCCGTTTGCAGCCCGGAGTTGATCATCCGGCAAATGTCATCCACGATTTTATCCGCGGCATCGGGCTTGCTGAATTGCCGTATCTTTTCCCCGGCGATTTTCAGCGCATCCGGGTGGCCGGCATAATATTCGATTCTTTCAGCCAGATGTTCTCCGGTGAGATCCTCCTCCAGAATCATTTCCGCAGCGCCGCCGTCCACAAGGGCTTTGGCGTTAAACACCTGATGATTGTCCGCGGCAAAGGGAAACGGTATAAACACAGCGGGTCTGCCGGCAGCCGTCAGTTCAGCAACCGTTGTGGCCCCGGACCGGCAGATCACCAGGTCCGCCTCGCGGTACTTTGCTGCCATGTCCTCAAAAAAAGGCGCCACTTCATGGCGTATTTTTTTTTGCTGATACGCATCACGAACCATGTCCGCATCCGTTACGCCCGTCTGGTGAACCACGGTGTAGCGCCCGGGGTCTTTCAGGCAATTCATTGCCTCCAGCATCGCCATATTGACCCGGTGGGCTCCCTGACTCCCGCCGGAAACCAGAATCGTGAATCCCGGATTTTTTTGTTTTTTGTCCTGGGACACCGGGGAATCCTTTTGAATGACCTGCAAAATCGCTTCGCGGACCGGGTTTCCGGTGAAATAAACCTTGTCCGGGGCATTAAACCCGGTGCCGGGAAACGATACATAAATGCGCCGGGAGAGACCCGCCAGCATCCGGTTGGTGAGACCGGGAATGCTGTTTTGTTCACAGATGACCCTCGGGATCCGCATCATCCAGGCGCCGAGAACCACCGGACCGGCGGAGTAGGCCCCCATGCCGATAACGACATCGGGCTTGAACGCCGCCAGCAGCTTCAGGGAATCCATCAATCCTTTGGGCAGTTTCATCATGGAGCTGAGTTTTGCGAACATGCTTTTGCCCTTGATCCCTTCCGCCGAAATCCTTTTTTTGGCATACGGAGTATTGGCCAGCACCGTTTCTTCAATTTTCTTCCCGCTGGTCACAAATAGAATTTCCGTGTTTCCCTGTCTTTTAACAAAGGCCTCGGCAATGGCGATTCCGGGAAACAAATGCCCGCCGGTGCCGCCGCCGGCAATCACCACCTTCAGCGCCCGGACTGGCGATGAACCATTTTTCATCGTTTCTGTGATGCCCATATATTCATCAATACGCCGATTAGCCCTAAGTTAATGACCAGAGACGAGCCCCCGTAACTTAAAAACGGCAAGGTTAGCCCTTTTGTCGGCAAGAGACTTAAGTTCACTGCCATATTAATCACCGCCTGAAGCGTGATGGATACGGTGATGCCCAGGGCCAGCAGGGAACCGAAAAAATCCCTTTCCGTTCTTGCGATACTTAAGCCCCGCCATAAAATGATCAGATAAAGGCTTATCACGACCAGAACCCACCGCAGTCCGCCCTCTTCCCCGATGACGGAAAAAATAAAGTCCGTATGCGGGTCCGGGAGGTAAAACAGCTTCTGGTAACCCTGGCCGAACCCTTTTCCCCAAAGCCCGCCCGAACCGAAACCCATCAGTGAATGAATCACCTGATACCCTTCAGCCTTGGGGTATTTCCAGGGGTCCCAGAATGACAAGACTCTTTTTAACCTGTAGGAACTCGAAAAAATCAAAAAAACGGCTGCCGGGAGCACGACGAGAAGTGCGGTGGTGACCAGTTGCCGCACACTGACCCGGCCGGCGAACATCATCAGCCAGCCCATCATCCAGAATATGACCACGGACCCGTAATCCGGCTGGAGCAGAATCAGGACGGAGAACAGGGACAATATCACCACATGGGGCATAAAACCGATGGTAAACGATTCGATGCGATCCTGCTTTTTGGAGATGGAATACCCCATAAACACGATCAGGGCAAACCGCGCCAGTTCCACGGGTTGAAACCGGAAATAAAACAATTCAATCCACCGGACCGAACCTTTGACCTCACGGCCCATGCCTTCGAGCAATACCACCACCAGCAGTCCCATCGCGCCGGCAAACAAGAGATAAGAAGTCCGGCGGTACATCTGGTAGGGGACATATCTCCCGGCCAGAAACGCGAGAATCCCGAGCAAGGCGGAAAATAACTGCCTGTTGAAAAAATAATATTCATTTCCGTAATCATGCAGTGCGATGGCGGAGCTTGCGCTGTATACCATGGCAATACCGATTCCCGTGAGCAGAAGCACCGGCAGCAGCACGGTCACATCGTAGGACAAAACGGCTGTTTTCTGGCTTGTCTCTTTCATCTTCACCGACCTGTTAATTGCGCGATTGATCTGACAAAATCATCGCCCCGCTGGGCGTAACTGGTGTACATGTCAAAACTGGAACACGCCGGGGAAAGCAGCACGGTATCTCCGCTGACGGCGGTTTTCGCAGCCAGCCGAACGGCCTCTCCCATATTGCCAGCCCGGACCACGGGCACCATGTCCTTAAAAACCGAGGCGATCTTTTCCGCGGCCTCCCCCATGACAATCAGCTGTTTGACGCAACGGGCCATCCGGGGTTTTAAGCTTTCATAGCTTCCGCCTTTGTCCCGGCCTCCCATGATCAGCACCACGGGGCCGGAAAAGGATTCCAGGGCCCGGACCACGGCATCCACGTTGGTTGCCTTGGAATCATCATAAAAAGCCACCCCGTTCTTTGTATCCACATATTCCACCCGGTGGTGAAGGCCTTTGAAAACTTTCAGCGCGCTTTCGACGGCCGCAATTGTTCCGCCGACAGCTAAAGTTGCAAGCCCTGCGGCAGCGATATTTTCAAGATTGTGTTTCCCTTTGAGGGGAATTTCCGAACAATCCACGGCCCGGTCCCCGTCATCCGGGGTATGAAACCAGAGGGTCCGCCTGTCGATCCAGGCCCGGTTGTCCGTCATGTGTGCGCAGTTAAACGCAAATTTCGTGGCCGTCAAATTTTTCGATACCGCGAGAATGGCCGGGTCCGCTGCATTAATGATGCAGATATCATGGGGGGCCTGGTTTTCAAAAATTCTTGCCTTGGACCGGGCATACTCATCAAAATCCGCGTACCTTTCCAGATGGTCATCGGTGATGTTCAAAATCACGCTCACCCGGGGCCGGAACCGGTCGATGGTATCCAGTTGAAAACTGCTGATTTCCGCCACAATGAAATCAATCCCGTCCTGCTGATCGATGAATTCGACCAAAGGCGTTCCCAGGTTGCCGCCGGTCAGGACATTGAATCCCGATCGTTGAAGCATGTCTCCCAACAGCTCCGTGACGGTGGATTTGCCGTTGGTGCCGGTGATGGCGAGGATGGGGGTCCGGAGAAACCGGTATGCCAGCTCGATTTCCCCGATAACGGGAACGCCTTTTGCCTTTGCCTTCACCACCGGCCCGATCGTATGGGGCACGCCCGGACTGAGCACAATCAGGTCCGCGTTTTCAAATGTGGCGTCTTCGTGGCGGCCCAGCTCAATTGCGACGCCCAGGGCCTTCAATGCCGGTAATACGTTCTGAAGTTCTTCCGGCGGACGGTTATCCGTCACGGTCACCGAAGCCCCCCGGGTAACCAGAAACCCGGCCATGGAAACGCCGGATCTGCCCAGCCCCACCACCACGCTATGTTTGTTTTTAAGGTCCATTCAATCGATTCGTTATCTCAGTTTTAAAGTGCTGATGGCAAACAGCGCCAGGATGATGCTGATGATCCAGAACCGGACGATCACCTTGGATTCCGGCCATCCTTTTAATTCAAAATGATGATGCAGCGGCGCCATGCGAAAAATCCGGTGACCTTTCGTCAGTTTGAAATAGCCCACCTGAAGGATAACGGACATGGCTTCCATCACAAAAAGCCCCCCCACCAGAACCAGCAGGATTTCCTGTTTGGTGATCACCGCAATGATTCCCAACAGCGCCCCCAGGGGCAATGACCCCACATCCCCCATGAAAATCTGGGCCGGATAGGCGTTAAACCATAAAAAGCCAAGTCCTGCGCCGGCGATGGCGCCGCAAATGATGGTGGCCTCTCCGCATCCGGCCACATAGTTGAGCTGAAGGTATGCGGCGATCTTCATATGCCCCGTCACGTAGGCGAACAGCATATAGGTGGCGGCGGCGATAATCACGGGGCCAATGGCCAGTCCGTCCAATCCGTCGGTGAGGTTGACCGCATTTGACGCCCCCACGATCACCAGAATGGCGAAAAGGATATACCACGCGCCCAAATCCGGGGTGACGGTCTTAAAAAAAGGAATCGTGACCTGGGTATTAAATCCCGGATATGCATAAATGACAGTCCCGGCAATGCCGGCAATCAGAACCTGGAACAACAACTTTCCCCTGGCACTTAATCCGGCATTGCGTTTTTTAATCTGTTTTAAGTAGTCATCGGTAAATCCAATGGCGAAATATCCGGCGGCCACAAACACGATAATCCATATATAGAGATTTTTTAAATCCACCCACAAAAGCGTTGACACCAGTATGGACAGGAGAATCAATACGCCCCCCATGGTGGGGGTTCCGGCTTTGCCCTGATGGCTCTCGGGCCCGACTTTGCGGATGTATTGACCGATCTGTTTTTCCATAAGCAGGCGAATCATGTAAGGCCCCAGGACAAAACAAATCGTGAGGGCGGTCAAACTGGCGCAGATGGTGCGAAACGTGATGTACCGGAACACGTTCAACACCGAGAAATCCGCCTGAAACATATTAAACAAGTGATACAGCATGGAAATATCCGAAATAATAATAAAAGCTTATGTAAGTGTATCCGTTTCTTCCAGCATTTGAACCACGGTTTCCATCCCGACACTCCGGGAGCCTTTGACCAGCACCCAGTCGCCGGGCCCAAGAATGCCCCTCAACCTTTCAACCAGATCCGGCTTTTCCCCGACAACGATGCGGTCATCCGTCATGCCCTGTTTGTTCGCCCCTTTTTTCACGGCAGCCGCATATTCCCCGGTTAAAAAAAGCATATCAACGCCCGCTTGTGCGGCGATGCGGCCGATGCCCTCATGCAGCCGTTCCGAATCCGCACCCAGTTCACGCATATCTCCTGCTGCCAGCACGCCTTTTTGAGGGCCTTTCAACGTGACCAGCGTCTTAATCGCCGCTTCCATGGAACCGGGATTGGCGTTATACGAATCATCGATAATAAAAACCCCCTGCCGAGACTTTCGAACATTCATGCGGCCGTGCACCGGCGCAAAGGCCTTGATGCCGGACCGGATGTCCTCAGCCGAAACACCGGTCAGAAAACCTGCGGCCGCAGCCGCCAGGGCGTTCGACACCATAAACCGGCCGGGTGCCGGGATCTCGACCTTTATGGTCCGATCCGGCAGCATGAGGGTGAATTGTGTGCCGAATCCTTTATTTTCTATACTGATGCCCCGGATATCGGCATCTTTCGACTGGCCGAAATACACCACCCGCCGGTGTGCCGAGGCCCCCAACCGCAGCCCGCAGGGGTCATCCCCGTTTAACACAACAGCGCCGGTCTCTTTGATGTTTTCAATCAATTCTCCCTTGGCGGCCATCACATCTTCCAGGGTGCCCAGACCTTCCAGGTGGGCAGGTGCGATATTGGTGATCATGCCGTAATCCGGCTGACAGATTTCCGACAGACGCCGGATTTCGCCGGGATGGTTCATGCCCATTTCCACCACCGCCGCCTCATGGGATTCATCCAGCCGCAGCAGAGTCAACGGCACCCCGAATTCATTGTTCAGATTGCCGATGGTTTTTAACGTATGGTACTTGCGGCCCAGCACCGATGCCGTCATTTCCTTGGTGCTGGTCTTGCCGTTGGACCCGGTAACAGCCACCACGGGGATATGAAACCGGCGGCGATGAAATGCGGCCAGATCGCCCAGGGCCCGGACCGTGTCGGCCACCGCCATACAGGTGATCCCTTGTTTTCCAAAGGATGCGATTTCCCCGGAACCGACTTTCCGGCGATCCACCACAAGGCCTTTGACTCCGGAAGCGATCACCTCCGGAATAAACCCATGCCCGTCATGACGGGCGCCCCGCACCGCCACAAAAAGATCTTTGGGGGAAATATTCCGGGAATCAATAGATACGCCCTCAAAAGAAGCCGATGTTCCGCCGGATACCGGTTCCCCGCCGGTTGCAGACACCATATCATCCATTGTCCATGGAACCGGGGCCATTAATTGTCCCCTTTCTCGACAAGGGTTAATGCAGCCAGCGCTTTTTCACGGTCATCAAAGTGGAAGGTCTTTTGTCCCACAATTTGGTAGTCTTCATGGCCCTTGCCGGCGATCAACACCGCATCCCCGTTCCGCACGGCACGAATCCCCAGAAAGATCGCCTTTTCCCGGTCCGGCTGGACCGCAAAGCCGCGCTTGTCAAATCCGGATTCCAGTTCCGGCAGGGCATACTCGCGGTTTAAAACAGAAGTAACCCCCGGACGGATATCATTTATAATGGCGTCGGGGGATTCGGTCCGGGGATTGTCCGATGTGATGATCGCCAGATCGCTTAAGCGTGCCGCGATTTCGCCCATTTGCGGCCGTTTTTTCCGGTCCCTGTCTCCCCCGCAGCCGAATACGCAGATCAGCCGGCCGGTGATGATTTCCCTTAATGTGGTCAAAACGTTCAGGAGCGCATCCGGCGTATGGGCGTAATCGATATAGATGTGGCGGTCGGACCGGCTGGGGATGCGTTCGAGACGGCCGGGAACGCCGCCGAACGAGGCCATCCCCTTTACGATCTCATAGGAGGTCATACCCATCGCCATGCCTGCGCCTGCGGCGCACAGGATATTCTCCAGATTATACCGGCCCACAAGCGGTGACTGGAATCGGGCGGCGTCATGCCCAAACAGGATTTTTCCTTTCATGCCGTACTCGTCAAACACAACGCCATCGGCGGCAACGGCATTGGATGGGTGGGCCCCCACGGCAATCAGCCGCATATCCTTTAAAGAACCCAAAAGTTCCCGGCCTTTTTCATCATGATGATTGATCACCGCCGTTGCATGGGAGGATTTGGGACCGCAAGCCAGATATTCGGTGAAAAACCGTTTTTTACAGGCCCAATAGTCGGCCATGGTTCCGTGAAAATCGAGATGGTCCTGGGTCAGGTTGGTGAAGATGCCCATATCGAACCGGCAGCTATAAATGCGATCCAGGGCCACCCCGTGGGAAGATACTTCCATCACCACATGGGTCACGCCGGCCCCCGCCATTTCCCACAGGATTTTCTGCAAATCCAAGGATTCCGGCGTGGTCAGGGGATTTTCGAACACCCGGCCCCGGTACCGGTAATTAATGGTGCTGATCACCCCCGCGTCAATGCCTTGGCTCAAAAGCAAGCGCTCGATGAGATAGGCGGTGGTGGTCTTGCCGTTGGTGCCGGTAATGCCGATCAGGTATAATTTGTCGGAAGGGTTGTTGTAAAACTGTGCAGCCATGGACGCCAGGGCCTTGCGGGTATTGTCCACCGAAACCGCCACCGCCCCGCCGGTCATCGGTTGATATGGATGCGGACTCTCGATAACCACCGCCGAAGCGCCCCTGGCCACGGCATCCTGAACAAACCGATGCCCGTCGACATGCGTTCCCTGTATGGCGACAAACATCGAACCCGCGGTTACCCGGTCGGAACGGTACTGTATGGATGATATCTCAGGATCGGCGTCCTGCCCGGCAACGGAAGGCAAACCGTTCACCCGGGCCGATGCAACCGAAGAAATAATCCGAGACAGTTTCATGCGCCCGGATCTCCGGTGCCGATGGATACGTTTAACTGATCTTTTACCGGCTCCGGTTCAACGGGAATAACCCGGGGCACGTTCAAATAATTAAATGTTTCATCCACGATTTCCCTGAAAACCGGGGCCGCCACGAGGCCGCCGTAGTGGTGTTTCTGGGGCGCGTCGATCACCACGAGGACCGCCAGCTCCGGCGCTTCCATGGGTGAAAATCCCACAAACACACCGTTGTATTCACAATTGTGATAGTTGCCCTGGGCATTGAGTTTCTGGGCCGTGCCGGTCTTGCCGCAAACCGTATACCCCACGGGCACCGACTGGGTGCCGGTACCGCCGGGAAGGGTGACCGCATTCATCATTTTCACCAGCATATCAGCGGTTTTCTCTGAAATAACCTGCCGTTTCTGCTTCGGTTCAAACCGTTTGACGACATTTCCCTTTGCATCCGTGACCGCTTCCACCAGATAGGGCGTCATCATCACCCCACGGTTGGCAATGGCGGAAATGCCCGTCACCAGTTGAATGGGCGATACGGTCAGCCCCTGGCCAAAGGTGACCGTCGCCTGATCGATGGTCCTCCACAATTTATGGTGACGCATCAGTCCTTTGGCTTCTCCGGGACAGTCGATGCCGGATTTTTCACCAAGACCGAAATTTTTCAGCATGTTATACAATGTTTCCGCACCGACGACCTCCCCGATCTTGACCGCCCCGATATTGCTGGACACCTTGAGCACATCGAACGCCGTCAGGGCGCCGTATTTATGGGTATCGCTGATGGTGCACCCGCCGACCCGGTACCGTCCGTTTTCACAATAAAACATCATTTCCGGGGTAACCAGTCCGGATTCAAGGGCTGCGGCCATGGTAAACACCTTCATGGTGGAGCCGGGTTCAAAGGTGTCGGTGATGGCCCTGTTGCGCTTGATGGCTTCGGGAAACGACCGGTACGAATTCAGGTTAAATGAGGGGTAATGGGCGATCGCTTTCACGGCTCCGGTTTTTGGAATCATGACGATGGCGACGCCGCCTTTGGCATTATTGTCCACAACGGACTTTTTCAGGGCTTCCTCGGCAATATATTGGATGGTGCTGTCGAGGGTTAAAACCAGATTATTGCCTTCGCATCCGGTGGCCGCCGGCTCCAGGGTGTCGAAAACACATCCCCTTCGGTCCTTGATAATGGTCCACTGAACAGGGTCGCCCTGAAGTTCCTTTTCAAAATACTGTTCCAGTCCTTCGAGTCCCTGGCCGTCCACCCCCGTGAACCCCACCACCTGTGCGGCAAGGGATTTGGCCGGGTACACACGGCAAAAACTCGAATCAAACTCAAAGCCGAAGATCTTCCGGGAGTGAAGCTCGGTTTTCAGGGCCTGGGCCACCGCAGGGGACACCATCCGGTTTACAAATTTAAATTCATTCTTTAATTTGAAAATCTGGCAGACGCCGGCCGGGTCCATTTTCAGAATGTCAGCGACCACTTTGGCCAGATCGTTCTTTTCCGCATCGGTTAACTTGATTTCCTGTTTTTTCTCCATTCTGCGAATGGCTTGCGGGTGAACGCCGATTTCCACAATCTCCGTATCCATGGCCAGCTCCCGGCGCTTGGCATCATAAATAATCCCGCGTTTCCCCCGGCCCTTGAATTTTTGACTGTATTCGGAAACGGCGCGTCCCGAAAGGAAATCGTCGTTAATAACCTGTACATACGAAACATAAAGGCCGACAACCGCATACAGTGCCGAAATAAACACGCCGATGGCAAAAATACGGCGATTTCGCAGTTCGAATCGCTTATTTTCCACTTTGGGTGAGTTCATGGGAGGATAATTACCTGTTCCGGTTCGGGGATTGTCAGTTCAAATCGTTCGTTGGCGATTTTCGCCAGCACCTGGGGCGATTTGAGGTGAACCAACTCAATGGTCAAATATTTCTGCATGTGCAGCAATTCCTGCTGCTGTTTCTTTGCGATGGTAACGTCATAGCCGGTGCGAAGGCATTGGACCCCGCACCATGCCTTGAAAAAGAATTCCATGATGAACAGCGACAAAAAAACAAAGCCCACCCCCATCACCCTCGGGGTAAAAATATCCGGACGTATTTTTTTGTTTGTATTCATCTGGTGCCAATCGTTTTTCCGGCTGATTTTACGGGAAACAAAGGCTCATGCCGCCGATACTTGGATATTCCAACCGCTACCTGCACAGGCACCCCTTGCAGCCCTTGCCGTCTTCGCACATACAGGCATTGCAGACCGATTCAACCGTTTCACCCAGCTTGGCGCAGGCGCTGCAGCAGCCATCCGGCAACACAAAACGGTCCATGGTTTTTGCGGGTGCAAACGCGCACAGCATAACGATAACCGCCGCCAACCCCAGGCCAAAAAACATTTTCAGTTTAATCATTTTTCCCCCCTTGCATTGAAAAGCAATCGATACCCGCCAACGAGCGATTACAGCTTTTCGGCGACTCGCAGACAGGCGCTTCTCGCCATTGGGTTGCCGGCCACTTCGCTTCCAGTGGGCCGGACGACTTTCCGGGTCAGGATTTTAACGCTTTTCGCGTGGTGACAGACGCATTCAGGGAAATCGGACGGGCATGTGCAGTTTCCCTCCCACTCCTTGAACCGCCTTTTGACGATACGGTCTTCAAGGGAATGAAAAGACAGAAAACACATCCTTCCGCCGGGGTTTAACAGATCCAGGGCGTCGGCCATAAAGGTTTCGAGAACTTCCAGCTCCCTGTTCACGGCGATGCGCAGGGCCATGAACACCTTTGTTGCCGGATGTTTCTTGCGTTGATGAAGGGCGCGGCCGGGAATCGCATCAATAATGATTTTCGCCAGCTCCTGGCTGGTGCGGATTTTCCGTTCGGCCCTGACAATAATGATTTTCTGCGCAATTTTCCGGGCCCATCGTTCTTCACCGAAATCTCTGAAAATCGTTTCGAGCTGTGCTTGCGTTTCAAAGTTGACAATATCTTCGGCAGTGATCCCGGAAGCGGCATTCATGCGCATGTCAAGGGGTTCATTCTTTTGAAAACTGAAACCGCGGCCGCTGTTTTCGAGTTGATTCAGCGAGAGGCCTAAGTCTGCGATAATGCCGTCGACCTTCAAGATATTTAACTGCGACAGGATATTCGGGAGATGGACGTAATTCTCATGAAACAAGCGGACATTGGAACCGTAGGGCTTTAACAAACGCGTTGCGTTAATGATCGCATCCGCGTCCTGGTCGATACCGATCAACAGGCCATCAGGTAAGATTTTTTCCAGAATTGCTCCGGAATGGCCCGCCCCGCCCACCGTACAGTCTACATAGCATTTTCCCGGCTTGCAGTTCAGATACGCTATTATTTCATCCAACATGACGGGGGTATGATGGTACATCATGACATTAAAGTCCTAATTTTGCGATTTCGTTCTTAACCTCCTCTTTTTTCATGTGCACTTCCTGCATTTCCTGATCTTCTTTATCCCAAATGGTCTTGTTCCAGATCTCAAAATGATCGATCACGCCGGCAACGGTGATCTCTTTTTCGAGCTTTGCATAATTCCGCAGATCCGGGGGGATAAGAATGCGGCCCTGCTTGTCCACAGGAACGTTTGCGGCGCCGCCGATAAAATATCGTTTGAACCGGCGCATTTCCTCACTTGTTTCAGCGCTCGCACGAATCCTGGCTTCTATTTCATCCCATGCCGGGTACGGATAAACCACCAACGCGCCGTCCAGCCGGGAAACCATGACCTCGCTGTCCCCGAAATGCTCAATAACCTTGCGGAACCGGACAGGAAGAATGATGCGGCTTTTTTCATCAATGGCATGCGTTGATGACGCCCGGAAAACGGGCTTAAAATTTGACATGGACTGCGCACCCTCCCCCACTATCATCCACTTTTCTCCACATTTATTTTTTACGGTATAGAAATCCGAAATATTGTCAAGAAAAAAAATAACCTAAACTATATTTTTTCTAATGATTCGTTCAGATTAAAAAACAATAAATGCAAGTGGTGTTTTGTGGGTGAATCTTTCCATTTTTCAGGTAACGCGCATGGATTGAATCAAATCATGCCAGCCTCCGAATAAGCTTCAAATCAAGAGATTAATCACAGCATATGGTAAACGGATTAAATTATGCCCACAATATATTGTGCTTAAAAATTAATCAACTTCCTTTTTATAAAACCATAAAATATTTTTGCGGCGTAATTCGGCCTTGACCGGGATGAAAGAGCGAATTAAGCTGACAATGATTATTACCACCCATGCCTCCTGTCGCCCGGCCGATTCCATCCCTCCCCTTCCGTGCATTACCGGCCGGACATTACCCGGTACACCGGCATCGGGTTGCACCACCCATTGACCGGAACGCAGAACACGATGAATGATCGTCAAAAATCAGGCAATGACCGGCCGAATTATTTGAAATAATTATTTTATTGATTTGTTCTGATATGGCTCAAAAACCGGAATCAAACCACCGCCTGCTGCACGAACAGGTCAACCTGCTGTACGAACAATCTTATATTGCTTCGGCAGGGGCCGTTATCGCTGCGCTTTCCGTAGGACTGGTCTTATGGCCCCATGTTTCCCATGGCCTCATGATCGCGTGGATAGCGGCGGCCATTGCCGTCACCCTGGCCCGTTTCGGGTTCACCCGCCGGTACCGGCGGCTCTCCGTCACCCATCACGATGCCGTTTACTGGAAACGCTTATTCCTCCGGCTGATCTTTCTTTCAGGCCTTATCTGGGGGAGTTCCGCATTTCTGGTTTCCCCCCGGACGCCCCTGCCATACCAGATTTTCCTGTCGTTTATTCTGGTGAGCATGGTTTCCGGCGGCATCGTAACGTTCTCGGCGGTCCTGCCCGCGTTCCTGGCCTATACCGTTCCCGCGCTCCTGCCCATCAGCGTCATTTTTTTCATAAACGGCGAGGTCATGCAACTGGCCATGGGCGGCATCATCCTCATTTACCTTGCGCTTGCCACGGTCTCCGCCCTTCACCTGTACAAAAAAACCCGCACCACCTTTCTGGTGCAATTTGAAAACATCGATCTGATCCGCCACCTGGAACAGGAAAAACAACGGGCCGATGCCATTAATAAAAACTTAAAACACGAGGTTGCGGAACGAAAACAGATTGAGGAAACCTTAAAGAAACATCAGGAAAATCTTGAAGCGGAGGTGGAGGAACGCACGGAAGCGTTAAGGAAATCCAATATCGACCTCAAAACGGAAATTACCGAACGGGAAAAAACCGAAACAGCGCTCAAGGAATCCGAAGAAAAATACAGGCTTGTCGTTGAAAACGCCAATGACGCCATCGTCATTTTCCGGGATGACCGGGTTTGGTTCCAGAACAAACGGGCATCGGAACTTCTGGGCTATACGCCTTCGGAGCTGTCGGAAGCACCGCTGATCGACCGTTGCCATGCCAATGACCGGGGATATTTTACGGATCTGCTGCAAAACGGATGCGGATACGACGACACCCGCTCCGGGCGCGCCAGCAAAGACCTGCGGATGACCCATCAAGCCGGTTACCTGCTCTGGGTGCGGATCAGCGTGATTGCCGTGACCTGGGAAAACGCCCCGGCCCTGCTGCTGTTCATCAGGGACGTCTCCAGGCAAAAACGCCTTGAGCAGCAGTTGTTCCAGGCCCAGCGCATGGAGGCCATCGGCGCCATGGCCGCCGGCATCGCCCACGATTTCAACAATATCCTTTCCGGGATCCAGGGCACCACATCCCTGGCCCTTATTAAAATGGAACCATCCCACGAGCATTTCAACGCCTTCACGGACATCGAATCCTTTGTTGCGAGCGGCACGGACCTGACCCGGCAGCTTCTGGATTTCGCCAGTTCCAAACAGGCCGACCGGCAACCGACGGATATCAATCAATTATTAAACGACACGGCGATTTTGTTCTGCCGGACCCGAAAAGAACTGCGGCTGCACACATCTTATTCCGACGGGGTTGCAGCGGTGGAAACCGACGGGGGACAAATCCGGCAGGCCGTCATCAACCTTCTGGTCAATGCCTGGCAGGCCATGCCGGATGGCGGCGATATCTACCTTAAAACGGAAAACGTCCGGCTGAGCGATGCGGATACAGCCCCCTTTAAAATCCCCTCCGGGTGGTACGTATTGATCACCATCACCGACACCGGTCCGGGCATGGACCCGTCCGTGGTATCCAAAATTTTCGATCCGTTTTTCACCACCAAAAAAAGAGGCCAGGGAACCGGCCTGGGCCTGTCCTCCGTATACGGCATCATTCAGCGTCACGGGGGACATATCACCGTGGACAGCCAGCCCGGAACCGGCAGCACCTTCAGCATTTATCTGCCTGCATCGGAAAAACAGGCGATCGCGCAACCGCCGGCAAAAGACGTTATTGTCAGCGGAACGGAAACCATTCTCATTGTGGATGATGAACCCGATATTCTGGAGATCGGAAAAGAAATGCTTGAGGCGCTGGGATATCGGGTTTATGCGGCCCGGAACGGGGATGAGGCCATCACGCTGTTTTCAACATTCACCGGCCGGATTCACATGGTGATCCTGGATATGGTCATGCCCGGAAAAAGCGGCGGAGAAGTGTATGACCGGCTGCTGGACATCGATCCGGAGGTTCGCGTACTGATCTCCAGCGGCTACAGTCAGAACAGCCGGGTGGAAGCCCTGCTGAAAAAAGGATGCAGCGGATTTATCCAGAAACCCTTCAGCATCCAGTTACTGAGCCGGAAGGTGAGAAATGTCCTGGATGCCGGGGAGCGGGAAGGTCAGGGAGATTAGGCTGTAGGCTATTAGACTGTAGGCTGTAGGTAAACAGGGCAGGCGGCAATAAGCTGTTTTTTAAAAAATGATTTATTCAGACCGCCCTATAGCCTGAACACCTGATCCTACCCCTCTTTCTTTTCCAGATATTGCAGCATGCCCCGGATGGTGTTGACGGAAAAATAATTCTCCCGCTTCAGTATCCGGGGCGGCAGGCGGTTTTTCCGGGCGTAAACCGGGTCGGTTGCAGTCAAGTCATCAATAATGACCTGCATATCCGGCCCCTCCCTATCCGTCCGGTGCCGCCGCACCACTTCCACCCAGAGCAGGATCTGGATTCTTGCCATCTCCAGAATTTCCGGACCGTTGGTCCACCGGCCATAATGGGAAAAACATAAGGTCCGGTCCAGAAAAGGCGCGACGGCGTCCATGGATGTTAAAAAATCCTCCAGCACAAATACCGGGGGTGTGGCCGGACGCAGATAGATCGCGTCTTCCAGTTCATGAAAAATCCCGAACACCTCCCCGCAAAACAGAAAATCCTTGCCCGCAAAACACTGGTGATGGGCTGCATGACCGGGGGTGGAAATGACCCGGATGCCGTCCTCAAAGGGGATCTCACCCGCGGTCATGATATTTTCCGGCGGAACCGGCAGGATCTTTCCATAGACACTTGCAACATCCCCCAGAATTTTCAAAGACCCTTCCCACAACCGTTCCGGGTCAATCAGATGCCGGACCGCTTTTTCATGGCACACGATTTTCGCCTCCGGAAACCGCCGGATCACATGGCCGATGCCGCCGCTGTGGTCCATGTGAATATGGGTCAGAAAAATCCAGTCCAGACGCCGCACCCCACGCCTGTCCAATTCCCCAAACAGCGTCGGGACAGTGCAGGCAGGGCCGGGGTCCACCAGGAAATTCGCTTCCCGGCCCCGGCACAGCCAGGCGGAAATAAACCGGGTATAGCCCAAAGCCGGGACATCCAGATCAATCAGATCAAGCATGATTTTGTTCCTTTGAAACGCCGCTTGGTGGTTAAATTTATCATCTATATACACGAAATAAACGGCGGAATCCAGCACAGGATTCCCCAAAAGAATTTTCTGCAATTTCGTCAAGCCGCAATACTGAAATCACTTTTTCACATATATTACCTTGAATATCCTGCTTGACATGCGGTATTTTCAAGGTAATATATGGCCATGATCCAACGTCCCTCTGCAACCGAAGCCATCCGGACGGCCCTTGACCGGAGTCGCGTCGTCGCCCTGCTCGGTCCCCGCCAGTGCGGCAAGACCACGCTTGCCCGCCAATTCGTGCCGCCTGATTCGCCCCAATACTTCGATTTGGAAGATCCCCTCAGTCTTGCCCGCCTTGATGAAGCCATGACCGCACTTCGCAGTCTCACGGGGCTTGTGGTGATAGATGAAGTCCAGCGGCGGCCGGAACTCTTCCCGGTCTTGCGTGTTCTGGCGGACCGGGAACCGCTGCCGGCCAAGTTTCTCATTTTGGGAAGCGCGACGCCTGCGCTTCTCCGCCAATCCTCCGAATCCCTTGCCGGCCGCCTGGAGACGGTATGCATCGGCGGACTCACGCCGGCGGATGTGGGCCCCGGAATACACGAACGGCACTGGCTGCGGGGAGGGTTCCCTCTCTCGTTTCTGTCCGCAAGCGATACGGACAGTGCGGCATGGCGGAAAAACTTCATCCAGACCTTTCTGGAGCGGGATATTCCGCAACTGGGTATCGGCATTTCGGCGCCGATGCTCTTCCGTTTCTGGACCATGCTGGCCCATTGCCACGGTCAGGTCTGGAACGCCGCCGAACCGGCCCGGTCGCTGGGTATAAATGAATCCACGGTCCGCCGCTACCTGGATCTTATGGAAGGCGTGTTCATGGTGCGGCAGTTGCGGCCATGGCACGAGAATCTCAAAAAACGGCAGGTCAAATCGCCCAAGATTTATTTCCGGGACACCGGGCTTCTCCACCAGCTTCTCGGCATTCGTGCCGCGGGGGATCTGCTTTCCCACCCCAAATGCGGCGCTTCATGGGAAGGGTACGTCATTGAGGCGATGCTCACGCACGTCCAGCCCGATGAAGCCTATTTTTGGGCCACGCACGCCGGGGCGGAGATCGACCTGCTGCTGTTCAAGGATGGCCGCCGCACCGGAGTTGAAATCAAACGGGCGGATGCGCCCCGCCTGACGCATTCCATGCGGTCGGCGCTGACAGACCTGGGCCTCGACCGGCTTCTGGTCATTTATCCCGGTGACCGGCGGTACGCCCTTGCGGAAAACGTCGAAGTGATCCCTTTTATTGAAAGCGCATTGTTTTTATAAAAGTTGAGACGCATGCAACGAAGATACACATTGTGTACCCTTCTCGGATATGATATGGGGAATTATAAAATAAAAAGAGGAGGAAGGCATGGCGGCACATACAAACACAGATACTCAAACCCGGGCCGTTAATTTGCGCGTGCGCATCGACACGCGGGACTTGATTGACCGGGCCGCGAAAGCTCACGGAAAATCGCGTTCCGAATTCATGATTGATGCGGCGCGACGAGCGGCGGAGGACGCTTTGCTTGATCAGACCCTGGTGCGCGTAGACCGCGAAACCTATGACCACTTTCTCAAGGTTCTTGACCAACCGCCAAGCGGCGAAGGTTTTGATCGGCTGATGAAGGCCCCCAAACCGTGGGCGTCATGACCCTGTCCGCTCCTGTTCTTTTATCGCCTGAACATGCGCTTGATGACTTTACGTGTGACGTTGCCGGCTTGGACGAATGGCTGAAACGCCGGGCATATCCCAATCAAGTGAGCGGGGCTTCCCGCACTTATGTCATGGCCGAGGGACGAACGGTTGTCGGCTATTATTGTCTGGCCTCCGGCGCACTGGCCTTGAATGAATCAAAGGGTTCCGTCCGGCGCAATATGCCGGACCCTGTTCCTGCGGTGGTTCTTGGCCGTTTGGCGATTGATAAAATTTGGCAGAGCAAGGGGCTTGGCGCGGCGTTGCTCCAGGATGCCGTTTTGCGCACGATTCAAGCCGGCGGGATTCTCGGAATCCGGGGTCTTCTGGTACATGCCATTTCCGATGAGGCCAAGACCTTCTATGAACATCACGGATTCACGGCCTCGCCGACACAGCCCATGACCTTGATTTTGTCGCTTAAAGGCGGCGCGTTATAGCTCAATTTTCATATGCATTACCACATCTTCTGTTTTGGCGTCTATTCGCCACCCAGTAAAAATGAATTCAAGGAATCCGACCAAGATGCACACGAAAAATAATCAGCCGGACAAGATGGACCCGGGATCAATGGATATCTCCGCCGACAATCGGGCGAAGCTGAAACGGTTATTCCCGGCGGTTTTTACGGAGACCCGCAACCCAAAAGGCGAGCTGGTGGAATCCATCGACTTTGAAAAGCTCAGGGCGGAGCTGGGAACCTTCAGCGACCTGTTCGAGGGACGGCGGGAGCGCTACGGCATGGACTGGCCGGGGAAAAAAGACTGCATGAAGCTGATTCAGCAGCCGTCCATCGGCGCCCTCAAGCCCTGCCGGGAAGAATCAGCCGATTTCGACGCCACGGAGAACCTGTTTATTGAGGGCGACAACCTGGAAGCCCTCAAGCTTCTCCAGAAGTCCTATTACGGCAAGGTCAAAATGATCTATATCGATCCGCCGTACAACACCGGCAAAGAGTTCATTTATCCGGACAATTACACGGAATCCCTGGATACCTACCTGGCCTATGCCGGGCTGGCGGACGATGAGGGCCGGAAATTCTCCACCAACACGCCCAATGAAGGCCGGTTTCACACCAAATGGCTGAACATGATGCACCCGAGGCTGTATCTGGCCCGGAATCTGCTGCGGGATGACGGGGTGATTTTTATTTCCATTGACGACAATGAGGTGAGCAATCTCCGGAAGCTGTGTGATGAGATTTTTGGGGAGGAGAATTTTTTAGCAAATGTGGTTTGGCAGAGGGCTTTTTCTCCAAAAAATGATGCAAAATATTATTCTGAAAATCATGATTTCATTTTAATTTATGGAAAAAATATTGAACAATTTATACCAGGTCGCCTGGAAAGAACTGACGAAACCAATTCAAGATACTCAAACCCGGACAATGATCCTCGTGGCGATTGGATGTCCGGTGATTTAACAGTCAAAACTTATTCAGAAAAATACGACTATCCAATAAAAACTCCAAGTGGTAGGGAAGTGAGTCCAACAGGTGGCAGATGCTGGAGTATGCCAAAAAAAAAGCTACAAGAATTGATTGATGATAACAGAATATGGTTCGGTGCCGATAGGAATAATGTTCCTCGATTAAAAAGGTTTTTAACTGAAGTGCAAGACGGTATGGTGCCAATAACAGTTTGGTTACATCAGGAAGTTGGGCATAATCAGGAAGGGAGACAAGAACTTAAAGAATTATTTGATGATAAAGGATTTTTTGATGGTCCAAAACCTGTACGTTTATTAAAGCGAATTTTACAAATTTCTAACACTGGGGCTTCGTGCGAGTCCTCCCCCGCGCCCGACATCATCCTCGACTTTTTCTCCGGCTCCGCCACCACCGCCCACGCCGTGCTCGACCTGAACAAACAGGACCACGGCAACCGCAAGTTCATCATGGTCCAGCTCCCCGAACCCTGCGACGAAAATTCTGAAGCCTTCAAAGCAGGCTACAAAACCATCGCCGACATCGGCAAGGAACGCATCCGCCGGGTCATCCGGAAAATTGAAGCGGAACAGGCGGCCCAAGCAAAAGAGGATGCCGGCGCATTGCCCGGCATGGCAGAGGCACCGCCCAAACTGGACCTGGGCTTTAAAATCTTCAAACTCGGCAAATCCAACTTCAAGCTATGGGACGGTTCCAATCCGGATGCAACGGATACGGAACTTGCCAGACAGCTTGAACTCCACATCGACCATATCAACCCCAAATCCTCCCCGGAAGACGTTCTGTTCGAGCTGCTGTTGAAAGCCGGTTACACGCTCACGGAAAAAATCGGGAAAAGGATGATGGCGGGCAAGACGGTCTACTCCGTCGGGGAGAACGCCCTGCTGATTTGCCTGGAAAACGACATCAGCAGGGAACTCATTGACGCGGTGGCCGAAGCGGAGCCCGGGGAATTTATCTGCCTGGATCATGGTTTCCGGGGAAATGACCAGCTCAAGGCCAACGCGGTTCAGACCTTTTCGGCCTGCAATCAGGGCCGCGACAAGGCGCAACAGATTGTTTTCCGGACGGTGTAGGAGGGGGGGACTTGCCGATGAGTAAAGATTTAACCAATTCAACCATTGAGCGCCAGAATGTACTCAACAACCCCTATGCGATAGCCGAAATTCAAAAGGCCACACGGATTCAGGGGATTGTTTTTGAAGATCGGGTCGTGGTGATTAAGGAGCAATTAGCTGATTTTTTTGAGGTTACGCCACGAACGATTGAAAATTATCTTAGCAATTTCGAGACGGAACTGCGGCAAAACGGGTATGCGGTTTTACGAGGCAAGCGCCTGGAATCATTTAAATCAGCTTTAAAAGAACAGCTTGGTAGCGAAATTGATTTCGGTACCAAAACCACCGTGCTGGGGATATTTGACTTCCGGGCGTTTCTCAACCTCGCCATGCTGATTACCGAAAGCGAGCAGGCGCGACTACTGCGCCAGGCAATTCTGGACATTGTCATTGACACTATCAACCAGCGTACCGGCGGGGCGACCAAATACATCAACCAGCGGGATGCGGATTTTATCCACGCTTATTTTCGGGAAGAAAATTACCGCAGGGAATTTACCGACGCCCTCCGGGATTATGTGGACATGGGGAATTTCAAATATCCACTCTATACGGATAAAATTTATTTCAGCATATTCCGTGAAGATGCCAGAGAATACCGGAAAGTTCTTAAACTACACCATAAAGATAAGATCAGGGATACTTTTTATTCCGAGATTCTGGATCTGGTGTCATCCTATGAGTACGGATTCGCCAAGGTTCTGGAAGAGGCATTCAAAAAAAGAGGTAAAAAACTCATTTCATGGGAAGTGGACACCCTTTTCAAAGAATTTAGCAAACAACCCCACTGGAAACCCCTGATCGAGTCCGCCCGAAACAAAATGGCCAGCCGGGATCTTGCATTTCGGGATGCCCTGCACCTTCAATTGAAAGATTATTTAACGCCGTTACAGGCGGATGAATTTGAGCGGTTTATTGGAGAAAAAAGCAAGGAACTGGTCGAACGCCTGGAAGAAGCCAAGGATGTTTTGAAGCGGTTGAAAGAACGTGAATAATGACCATCTGCTATCTTACCCTGGAACAGGCCGTTGAAGTGCATCGAAAAACAGTGGAAATGAGCGGTGGCGGCGCCATGGGCCATCTGGATCTTGGCAGATTGGACAGTGTGCTTTATCATATCCGAAACGACGATTACTATCCGACATTTATTGATAAACTTACTCATTTGTTTTTCAGCGCCAATAAGTTCCACTGTTTTGAGGATGGGAACAAAAGGATTGCGATTTCTTTGGGCGCTCAATTTTTATTGTTAAACGGCTATGTATTTGTTGCAGGCCGTTTTATCCGGGAAATGGAAAATGTCAGTTATCATGTGGCTGCCGGACGGATTGGAAAAGACTTGTTGCGGGATATTATCGACGCCGTCATTCATGATGAAATGGACGAAGAAGCATTAAAAATCCGGATATTGAATGCCATTGCGGTGTAAGGGCTATGGAAGCGCAATTGGATATGGAGTGCGGAGGCTTGCCTCCGCGTAACGCGAGGGCAAGCCCTCGCACCCCAAAAAAACCGGAACCGCTCCAATAATTGTTGTTGATCAAATACCCATTGATAAAAAGGAACCCGGAATGAAGCTGAAATTCGACGCCGCCCTTGAATACCAGAATGACGCGATTGCCGCGGTGGTGGATTTGTTTGAGGGAATGCCGCCGAAACCCGGCGGGTTTGAAATCAGCTTCGGAAACCCGGGGGGCGCGCTTTTTAACGAACTGGGAATCGGCAATCCGCCCCTCATTGAACCCGGCCTGCTGCTGAAAAACCTCCATCGGGTCCAGGAGCGAAACACCATTGAAAAATCCCGGCCCCTGGCCGAAGAAGACGGCGCATACGAATTTCCCAATTTTTCCGTGGAAATGGAGACCGGCACCGGCAAAACCTATGTGTATCTGCGGACGATCTTTGAACTCAACCGCAAATACGGGTTTAACAAATTCATTATCGTGGTGCCGTCGGTGGCCATCCGGGAAGGGGTTTTGTCTTCCATCAATCTGATGCGGGAACACTTCAAAGGCTTGTTCGATAATGTTCCGTTTGATCATTTTATATATAATTCAAGCGACTTGTCCAGGGTCCGCCAGTTTGCCGTCAGCAATGAAATCCAGATCATGATCATCAACATCCAGGCGTTTCAGAAAGACGCGGGAGAAGATGCGGACGAGACCGGTTTGTCGGAAGAAAAACGCAAAAAACTGAACGTCATCCACCAGGAGCAGGATAGAATGTCCGGCCGCCGGCCGATCGAATATGTCCGGACGACCCGGCCCGTCGTCATCATCGACGAGCCCCAGAGCGTGGACAATACCCCAAAATCCAGGCGGGCCATCAAAAACCTGACGCCCCTTTTGTGCCTGCGGTATTCCGCGACCCACATCAACCCCTACCACCTGATTTACCGGCTGGACCCCATGCGCGCCTTCGACATGCGGCTGGTTAAACAGATTGAGGTGGCGTCCATCCGGACGGAAAAAAATTTTAATGAGGTGTTTATCCGGCTGAACGGCATCGGGTATGCCAAAAACGCAAAAATTCCCCATGGCATGGCCGTTATCCATGAAAACGGCCCAAACGGGCCAAGGGAAAAAAAGATCACCCTCAAGCAGGGGACCGACATCAGCCGGCAGACGAACCGGCCCGGATATGACGGGTATATTGTGACCAATATCTGCGCGGAAGCGGGTCTTGAGCATGTGGAATTAGCCAACGGCAAGATGCTGGAGGTCCGCCAGGAAGAAGGCGGGATGGGGGACCAGGTTTTAAAAGAACAGGTATATCAGACGGTGGAGGAGCATTTTAAAAAGGAAAAAAAATTTCAGGATAAGGGGATTAAGGTCCTGTCCCTCTTTTTCATCGATAAGGTGGCGAATTACCGCTGGTATGACGAAGATGGCAATCCGCAGAAAGGGAAAATCGCCCTATGGTTTGAGGCGGCGTTCCGGGAATTGTCTGAAAAAGCATTATATAAAGGAGTGGTCCCGTTTTCCGTTGACGACGTTCACGACGGCTATTTTTCGGCGGATAAGAAGGGCGGAAAAGTCGTTGCCTTAAAAGACACCAAAGGCGGAACCAAAGCGGATGAAGACACCTATGAACTGATCATGCGGGACAAGGAGCGCCTGCTGTCCATGGACGTGCCCCTGCGGTTTATTTTCAGCCATTCGGCCTTAAAGGAAGGATGGGACAATCCGAATATTTTCCAGATCTGTTCCTTGCGGGAAATGGGGACCGAGCGGGAGCGGCGGCAGACACTCGGGCGCGGGTTGCGGCTGCCGGTGAGCCAGGACGGGTTGCGGGTGTTTGACGACGCCATCAACCGCCTGACGGTGATCGCCAGTGAATCGTTTGAAGATTTCGCCAGGGGGTTGCAGGATGATTTTGAAAGGGATTGCCGGATCAAATTCGGGCGCATCGAAGAAATAACATTCGCCAAACTGGTTGATGACAAAACCGGCCGGATGATCGGCCAGGAAACATCCCGGCGAATCTGGAACGCCCTGATGGAAAACGGGTATCTGGATGCCGCGGGGGATATAACCGGTTTGTTCGTTCCGGAGCAAAAAGGGTTCCGGCTGGAACTTCCCGCTGAGTTTGAGGAGATGCGGCCGGTTATTATTGACGAGATGAAGCGGTATATTTTCAAAAACCGCGTGGTGAACAGCCGGGACCGCGAAAAGTTTAAATATAACAAGCGGGTTGAACTCAATGAGAATTTCAGGGCGCTTTGGGACAGGATCAACCAAAAAACCCGGTATTGCGTTGAATTCGAGACCCCTGCCCTGATCTCCCGCGCTGTTGAAAAGATTAAGGAAATGGAAGAAATCCAGCCGGTAAGGATTTTGATCGATAAAACGGAGATTGATATCACCAACGCGGGAATTGAAGACGGGCGGGTGCTTGAAAGTAAAACCAAAACCGCCAGGGCCCACCGGTTTTTGCCGGACATTCTCGCATTTTTGCAGCGGGAAACGGAACTGACCCGTGGGACGCTGGTGGAAATTCTGAAACAGTCCGGGAGGTTAAAAGAATTTACGATAAATCCCCAGGCCTTTATGATGGAAACCGCCAAACGCATCCATCGCGCCCTTCAGGAAATGGTCATCGACGGCATCAAATATGAGCAGATCGCGGGCCAGCATTACGAAATGCGGCTTTTTGAAGAAAAAGAAATTGAAGAATACCTGACCCGGCTTTATGCGGTCCAAAGCCGGGATGACCGGACGCCCTATGATTATATCCTCTGGGAGTCTACAGTTGAACGGGATGTTGCGGAAAAACTGGATGCCGACGAAAACGTGAAATTTTTCTGCAAATTGCCGCGGTGGTTTGTCATTCCGACACCGATTGGCGCTTATAATCCGGACTGGGCGGTGGTGACAGAAAACGGGGAAAAGTTGTATCTGGTCCGTGAAACCAAGAAAACTCATGACACGACGAAACTCAGAGATGACGAAAACAAAAAATTCTTCTGCGGCCAAGCGCATTTTAAAGCTTTGGGAGTCAACTTCAAAAAAGCGACAAACATTTATGAGGTGCTGGCGGATTGACGGCCCCATAAAAAGCCTCTTTTCACCCGGGTCTCTGAATCAGTATTTAAATGATATATTCACAGACCCGTATACCTGGGGGTCTTTCTGGGTCTTGAACGATTTTGTCCTGTACACAAAGGCCAGAACGGTTTTGATGCCGCCCGTGTTGATGCCGATGCCGCCCGTGCAGGTCGCCACCAGGGGCTCTTTCGAAACGCTGTGGCTTTCCCGGAAGGTATTGCCGTCCAGAAAGATGTCATGGGCCACCGCCTGGACCCCGGAAGACAAAAACAGATGCAGGCCGAACCTTTTTTTCCTGTTTTCACAGCCGGTCTGAACGCGTTCCGCATTAAAACAGACAGCCGGTTGAATGGGAAAATTCCCGAAATCATCCGGCGTATTCCAGCCGTACCGGCCCAGCAAGCCGGCGTCATAATAGGTAAGCGCATTGCCGATGCCGCCGCCGGTAAAAAAAATCAAATCGCCGCCCATGCCTTCCCCCAGGGATCGTGCGAATAATTTTCTTTTATAATCATACACCGCATTGACGATCAGCTCATCCTCGAGCTGGTTGTCCCATCCCTGGGGTTCCTGGGTGCTGAGCACGTCATGGGCAAATGACTGAAGTTCCTCCGCATAGGCGTGTGGGCCGACGATTCCCGTACTCAGGCACACCGTGTGCATCCGGTGGTCCTGTTGTTTGTGGAAACCCAGGGTGATGTAGGAAACGCCGGCATACGGCCGGTCATCCCGAACCAGTTCCGTTGCCTCCAGGTCGTTCGGCGTGTAGATATTCTGGCCGATGGAAACCGTGAGCGCTTTTTCCGCCTCCGGGGGGCCGTCAAACCCCAGCAGGCGGATGGCCGGATAAAACCAGCGATGGAGCCACATGTCGTCGGGAAATTCCTTCATCCCATAACGGCTCCAGGTCAGATTGAGACCATTGGTATACTGGTTGTCCCTGCCGGCAATGGAGTCGTTTTCAAGGTACACGCTGAAGGTATGGTGATTATCCGCAGGGCATGATGACGCCCCCAAAGCCGAGGATGCATCCATGGCAAGGATCAAAATCATCATAATCAGGCGGTTGTTCCTTAAAGTACCCATCCGTATGCTAATCACCCCATCGTTTTATTCGCATTGTTTTCATATATCCCCCTTTTTGTCTGAATGAAAGTTCAAACCGCTGCTTTTATGGTCATGAAATCATCAAGGAGGCGTCCCATGATCATCGACATGCATTACCACCTGGATGAACGGATGGAAACCATGGACCGGCTGCTGGCCCAGATGAACCGGCACGGCATTGACCGGACCGCCCTGATCGCGCAGGTGGTGGATCCCTTTCATGTGGAAGGGGTGGCGGAACGGCTGGCCCATCTGGTCAGAAAGCTGCTCACGGGGTTCTGGTACCGGGTCGGGCTTGCGGCTTATGAGAGCACGGTCACCAAAAGCGGCAAATTTTCCATTCTCGGCAAGACCTATCCCATTTATGAACTGCCGGACAACCGCATCGTGGCCAAGGCTTTGGAATCCCACCCGGACCGGTTTTACGGATGGTTTTTCATCAACCCCGCCGAACAGGACGCGGTGGCGGAGCTGGAAAAAAACATCAACACTCCCGGCTGGATCGGGGTCAAATGTCATCCCTTCTGGCACCGGTATCCGGTCAGCCGACTTGATGACGCGGCGGCGTTCTGTTCTCAGAAAGGACTTCCCCTGCTGATCCATCTGGGCGGGAAAAAAGACAACGGGGATTACAAATACCTTCCGGACCGGCATCCGGACTTAAAAATCATTTACGCCCATGCCGGGGTTCCCCATTACAAACGGTTGTGGGAATTTGTGAAAACGAAAAAGAACGTGTTCATCGACCTGTCCAGCCCGTATCTGGATGAGCCCCTGCGCCGGGCCGCCGTCGAAGCCCTGGGGCCGGACAAATGCCTGTACGGCACTGACGGCCCGTTCGGGTACCCGGACGCAGCCGACCACGGCTATGATCATGGCGCGATAATGGATGAAATCAACCGGCTGCCGGTTTCAGCAAAGGAAAAAGAAGGGATTTTAGGAAAAAATTTCAAGGAGTTGGCTGGATTGAGCTAAACCGGGTCTGGCTTCGCCCGTTCCATCCGGGCCGCCCTGCCGCATAACGCCTTGACCTTCGAGCGAATTCCAGCTAACCTGCTTTTCAGAAATGCCGCATCGTTTCGCCGAAACCCCCAACCGAAAGGAAACACAGTGGAAACCGTTGAAAAAAATGAAGGCACAGCGTCGGTTCAAAAAAAATATCTGGCTCTCATATCTCTGATTGAAGGCATCGAAAACCGGCTGAAATGGTCGGAAATGTTTTATATATTGCTCAATGTGATTGTATTTATGATGATTATCAATCTTGTCGCCGCCACCATCAAGACAAACTGCCAGGAAGTCCCGCCGATTCATATGCTCTTTATCTTTTTCAGCCATACCATCGGCATTTTCATCAACACTTTCTGGATGGCCGCCTCCATGAGGCTTCAGCTCAAGCTGAAACTCCGTTATTTTCAGGCCCGGTTTCTGGAACGAAAAATCAACCGCGACGGGGAATATCTGTTTTCCGACGAATCCCTGTTCTTTAACCCCGCTATCCGGCAGGTTGAGAGTGCGGATGGAAAAGAACCGGCCCTGATCTATCCGACCAAAGGATTCCTGCGCATGGATGGGATTATCGGTGCAGCCCGGCCCCGAATCCTTGCGATCCTCATGCCGTTCCTGTTTTTTATCATCTACATCACCTCTTTATTCTCCGTGCTGAACATGGTGCTGTGTTAGCTAACGCCGAAAATGACCGCCATTTTCCAAATGGTTTAGAAACATGAACGACTGAAGCGCGTTACTCACCCGCATGTCGGTCCGCCGCCTCAGCGCCGGGGGGCCTGAAAAAGCCCGGAATACCCGAATCAATCTTTTTCACGCCTTTATTTTCCCGTCATGAAGCGTGATGGTCCGATTGGCGGTTTGGGCCAGTGCGGGGTTATGGGTCACGAGAATAATGGTGATTCCCTGCTCCCGGTTCAATTCCTTCAGCACCTGGCCGATTTCTTCACTTCTAGCCGTATCCAGATTGCCGGTGGGCTCGTCAGCCAGCAGAATCCGGGGGTTGTTGACCAGGGCTCGGGCAATGGCGGTGCGCTGCATTTCACCGCCTGAGAGCTGCCCCGGCAGGTGGTTTTTACGCTTTTCAATTCCCAGAAGATCGAGCAGCCGCAACACGTTATCTTCAGCCCCGTCCTTCCGGAAAAAGGTAAAGGGCAGCATTACGTTTTCCGCCACCGTCAAGGTGGGAATCAGGTAAAATTTCTGGAAAATATAGCCGAAGGACTCCCGGCGGATCCGGGTCAACTGCCGTTCCGAAAGCGCCCGGCCGTCACGGAAAATTTCCCGGCCGTCAACGGACAGGCGGCCCGAGGTCGGGTTGTCGAGGCAACCCATGATATTGATAAAGGTGGTTTTGCCGGAGCCCGACGGGCCCACCACCGAAACAAATTCCCCGGCCCGGATGTCCATGGATACACCGCCCACCGCATGGACCTGTTCGATGCCCCGATTGTAGGTTTTGATTAAACTTTCGGCACTGATGGCGTTTTTATTCATATCAGGCCACCTCGCTGCGGATGGCGTCCAGGGGCCGGATACGGGCCGCTTTCCATGCCGGATACATGCCGCTGACAACCCCGATCACCATGACGGAAAAGAGGGTCATGACCACCAGCCGGGCGTCCAGTTGAATCAAAGACCCGGTGGGCGCATAGGGCAGCAGGTTACGAATCAGCACTTCGGTTAATTTGGACAGTCCGAACGCCATGGCGGTCCCTGCCAGCCCCCCCAAAAAACACAGAATAACGGTTTCAATCCAGATCAGTTTAAAAATATCCCAGGGCATGGCGCCGAGGCTCTTTAAAATGCCGATCTCCTGATAGCGCTCGAATACGGACATCAAAATGGTATTGATCACCCCCACCATGGCAATCAGCACCGCGATGACGGCAATGGAAAAAACCATGATCCGGGCCGTGGTGACCAGATTCATGATGGTCTGCTTGACCTGGGCCAGGGACACCACCTGCACGTCGGGCAGGCCGTAGAGTTTCTCCTCGAACGCCGCGATATCCGCCTCCTGCTTGACCTTGATGCCCAGACCCGTCAGCTCTCCGGGTTTGTTGAACAAGGTCTGAACGGTGCGGATGGGCATAAAAATGGTGCCGTCGTCCTGGGTGCCGGTGCGCTTTAAAACCCCCACCACCTTCAGTTCAATGTCTTTTTCCGGAATCAGGAGAATGTCCCCGGCTTCCCGCTGTTCCAGTTCGGCGGCCTCATAGCCCATGACCGCCTCCATCCCATTCGGGTTCGTGAACCATCGGCCCTGCCGGAACTCCAGAAAACTCTTCATCTTGGGAAACGTCACCGGGTCCACCCCTAGATAGGCCGCAATCCCGCCGCTTTCCCCCTTGTTGGGGTCGAAAATGGCCTGCATGAGCATGGGCGTCACCCGGTCCACCTCCGGCTCCGTCACCACCTGCCGCACCACGTCCTCGCTCATATACCGCATGCCGGTCCCGCCCTTGAGCATGAGGGTGGCGGCTTCATAGGGACAGCCCTTGGCCGTGAGCAGCACCTGGAACCCCATGTTGTCGATATCCCGGCTCAGGGATGCTTCATAGCCCTTGTTAAAACCCAGCAGACTCGCCAGCACCCATGCCGACAGGGCGATGCCGAAAATCGTCAGGATGGTGCGCGTGCGTTTGCGCAGCAGATTTTTGAATGATACCTTATAGATCGTAATCATGGCGATTCGGCTCTAAAATATTTTAAGTATGTGTTTCCGTAGATAAATTCATCCATCAGGATCAGGTTCTTTTTGGTGGCCCGCAGGCAGGCGTTAAAATCATCATTCGCATCCGGGGCCGGGTTTTTAATGCCGTCCACCTTGCCCGGCGACTTGGTTTTCTTTGATGCCACATCATAATTGTAGAAATCCGAAAGGTTTAAGCCCGTAAACTGTTTACCGAATGCCGGATCACGGAGGGCATCCGCGGCCCTGGACGTCAGTTTCTGGAAATAAAACGATTGGATGTTGCCCGCCATATCCAGCACCAGAAACACCTGGATTCCGCCGTAACGGCCTTTCTGGTTCACGCCGTGGATATAGCCGATTTTTTCCGGGCCCTTAAATATCTCATAAATGGTATACGGGACATCGGCGGTTTCAAAAATCCCCTGAAACCTGTCGCCGAGCCGGTCCTCGATCTGCCGGGCCAGCGCCTCCCCGCCTTTTTTGTTAATGGACACATACATGGTCTTATAGCCGGTGGAACCGGGAAACAGCCGGGCCACATCCCGGTCCGGGTCATTGAGGTCGCAGCCCACCGCAGCCCGGGCCGAAGAATGATTGAAGGTCAAGAGCACCGCGCACAGCATAATCGTCAAACATATTGATTTCATTTAGTTTTCCTTTATATAGCTTTCCACGTAATGGTTTTGGGAAGGCAGCAGGGAGGAGATTGTACTTGTCGTACATCTCCGACCGATAACGCACCCAAAACATTACCTGGAAAGCTATATTCCCTTGTAAAAATAAATCTGCGCCACAACCCGGTGGTCTTCCATGTCGTCGTCATACTGGTACATGGTGCGCAGGGCGATGTCGGCGGTCAACTGGTAGGAGAGGCCTGCTGCGAGCTGATAATTGTCCCGGCCGCCGGTTTTCAGATATACCGGCTGGGCCTCCAGCTTTAGGCGGCCCTCTTCCAGAAGATTCATCCCGCCGCGCAAAAAAACAGCTGTCGCCGACTCATCCCGGATTTCCCCGGCCATGACCTCCCCGCGGATTTCAAAAATATCCCAGAGATAGCTTGCGTCCGCTCCCCCAAGCGCGGTTTCCTCCGGGTCATCGTCCATGACCTCATAACCCATGACCGCCAGGGTCTCGCCATAGCTAACGGACAAGCCGGCATTGTAATTGTCCTGATTTAAAATCCCTTTGGAAATCCGGGCCGCGGCCAGATAATTCCCTTCAAACCGCACGGGCATGCCGGTTCCCGTGGTGACGGAGAAGCTGACATTGCCCCAGTCAAAATCCTTGTATGAGCCCGCGCCCCAGTCCCGGTCAAACCCGAACCCGTTCATGGGCAGGGTGGGCAGCAAAAGGGCGTGGGTGTCAAAATAGGATGACAGCCCAAGGGCCGGCCGGTTATGTCCCACCCACAGGTCCGACCACCCGGCTTTATACTTGAAATAGGCGTTATACACCTGGGGTTGCAGATCGTTATCAAAATCATCATACGCCAGCCGGAACTGGAGGGTCGCCGCCCCAAAATCCCCGGATTCACCGGAAAACCGCTTCAGAAAATCAAAACCAAGGGATGGTTTCTGCATGGCCTCTTCCGGCATGTGGGAATAGTAACCCACGTCATCCGTTTGGCTTGAATACCCGGCCACACCCTGGGCTTCCAGATACAGCAGATAATCGGCGGCAAGGGCGGAACCGGCCATAAAAAAGACGCCTGCCAAGGCGCTGATGATGAATTTATAGGTCATTTATCTATTCGTTTATATATCAAATTATATGTCAAATCGGATGCTTCCCCTGTAAATGACCTGATCGTTCCGCATAAATTTCAGCCGGATTTCCCAGTCCCCCGGCATCACGACATTCACCGGCAGCAGGTAATCCCCCTTTTTGTTGCGCTTGAACGCGACATCCCCGGTGTCATGGTGTCCCCGCATGCTGGGCATTCCGGAATCCCCGACGATGGTGAGTCCGTCACCCTGGGGCTTGCCGTCGGTAAATACGGCAACTTTCAGGATAATGGTTCCCAATTGGGGATTTTTGTCAAAATCATAGACAAAATAGGAAGTGTTGCTGATCTGGCATTTTTCACCTGCCTTGGGCAGAGGCGCATAGGTTTCCTCAGTGGCCGCGCTGACCACCGTTCCCATGGCAAACGCAACAACCGCCGCCGTGACCGCCAAAATTTTCAACCATTTGATATAACTCATCATACCTGCTCCTGTCATTAAATTGTTGAAGAGTTTGTGTCAAAACAAATCAGCCCGTGCTGACTTTACCTGCCGATTGAATAGAAAAGACATGCGTTGCCGTTCGGGTCGCAAAACCGGAAGAAAAGATGGTCGTCATGATCACGGTAATATCTTCCATGACGGAACCGGTCCGGATAGATGCGTTGATATCTTTCCCAGTCGCCCCATGAAGTCCAGTGCCCCTCGTAATGGTAGTCTCGATTTTCATGCCGGTATGGGTGGCTGTAATAACGGCCGTGAGGCCGGCTTCTGTATCCTTTATAAGGATGTTCGTGCTGCCGGTATTCATAATGCCGGTCCCGCCCCCAATCATTGCGATCATACTTTTTATAACGGTCCCCATCATGATCGCGGCCCCATTGATTTCCCCGGCCCCCATGCCGGTCATACGGGTCGGAATGACGGTAACCGCCATGATCGTCATTATCACGGCCCGACGCAAACACCGGCGCCGCCATTACCGCGGATAACAACAAAACCGATATAAGAATTATTATTTTTTTCATTGTATCGCCCTCCCCTGCATCAAATGTTGATGGATTAACGATATAATAACCACAAACCATTTAATTGTCCACCACGGGAAATGCACCTGGGGTGAAACCCGATAAACCGGCCGGGGGCCTTAAAACGAAACGGTCCTTTTCAGAATTGAGTTGAAAAAAAAAGCTGTGGCCGGTATGTTCTAAGTATTTAAAAAACAATTAAAAACAGCCGAAATACAACACCGGCGACGGAACAATCATTCCGGGCTATTCCCCGCCGGGGCAAGGATGACATAAGTTGGCGAATGTTCTGATTATTGATGATGAAATAGCGATATGCAACCTGATGGCCAGACCGATCCGCAAGGAAAACCATTTTGTCGAATATGCCCTGACGTTAAAAGACGGGATGGCGTACGCTCGTTCAAACAAGGTGGACGTGATTTTTCTGGACGTGAACATGCCGGATGGGAATGGCCTGAAAGCGTTGCCGGAGTTTAAGGCGGCCCCTTCCTCCCCTGATGTGATCATTATAACCGGACAGGGGAATCCGGATGGCGCCGAACTGGCCATCACCAGCGGGGCCTGGACGTATATCCAGAAACCCCCGCTCATGGCGGACATCATCCTGCAACTCAACCGGGTGCTTCAGTATCGTGAAAAAAAGGAAAGAAGGCGCTGTCCCGTGGTCCTTAAACGGGACGGGTTTATCGGCGGCAGTCCCGAACTCAGCGCATGCCTTGCCCAGCTGGCCCAGGCTTCGGGCAGTGATGTGAATGTCCTGATCACAGGGGAAACCGGAACAGGCAAAGAACTTGTTGCGCGCATGATTCATCATAACAGTTACCGGGCGGGGAAAAAATTTGTTGTGGTTGATTGCGCTTCGCTTCCCCATAATCTGGTGCATTCAACGCTTTTCGGGCATAAAAAAGGCGCTTTTACCGACGCGCAGGAAGACCGCACCGGTTTAATCAAAGAAGCCGACGGCGGCACGTTGTTTCTTGACGAGGTGGGCGAGCTTCCCCTGGCCCAGCAAAAGAATTTTTTGAGGGTGCTTCAGGAAAACCGTTTCCTGCCTTTGGGGAGCAACAGGGAAGCGACAAGTGATTTCCGTTTGATTTCAGCCACAAACAGGGATTTGCAACCCATGGCCGACACAGGGCATTTCCGGAAAGACCTCCTTTACCGCATTCAGGCTTTTAATATCATGCTGCCCCCGCTTCAGGGCCGGCACCAGGATATCAAAGAGCTGGCAACGTACCGGATCACAAAATTATGTGAAGAAAAAGGGATTGAAACAAAAGGATTTTCCCCTGATTTTTTTGATGCGCTGATGGCGTATGACTGGCCGGGAAATGTTCGCGAGCTGATCCACACCATGGAAAGCGTTTTCACCGTCGCACGTCTTGACCCCACCTTATATGCCCGGCATCTGCCCACAAACATCCGGGTACACCAGGCAAGAAACGCCGTCACCCGGACGATGGAAACGGCGGAAGAAGAAACAACCCAGGACCCTCCGGCATCCCTTCATAAACTTCAGGATGTCCGGGAATCCGCCATGTTACAAGCGGAAAAACAATACCTGAACGATCTGATGGCGCAAACAAACGGCGATATGGCCCGGGCGGTTCAGCTCTCCGGCCTTTCTCAGTCCCGGCTTTATTTTCTCATGAAAAAACATCAAATCCCCCGCCCCTGAATTCCTCTTGTACACACCCCCCAACCGGTTACCCCTGAAAAAATTCCTGTGCCGCAGGAAAAAATTCCTGCCGCATCATTAAATTATCGCCGAATGCGCGGCAAACGCCCCTGCCCGCTCGCCGGTTTTGATATTAACAAATTGATAATATTAAATAATATTTCAATTTGGCTTTATGGCATACATTTTGTATTAAAGATTCGATGCACCATTAACCGCTTAACAGAAAAAGGAAAAAATGACGGTGACATCCCAACATCTTAAAATGGCTTGTGCCCATATGGATACCGGGGAGGCTTTCCCGGAAACAACCCCCAAGAGCCGTAAAATCATTCGGTTGCCTAATTCTTTTTCAACTGCTAACATCTTTAAAATGGATAAAAAAACATCGGCTCAAAATTTTGTTGGAACACCTGCTCAGGGCAATGGGGATATGGCTGTAAAAGCGCTGCTGAATGAGATTGTGCAACTTGCAAACCAGAAAAATTTTGCAAAAGCGGAAAGCCTGCGGGAAGAGCTGATCAGAAAAGCGCCAACGGCCGTGAGGGAAATCGTCCGGTCAGGAGAAATCATTGAACAGAAAAAAGCCGAAAGCATGGACCCGAGACTCATCAGGCCGTGGGCGGATCTGTTTAACCAGTTTAATACCGGTGAAGCCTCAGCTTTTTATTACGCCCTGAAAACCTTTGTGGTGAAACCCAATCAACCGGTTTTTCAACAGGGTAACTGTGATAACCGATTGTATTTTATTCAGACCGGCTCTTTAAAACTGAAATATTTCGACTATGACCAGCGAAAGAACGTCGTCATTGCGACCTTAAAAAGAGGCGATATCACGGGTATCGAACCATTTTTCACTTTCACAAACCACACCACGAACCTGGTTGCTGTTGAGGAATCATTGATCAGTTGCCTCGAAAAACATGCGTATCAGAAAATATTGGCCACCCATCATGCCATCGAATCCAAATTGTTCAATTATTGTGAGTCAAAGAAAATCAACCATTTTCAGAGCCCCCCCGCCACTCCGGCGCGAAGGGCTCATGAACGGTATAAGGCGAATCTGACGGGGCAGGTCCAGCGGATCGACGAAAAAGGCAACCTGCTGAAAGAAACTTCCGATATCCGGGTTGTGGACCTGTCAGCCGGCGGACTTTGCTATATGGTGAACAATATGAAGGTCGGAGAAGCGGCGACGCTCCACAACAGCAGGGTTCAGATAACCGCTGCCTATCAGAAGTATTCGCTTTCATATGAATTAAAAAGAATCGGGAAAGTCGTATCTTTGAAATTTTTTCCCCATGGGGAATGTTCGGTCCATATCCAGTTCGAAGAACCCCTGAACGAATCAACCGTTATGGAAATCGCAAAACACACAGACGTTACGGCATATTTGGATTTGCTTGTTTAACCGCCTATCCCATAAAGGAGAATGCCTATCATGAAGAAAGATGAGCAGGAGAAACCGGACAAAACAATCATTAAGAGAGAAAAAATATTGGTTGTCGATGACGAAGAGGCCATAAGGGGTCTGCTCAAGCAGATACTGGAAAGAGAAGGATATGAATGCGAACTTGCCGAAGATGCTGAAAAAGCTGCAGATTTTTTATCTAAAAAGAGATTCGACCTCGTCATCAGCGATGTGCAAATGCCGGGAAAATCAGGCATCCAGTTGTTGGAAGAAATTAAAACCCGGTACCCGAACCTGGCAACCCTGTTAATTTCCGGCCATTCGGACAACAAAACAGCGGAATCCGCCATACTGAAGGGCGCCATCGACTTTCTCGTGAAACCCTTTCAAAAAGAGCAGGTATTAATCAGTGTCGCCAATGCCCTCAGACGAAGAGCCTTAGACCTGCAAGCCCAATTCGAAGTTCAAAACCTTGAAAGCATCATCAATGATCAGACCGACGATTTACTGGAAGCCAATGCGAGACTCAACCGTATTTTAAACAGCACGGTTCAGGCCATGTCCCTGGCCGTCGAATGCAGAGACCCATACACCGCCGGTCATCAGCAGCGGGTGGCGAATATTTCGGCAGCCATCGCCAGAAAAATGGATTTCAATGATGAAAGGATAGAATACCTCAAAATGGCCGCCATGATTCACGATATCGGCAAAATTTCCGTCCCGGCGGAGATCCTCTGCAAGCCGACCCGGCTTTCTGCCGCAGAGTTCAACATCATCAAAGAACATCCCCTTACCGGCTATAAAATCTTAAAGGAAATCGACTTTCCCTATCCCCTTGCCAAAATGGTTTATCAGCACCATGAACGGATCAATGGTTCGGGATATCCCCAGGGGCTGTCCGGAGACCAGATTCTTATGGAAGCGAAAATTCTTGCGGTGGCCGATGTGGTGGAAGCCATGGCTTCCCACCGGCCCTACCGGTCGGCCCTTGGCATTGATGTCGCCCTTGACGAGATCATTAAAAACAAAGGCCAGATTTTTGATCCGGAAGTGGTTGAAGTCTGCTGCGATCTGTTCAGGAATAATGAGCTGAGCATAAATTAAATGATGAATGATGAAAAAATGGGTTCATCATTTTGCATTCATCACTCATCATTGTAACATGGGAGGTTGCCGGTGGAAGCTTATCGAATTGAAAAAAGAGTTGTGAAAAACGGCGTATTGCGACTTGATGCGCTCCCCTTCAAAGAGGGGGAACTTGTGGAGGTTATTGTCTTAGGCCGAAAGAAAAAAACGACTAAACCGACTTCTTCGCCATTGCGTGGGAAAGTGATTGAATATATTGATCCGACAGAACCCGTTGCCCAGGATGATTGGGATTTATTACAATGATACTGCTGGATACACACATATGGATATGGTTCGCAGACGAAAGTAATCAACTCACACAGCATCACCGGCAGATTATCGAACATCATCGGGCAAATGGACTGGGCGTGAGCGCTATTTCCTGCTGGGAGGTTGCCAAACTGGTAGAGTAAAACAGACTGAAAATGGTTTTAATAATGTCCTTACTGACATAAGTGTTGATTTCCAAAAAAAAATGTAACTGATTTTTCTGATTATTTTGACTGTGACAGTTATTTTCCGGATTATTTAAACTGGATTCGCTGCGCTCAATCATTTTACTGGGTTTTTTAAGGCATAGGT
>JBAQUK010000341.1:0-9013 GCA_049297455.1 Desulfosalsimonadaceae bacterium | reverse complement strand
CCTGTAGATTTCTTGGCGTCTTTGCCGGCACCTGCTCACAGGTTTCTGAAATCCGCAGCAGTTCTTCCTTGCGCTTTGGGTCGGACTCAAAATTTTCAGCAATAATCCGGGCCAGACGCGCGTAGCGCTCCGCAAGAATGATACACGCCTCATCACTCGCACCTGCTATAACTGACGCATCAGTCATAGCAGGTGCGTATTTAAGGGACCAATTGGCATTGCAGACAAATTGCATTTAATGGCGAGAAATATTTATGGGAGGATGCGATTGACACGTCAGTCATATTGTCTGCAAATTAATACTACAAACCCGCAGTTCATTTTTTTCTATTCAGCTTTACCTTACTTTTGCCGCAGAAGATAAAATAATATATATTTTAACGGACTTTGAATTTCAGGCATTGCCATTACAACCTTCTCCAAAAAGATAGTGGCCCCGGCCGCATATGCTTCTTCCATCAATTCACGATCCGGTTGAACTGTATAGCATATCACCGGTAGAACCGGGAAACTCTCCCGGATTCTTTTTATTGTATCAATGGAGATATCCGTAGCCCGGCTCCGATCTCCGAATTTCCGCTGAGCATCTTCCGGCCAGAAAAGATCAAGCAGAACCAAATCCGGTTTTTCTTTTTTAATAAGTTCAGGGCAAGAGTCAATATCGCCGCTTTTGATAAATTCAAGATTGACCCCAATTTTTGTTTCAGAATCAGCAAGTCCCTGCTCCACTGATGATATCCAGTTATCATCCCATATCAGTTGATCCGGGGGAAATTGTTTCCTGAAAAGAGGACTGAAAATGTCATCCAAGAATAAAATTTTTGCGTTCATAATAACCTCCTTTTTTTGATACGATTTCTCGTTCCTTGATACGATTAATCATCGGCAAGGGGAAAAACAAGATGTGTTTGATACGGGTTTTTGCTTATATGCATTTCCCCCTTCAGAGATTGCATCTCCATCTCAATTTGATTTATTCCCCGGCCGGAGACAGTATCATATTTTACACCGTTATCCGTAAATATAACTTCAACCGACTTTTCCTTTTGCTCAACAATGATGTCAATTTTGCCGATAAATGAATGTCTTTTAACCTGAGCAGCGGTCACGGCACGCACACTATTGGAAAGCAGGTTTTCAAAGATGGTTTCCAGTTGTTCATCACTGGCCATGATACGGTCTTTAGATATAGGATCGCCCTTTAAGTTGAGTGTAATCTTAAAACAGGGGAACTGTGCCATTTTCCGATGTGTAAAAGCACGCAGCCATAATCCAAAATAAATTTTTTTGGGCCGCCATCTTAAAACCTTACCCTGGTCGTGGAGTTCGTTAAAAAGATTTTCAATGCCTTTTAGAGATTTGAACGCAGTATTGTTTTCTAAATCAATCGGAGACTCTTTATATACCAGAGCTGATTTAAGTGCCCCCAGCAGATAAAACCCGGGATTATGAATTTTATTGCTGACATCGGATAGCTGCTGAATAATCCGTTCATTTAACAAAAATGAACGCAGCAAGGAGTTATATAAGGCTAAAAAAGAATTCATATGCAAAAACTGCCAGAATTCCTGACGCCGGGAACCAAGAATAATTACGCCCAATTCCTGGCTTAACATGTGCAATGAATAGATCACATATGATTTGACCTGGCTGAGGCCATCAAGTAAAAAGGCGCGGTCCTCCCGGGAGAGGTCAGACAAATTTTCAATCCTGCTTCGAAAATTACACAGCCGTTTATCGCCGGCCCCTCCTTCCACGGGAAAAATTGAATCACGCTCGTCACGCAGGACGCTCTCACCGGAAGGAACAAAATCGTGAAGCAGTATCTCTCGGACCTCTTCACCTTTCCACACCACCACCCGGTATCTCGTGTCATTTATATTGCCTGTTTTAAAAAATGCCAGCACAATATCAGCCGAGGATAGTTTGGTGTAGGGTTCAATCAGATCTCTATAATCAAGAGATTTGTTAGAGGCGATAAGCCTTGCCATTTGAAGAAGTTTCTTCTGGGCCGTGTTTAATGCGATTCTGTTTCGGATATCTATGACGTATTCCATAATCAGATCGCCGAATTTTCTGGCAAAATCGTCAAGTGCCTCTTTTTCCTGACAGGTAAAAGGCGTCTTGTCATGGTATCGGCTGAGTTCAATGGTGCAGAAAATATCTTTCCCTCTTTTTAACGGCAGGATAATGATACTCGCAACGGGCTGCTTGATTTCGGCTACATATTCATCGCTCATTGTCGTGGTGATTTCAAGAAACGGATTGGGATGCCCGCCGATAACCTTGTCCCAGATATTTTCAACGATAAGACTTTTCCCGGATGACACAACCATACCTGTAAACCCATGAAAAGGATCATAAAAATTGAGCGTTACCCCTTTTCTTGACCAGAGCTTACCGTCTTTTATTATGCAAAGCTTTTCCACCCTGCCCCCCATGGGAAGCAGGTTGATCTGCCCGATATCCGCGACAACCTGCTCCATGAGCAGCGACAAGACCTCAAAAAGAATCTGATCCACAGAGGATTCCTCGCCGGATATGGCCAGAACAGGGATTTTCTCCAGGAGTCTGCCGGCGTTTATCTTTTTAATGGAATGATCTTTTTGCGACATTACATATCCATAATTAAGTAAAAATAGCTTATTATCAAATCAGATAATTTATTAATAAATCAAAAGCCAGATGTAATTTTACATTCAATTGAAAGGGAAGCGTTCTGGTTTTCTACGCCGTCATTTCCAGTGGACCGAGCTCTACGATCTTTTCTCTGGTCGTATTGGACCCTCTTTCAACTTTAATTTTAAAGATTGGCCGGTATTGTAAGCCCCGGCCGGCTGTCTATGAGGCAACACTTAAAAAACCGATATTCAAAAATTAATGTTTAAAAAATAAGAATCCGCACCTGCGATTTCGTGCGTCTATTTCATGATGATTCCAAATTGGCCTGGATTCAATTGCTACCATGACGGCAGTTTTGCCTCCGGCGCGACAGTCTTTGCCGCCAATGCATGTATCATCAAGCTAAAAATGATGCCACCCTATCGAATAAGGCTAAATCATCTGCCCCATGTCAAGAATCGGCCTCGTTTTAACAATGTCAAAAATAACAAGATGTTTCAACACTTCAGCGGCATTCCCGACCTTTGCCCGAACGCCGGCCTTTATCCGATCAAACATATCCCCACTGTCTTCAATTGATCTCAGTTTTAAATAAATACGACAGCCTTCGGTCTGCATACCGGTTCTCCCCGGGAGAACAACCAGCAGCGCGGCATGGGGGTTTTCCTTCAGGTTGGCATAAGAGTTGTTTTCGCCGAGCATCAGCATCATCGTTGTATCATCAGACAGTAAAAATGAGCCAAACATGGCAACATTTGTTTCACCGGCTTTATTGGCGGTACTTAACACATTCATCTTACTATTAGCAGAAAGATACTCTTTTACTTTTTCACTGATCACACTCATGATGTCTCCTCTTTTGTGCAGGTCCAATTCAGGGGCCATAAAAAACAGTCTCAGAAATGATTTTATGTAACCGCACCCGCTACTTTAATAAACTGGTTAACCGCTCCAAGATTTGCAGTCAGCTTGGTGAGCTGTCCTTTTTTTAATTTAATTGTCCCCATGGTCAGCGCCATCACCACACTTTTTTTGCCGCTGAAAACCTCCACAAAAATTCCTGCCTTTGCCTCTAAGATGATATCCACTTCCTTATCGGCCTTTGTACCATGCCAAAATGGGTCACAAGTGGGAAACCACATGCCGAATCCTACATCATTGATTACGTTTGCCTTGCTATCCTTCAACACTTTGAATTGGAAGCTACTGTCAAAGCCTTTTCCTGCTTTTTGAAAATCTTCATTTTTTTTAAGGTTTTCGGCTAAAGCATTAACCCATTCTTCGCTGAACATCTTCATAAGAATTCTCCTTAAATCATTATATTAACATTATATTCAAGTTTCCACAGGGTTAAGAAAGACAAAAATGTTAACCACATACATTGGGTAGAGTATTAAAATTTGAGTCGCACGCAAGAAATTTGGCAAAATTGGGCATCTTGAAATCGCCTTACTATTTTACTATTATGCGATACTTCGCACTAAATTCCCTTCATTAAATTATTTGCCTGTTTGCTGTAGTATGTGTGATTGCTGGCAGCAGCCTTCTCCAACAATGACTTTGCCCGATTCTTCATGTTTTTGTTTATCAATACCTCCGCATACCAAACCTGTCCTTCAGTATCATCGGGGAAATATTTTTGGTGTTCTTCAAAATACCTAAGGGAACTTTTGGTGTCCGTCAATGGCCAAGGGAGAACGAACCAAAATCGGCCGAGAGCCTTTATGGGACCCCCTCTGTCATACATTTTGTCTGTTTGATAGGCAGCCTCAAAAGCCTTCTGAGTGCTCCCTTTCAGACCCTCTTTCAAGGCAATAAAGATACTGACACCATCAGCATAAGACTTCACACAAAGGCCATAATAATAATTCCCCTCGATCTTGCTGGGGGCCAGTTTTATGGCCTTTTCGCCATATTTCATCCCGTCTTTGCCATATTTCTTACAGATGTCTTTCCAGCCGTCCAAACCCTGTTGGAAGACCTTATCGGCATAGTTCCAGTGAGCCCTTGCACATTTCCAGTTAGCATCATAGTTATCCGGATTGGCATCCACGGCCTTACAGTAAAGGGGGATAGCTTCCAAAATACTCTTTATATCCCCCTTTACAAAAAGAATGTCGGCCTCTATCAGGGCATCATCAGCCATCGAGGAAAAAGGAACGGCAAGAAATAATATACAAATAACAACACCAAAAAACCATCTCTTCATAATTTCCCCTTCCTTTTTTAATATGAAATCATTCTTGGTTAAATTGTATTTATATTCAATATGATAACAGGTCTTTACTGGAGCCGAGGGAATGCCCTATTTAGATTTAAACACCCAATTCCGCAACATGTGTTTTATTGTTCAGCAAGGCCCATTTTAAAAGTTTTTCGATTGCCGAAGGCAACTGGCCGAAATGGTCAACGAACTGAATGGTCTTTCCATACTGCTTCTGCATGGCGTCAGGATCTTTATAGGCAACTCCTATCGTCACCAGATGGATATGTCTGGCTCTGCAATGCTCTATTCCGAACCCCACATCACATCCAAAATTTGATTCCCCATCCGTAATGTGGATGATAAACCGTCGTCTGTTGTCATCCGGCATAAAATGCGCTGCTGCAATAATTGCCTGGCCGGATGCCGTTTGTCCACAGGGAGGAATGGATAGGATACGTTTTTCTTTGATCAAATTTGAAATCATGCAGACGCCTTCCACCTCGAAATAGGCAAACGCCTGGAGCCGGTTTTCAAATCCGGAAAACGCCCTGTGGATGGTTCCAAGGGTGTTTTCCACCATTCGCCATTTTGGGCCTTTCATTGATCCGGTTGCATCGACCAATAAGCAAATGTTCCAATCCAAGAGAGGAATTTTTTGTTTTTCAAAAAAACAGCGCCCGTTTATCGGCGCCCGATACAATTTACGACGGTCGACTCTTCCGGATGTAAGCCCCTTATTTAAAATCGTCCTTCGATCCGAATAATTCTGTAAAATCCCTTTCAAACGAGCTACGAGTTTATAATCAATTACCGGATGAGCAGGGATATTGAAATCCCATCTTGAAGTGGGAACAATGTCTTTGTTATCATGGCCCACAATCGATCGAATAATCGGGGTAATATCCGATGAATTGTACGCGAGCCTTTCTTCTATATTATGGATCGTGGCTTTAGACAGATGTACCACGGAACGCGCTTTGCGTTGTGGGGTTGTTTTCTCCAGCCGAGTGGCCTCCGGATACCAGCAAAGCGTTTTGTCGACAACATCCCATGATGAAATCAACCCTTTAATTTTTTCCCAAACTTTAATATATATCTGACTTCTGAATTCACAGCGCCCGGTAGCCCCTTTGGATAAACCACCGGATTTAACCAATTCGTTGCCCAAGTCAACCAGTATCGCCAGAGGAGTTTTGTAAGATTCTTTAATATTCGGAATGTCTTCTCCAAAAGAAATCTGCCACCAATGGTAAACCAGTGCGTCAACGGAGATGCGCCGGTTCCCCAAAAAACGTGATACCCGGCCCATCGCCACCTTTCTGGGAATACGGGCATACAAACCAAGCACGGATTTATCCGCCAGGGAATCTACATAAATATTTTCTCCGGTATATATAATTTTCTGGAAAACTATTTTTTCAGACATTTTCATTTCAGGGATGTTTTTATTTACAGTTTTCCACAGATAATCACTCCATTCAGTCTGATGCATGGCTTCATGGACCACGACACCGACAAGGTAATCAAATTTGGAGGGCGGGACAGGATAATTCCCCATCATTGCGCTTGGATCAATTACAATATTGCCATTTGTGTTGTGAGACATTCCGGCCCATTCGACCTGCCCGGCATTCCTGCCGATATGGCCAGCAACTTTGTTGAGCGCACGAAGAATATTTGCCAGTTCGGAAGCTTCAATAGATGACGTGTTTTTTCTCCAATAATCAGAGATCCCGCGTTGATCACCACAGATCATATCAAGGAGATCATTTAAGGGGTCATCTTTAAATAAATTACTCCCGATTTCTGATTTCGGGTCATACATATTATATTTATTAATAGATTTTGTAGCCGGTGCCGGTATCACAATTTTTCTCTCCTAATTTTACATGAATGGAAAGGAGAACGGATTCAAGAACATCCTTGCTGACCTGTAGGCTGTTGATGAAAGCTTCCCGGACCGTCGCGCCTACTGCCACCATTTCGCCGATCATCAATGTATGCCGGGTAGATACAATAGTCGGTTCCTTGGAATTTCCTCTTAACTGGTTGGCTATATTGACGATGGTTTGGGAATCGGATTCCGATATGCCGGTTTTAAGGCGAATGACCCTGGTTTCGATATCCATCGGCAGATAATCAAGGATGGTCGTATAGAAGCGATCCCGCAGCGCCGCATCAAGCGCTTCTGTGCCGATAAACTCTTCTCCTTCGTTGAGCGTGGCAAGAAAGACAACACCGTCGGCGACTCGAATCTCCCCTATTTCATCCAGCCATACTTTTCGGTCCTCAGCCAGGACTGAAAAAAGCATATTGAGGGCCTTGGGATGCTCCGGCCGGTTTATTTCCTCCAAATGAATGACGCAATTCGGTGTCTGGATCGCCTGAGGAAACAAAAATGACTGAAAGAAAGTCTCCCCATCCTTTAACCGATGTTCTCCGAATAATTGACCGGGTTCTGAAAGAATGCCGATTTGAAATGTTGCCAGCGGTCTTTTGTTTCGAGCAGCAAATTGTTTTACCAGTGTTGATTTGCCGCATCCCTGCTTGCCGGCAATGAGCACATTGACCGGATGCCGTTTTGAAAGCAGATCAATCCGCATAAGATTATTGATTGTATCTTCCTGTAAAAAATAATTCTCTTCCGGAATGGGGATAGTGCTTTCAAGGTTAAAATTTGTCATCTTTTATTATCGCAGTCCATAAAACGGTTTATAGGAAAATGGCACTTTGGCGTTCTTTAATAAACTCTTCCAACGCCGGGATGTTCCACCTGAGGTTTATTTTTCGCAATTTTCGAATTATTCCCCTGGCAAACTCCAAACGCTCCGGCCCATCCGTGCTTGTGATCGATTCCAGTTGTTTTGACAACTCTTTCATTTCCTCCTGTTCTCTTTCCAAACCTTCGGCTCTTGATAACAGGCATATGTTCCCGCACCTGGGGCACTGGCGGAGATCAGATTCCCCGCATGCAGGTCAGCCGCCTTTACCAAGATATTTGAAATCCTGATATTCTGAGAAAAACCCACATTTGACACACATCATATCCATTTTATCCGCTCCTTGCGTAACCTGCCTCATAACGAAATCCTATCTCTGGCGCCCTGATTCAGCAGGATGCCAGAGATCGTTTTCATTATTTTTTAATATTTCCCATCTGGCGTTGCGTTCTTCGATAATGCGGATCCGCACACTCGGTCGCATCCGTGTCAATATACGCCATTTCTTCATAGTATTTGCATTTGGCAGTATCCATATTGAAAATGGTTACAAAGGACGCCTCCCCCTCCAAAACATAAACCGGGGGATCTTTTGCGATATCGCTTCCCATTTTTAAAGTAGTACAATACCCGCTGCCGTCAGACCCATAGGCATTTTCCGAGAACTTCTTGCATTTGCCACAAGCTATTTCCGGAACATGCTCCCGGCCTTCGACGCCTTTTGCCGTAGATCTGTTTTTAGCTTGCGCATCGCGTATTTTAGCCCAGTCGCCGCCGCGAGTTTTCCTTGTTATTGCCATGGTGAATCTCCTTTTGAATATTTTTTTTCAGGAAAACCAACTCACAGAATCTCCCTATAAAATAGATCGGAAACTCATGAATACAGATCGCTTCTTAACTAGCTTCCAGACCTTCAATTCCCGCTGATTTACCCCATGGAGAGTCACCTGCCTTGATGGTCCTTAACGACTCTTCATTTAATTGATCAACCCCATTCCACTCCTGACATTTTGGACACTGCCGCATGGCTAATGATCCATCGATCCGGGGATTATAAAGATACCTGAATTCGCTTATTGGCGCTTCAAAACCGCAACTAATGCATTTCATTTTATCCTCCTATAGATTTTGCCTAATAATAAGCTGCATGTTGTCAAAAAATATAGCATCGGGAATACCCCTGAAACATGAGATAATGGGGTATTCCCTTAACCGTTATTAAATTACAGTCCCACGATTGTTCGTTGGATAATGTTATCCTGGGTTTTGCGGCTGATATCCACAAAGTGCGCGCTGTATCCCGCCACCCGTACAATCACTTCAGCATATTTTTCCGGATCTTTCTGGGCCGCACGCAGGGTCGTATCATCCACCATATTAAACTGCACGTGATCCAAACCCAGATCCGCCCAGGTCTCCATGTAGGCGCTCCAGAGCTTATACCCTTTTTCACCGGCCAACTGGG
>JBAQUK010000340.1:0-4910 GCA_049297455.1 Desulfosalsimonadaceae bacterium | reverse complement strand
TTGTTTTTAAGCGCGGTCCCCAGACCGCCATGGGGATTGTCCTCGTTGGGGTCAGCCAGCCAGTGTCCTCCGGTGGAATGGTGGATAAAAATCAGTTTCTGGATTGAGGCCGGCGGAGTTATATCCGCACCTGAGGCAATCGGGGGATGGCACACTGCCAGCAGCAATGAAAAAACAATCGTCACCAAAGGAAAAAAAATTTCATGGAATCTCCTTTGTTTTGATTTTTGCTGGAACGACCTGGAACCTGATATGAATCGGTTTTATTTTGTCAAAACGAAAACAAAAAAGCAACCATCATCGCCAGTGCGTTTGTCGGCTTTGGAAAAGCCGACAAACGATAAATTCATGTGTTTGATGCGATCCGGGGCCATATTCCCCCAATCCTGCTGTTACCAGCTTCCGGCCAGAGGAATCCACCCCGCCCCGTCCGGGCCAAAATCAAAGACGCTATCGGCTGGACCAGCCGACAAAGCATTTTTCAAATAAAACGCGCTCATCGTGGGATTGAACAAGCCGATTCCATCCTTCCCATTGCCGTCCCAGTCGCCGCAGACAGCCGTCCAGGTCGAATCTTTCGGCCCGAATCGCAGGGAGATATCGGCGGCCCCGCCGCTTAAGGCATTTTTAAGATAAAACATTCCGGTCTGCGGGGAGTACAGGCCGATGGAATCCTTGCCGTCGCCGTTCCAGTCCCCGGCAATGGGCTGCCAGCCGGCATTCAGCGGTCCGAACCGGAATGAGTGATCGGCGGCTCCGCCGGAAAGCGCATTTTTCAGATAAAAGGTGCTGGTGAGCGGGTCATAGAGCCCAATGCTGCATTGCCCGTTGCCATCCCAATCGCCCGATATCGGGAGCCAGTTATTATAATCGGGACCGAAATCAAAGACAACATCCGCATTGCCGCCGGTATGGGTGTTTTTAAGGTAAAACCGGGATTTCTCAGGATCAAAAAGTCCGATTGTGGCCTGACCGTTTCTATCCCAGTCCCCTGCGATGGATGACCAGCCGGAATTTTTGGGGCCAAACCGGAAACCTTTATCCGCCGATCCGCCGGATAAAGCGTTTTTGAGATAAAAGGTACTCTGGCCCGGATCAAAAAGCGCAATGGATTTTGGGGTTTCATCATCATCATCATCATCATCATCGTCGTCGTCATCATCATCATCATCATCATCATCATCATCCCAATCATCGTCCTCAGCCCCCGACCAGGCGATGGCAAAGGCCCAGTATTGGGCTGTCCCATCGGGTGTGGAGCCAGACCCGGCATCGATATAATACTGGGGGCTTGTGGCATAGGTAAACGATTCGCGTCCGCCGGACGGAGGGTATGTGGCATAACCTGTCTGTCCGTAATAATCCCGCCCAAAAATACCATTGATGGAAAGCGTTCCGTCGGCATTGATGCAGACCGGATTATTGAGTCCTGTGTAATTGCTGAGCGGAGCCGTAAATATTTCGCTTCCCGGGGGACAGTCTGCCAGAGTATCAAGAAATGCGTCTGAAATAACTCCGCCTGAAGCGGGCGCGAGACCTGCTAAAGCTTCATAGAGATTGTTGTTTCCATACCCTGCGGCAATCAAGTCATCAATGAGATACCCCGGCGCTTCGTTGGAAAGGACAAAAGTGGTGGGATTGTGTTCCATGCGCCAGGCGATGGCGAAGGCCAGGTATTGCCCGCCGCCGGGCGCGGAACCGGCATCGATAAAGGTTTCCGGACCGGCGGCGGAGGTGAACACCTCGCCCCCGGCCCCTAAGAGATAAATGTTCGGATAGGTCTGATACCCGGTCTTCTGATAATAATCCTTGCCGAAGATGTCCACCGGGTGGACCGTCCCGTCGGTGTTGACGGCCAGGGCCCCGTCGAATTCGGCGTAGTCGTTCAGTTTTTGGGTGAAGATCTCGCTGCCCAACGGATTGGATGCCAGGGTGGTCAGGAAGGCATCGCTGATGACGCCGCCGGATGCGGGTTCCAAAGCGACTAACCCCTCATAAATACTGCTGTTTCCATATCCCGCGGCAATCAAGTCATCAATGAGATACCCCGGGGCCTCGTTGGAGAGGACAAAGGACCGGGGATTGTCTGGAACCGGTTCCTCAGTCCCCGACCAGGCGATGGCAAAGGCTTTATAGTAGGTTGTCCCATCGGGTGTGGAGCTGGAACCGGCATCAATATAATACTCAGGGTTTATGGCATAGGTAAAAGATTGACGTCCGCCTGACTCGGGGTATGTGGCATAGCCCGTCTGCCCGTGATAATCCCGCCCGAAAATAGGCTGTATCCTAATCGTGCCGTCCGCGTTGATGCAAACCGGATTATTGAGGCCCGTGTAATTGCTGAGGGGGGCCGTGAATATTTCGCTGCCGGGGGGGAGGTTTGCCAGAGTGGTAAGAAAGGCTTCTGAAATAACTCCGCCTGAAGCGGGCGCGAGTGTTACCAACACCTGATAAAGATTGGAACTTCCATAACCGTCGGCGATCAATTCATCAATGAGATACCCCGGCGCCTCGTTGGAGAGGACAAAAGTGAGTACGTCATTGGCCCAGGCGATGCCGATGGCCTGGTAGCGGCCACTAACAGGACGGGCTCCCGCATCAATATAATAAGTGGATGATTCCGCCATGGTGAAATTGGCCAGAGCGATGCCGGGGTAATGAATCTTGTTGGTCACAAAGCCTGCATCACCGTCATAGTCGCGTCCAAAAATAGGCCGGATTCCAAGCGTGCCGTCGGCGTAGATGCAAACCGGACCATTGAGCCCCGCAAACTCGCTGAGGGGAGCCGTAAACACATCGCTGCCGGGGAGATTGTTACCCACCTCCGTCACAAAGTCCGCCGGAATGCCCGTGCCCGGCTGGGCCGCCAGGAACTGCAATACCTCATAAAGATTGTCGCTCCCGTGCCCGGCCGTGATGAGTTTGTCGATGAGATGCCCCGGAGCCTCGTTGGAAAGCATAAAACTGCGCGAGGCATTGGCATAGGCGATGCCGATGGCCTGGTAGTAGAGGGGGGAGCCACCCGGTTTTACTCCCGCATTAATGTAATAAGTGGGCGAGGTCGCCATTGTGAAATTGGCCAGACTTATGCCAGGATAATGAACCTTGTTGGTCACATAGCCTGTATGTCCGTCATAGTCCCATCCATAAATAGGATTGACTGTAAGCGATCCGTCAGCGTTGATGCAAAACGGTCCCCCGCCTGGCCTTATCATGCTAAGTGTTTCTGTAAACACATCGCTGCCGAGGGGATTGTTACCGACCGACGTCACAAAATCCGCCGGAATACCGGTGCCCGGCTGGGCCGCCAGAAGCTGCAATATCTGATAAAGGTTTTCACTCCCGTGCCCGGCGGCGATAAGCCGGTCGATGAGGCCGCCCTCGGCTGCGGGGCCGAGTTCATTGCTCAGGACAAGGGTTCGCGGATCATCCGAATCTGCCAGAGCGTTTCCGGAAAGGGAAAACAGGATCAACGATAAAAAAACCAGAACAACTATCATGGATTTTTTCATGAAGAAGCCTCCACCATTTGAGTTGATTTGATGCATACTTTGCAGGTTCGAAAATCCTTATCAGGTTTTGTCTCAAATAACAACCGGAATTTCATCGTACTATCACCCTGATCAGATTCCTAAAGAAGGCCGGTTGACGACGATTCCCTATATTCTAAGGATGTATGCAAAAAATTGATTTCAGCGTTGCGGCATCGTCATGAAGGGAAAGAACGGCGACTTTCCCTTTTGGGAAGGGGGATCGATGGCATAGGCGTCAGGATAAGCCATTTCCGGCGCTCAGCTTCAGGTGATGCAGGATAAAATCCGCAAGCTCCGCCACGGCATCGGTCCCAAACTGCGGCACATCCCAGTCCAGGGGTGTGTCGCAGACCACGGCAATCAGGTGACCGTCGTACCGGCAGGCAGGCGGTTTGCCGGTTTCCGGCCGGAACACCTCGATTTTCGGGTGGTCGGACCGTTTATAGCCTTCCGCCAGCACGATATCCATGTCCGGCATCAGTCCGATCAGTTCCGGAAGCTCATGGTCATGGTCCACTTTCCGGACCATGCCGATGCCGGACCGGGAACTGATGACAGCGACCCTGGCGCCGGCCTGCCTGTATTTCCAGGTGTCTTTTCCCGGCTGGTCCATTTCAAAATCCGGTTCAAAATCCGGTTCAAAATCCGGCCGGACACCGCTTGCAACCGTATGTCCGTGATGTTTGACAGCCCCCACGCGAACCCCCCGTAAAGACAGGACTTCTATCAGCCGGGTCATGAGCCGGGTTTTACCGGAATTGGCGAATCCGACGATGAGCAGTATGGCCGGGCCGGTTTGGGGTAAGGACATTCCCGCTAGTCCCGATTCTTTTCCAGCAATTCATCGACCCATCCCATGGCTGCGATCATGGCCGGAAACCCCACGGTGGTCAGGGACATCAGGACGGCGTGATGGATTTCGTCGGTGGTTGCACCCGAGGCCAGGGCTTTTCGCGCATTGGACATCACCCCGCCCCTGGAGTTCTGGCCGATGGCGATGCCCAGTTTGACCAGATCCTGGGTTTTCTGATCCAGGGGGCCGTGGTCCCGGCAGGTTTTCGCCAGTTGTTCAAAATTTGCGTGAATGTCGGGAAAATTTGTTTTAAATGCTTGAAAATGTTTGGGTAAATACATGGGATTTTCCTCCTGATTGCGTCGGTTGCCGGTTCCGGCCGTCAGCCGCCACCGGATAAGAACCGGTTACATCATGACACGTTTCCATAAGATGTTCAATAGGGAGCAGGCAATGATCACGGTAAATTTGTTCTCGCAATTGAATACTGGATGCTCAATGGTCATTTTAGAAAAAAGCCCCTGAACATCGAACATTGAACGTCCAACATCGAACTTCGAATAAGGATGTCGCTATCGCTCCAT
>JBAQUK010000339.1:0-3180 GCA_049297455.1 Desulfosalsimonadaceae bacterium | reverse complement strand
ATCGTAAAAAGTCTGTAATCCGTCATGCCGGACTTGATCCGGCATCCAGAACATACTGAGTATACTGGATTCCGGCCTTCGCCGGAATGACGAAAAAAGGAGAAAATCGACTTTTTACAAAACCATCGGGATTCATAATTCTGAATTCTGACTCCTGACTTCTGAATACCTGAGAGGTTGAGAGGTTGCGATGAACATCGACATCCACATTAAAAAAAGAATGACGGCCCGGAACCGGGTGTTTGATCTGGATATTCAACTCCGGGCGGATACGGACCGGCTCGCGCTGTTCGGGCCATCCGGATTCGGCAAGACCCTGACGCTTCATGCCGTGGCGGGGCTCCTGCGGCCGGATGCGGGGAGGATTGTTTTTAACGGCCGGGTTCTGTTTGATTCCGAAAAAAATATCCATCTGCCCTCAAGGGACCGGCGCATCGGTTATGTGTTTCAGAATTATGCGCTCTTTCCCCATCTGACCGTGCGTGAAAACATGGCTTTCGGCTTCAAAAAACGGTTATGGGGAAGGGCTTCCGGGGAAACGGAAAAACTGGCGGAATTTCTGGATATATTCGGACTTTCGGATGTCGCGGGCTGTTTTCCCAAAGACATTTCCGGGGGCCAGGCCCAGCGGGTGGCCCTCGCAAGAGCCCTGATCCGGGAGCCGGAACTCCTCCTTCTTGACGAGCCGTTTTCCGCCCTTGACTCTTACTTAAGGAGGAAAATGCGGGAAGAATTCCGGAAAATGATGGACCGGTTCCACATTCCGGTGGTTCTGATCACCCATGATGTGGATGATCTGGGCGCATTCGCCGATGTGGTCGCCGTCTATACGGAGGGCCGGATCAAACGGCAGATTACGGATTTTGAAAAGAACAAGGCCGTTGTGGAAAACCTGATTGCTGAAATTTATACGGAAACGCAAAGGCGTAAAGATGATTCAACCATTTGTAACCATAAGAAATACATGCCATTCGGATATCGATGCGCTGGTGAGTCTTCTGGGTGAACTGTTCGCCATTGAAGCGGATTTTTTCTTTGATGTGGACAAGCACCGGCAGGGGCTTACGCTTTTGCTGGACGGATGCCGGAAGCATAAATGCCTCAAGGTGGCGGAACATAACCGTGAAATCATCGGCATGTGTTCCGGGCAGACCCTGATTTCCACTGCCGAAGGGGGTGTGGTGGCGATGGTGGAGGATCTGGTGGTCAAAACCGGGTGGCGGGGAAAGGGAGTCGGCCGGATGCTGCTGGAAAGCATGGAAGCCTGGAGCAATTCCTGCGGCCTGAAACGCCTTCAGCTTCTGGCGGATTCGGAAAATGATCCGGCCCTGGAATTTTACCAAAAAAACGGCTGGAAAGTCACGCAACTAATTTGCCTCAGAAAACGGTTCAGGTGAGACGCCATGATGGAAAATATAGAAGATCGTCATGTCTGGATCATCGACTCCACCCTGCGGGACGGGGAGCAGGCCCCCGGAGTCGTCTTTACCCTTGAGGAAAAACTGAACATCGCCGGCATGCTCTCGGACCTCGGGGTGAACGAAATCGAAGCCGGAATTCCGGCCATGGGTGAGCAGGAACGCATGGAGATCGTCCAGATGGTTTCCCGGCAGCCGGATTGCCGGCTCACGTCCTGGTGCCGGGCCGTCCGGAGTGATATCGCGCTGGCCGCACGATCCGGCACGGAAGGGGTTCATATCAGTTTTCCGGTATCGGATATCCTATTGAATGTATTCGGCAAAACCGGGGACTGGGTGATGGGCAAACTCGAAGAACTGGTGCCGTTCGGGAACCGGTATTTTGATTTTGTGTCCGTGGGTGCCCAGGACGCCACCCGCGCGGACATGGGGTTTCTTCTCCGGTTTTCAAGACATGCGGCGGCCTGCGGGGCACACCGCCTGAGAATCGCGGACACCAGCGGCGTGGCCAGGCCATCGACGGTCCGGACTCTGGTTAAGGCGGTCCGGAAAGCGGTGCCCGGACTTCCCCTTGAGTTTCACGGCCACAACGACATGGGCATGGCCACGGCCAATGCCGTCACCGCGTTTGAATCCGGCGCGGAAGCCCTGAGCGTCACGGTGAACGGCCTGGGGGAGAGGGCCGGAAACGCGGCCCTTGAACAGGTGGCAATGGCCCTGAACCGGATGGCCCCCGGCATCTGCGATATTCAGATCAATCAGGTGACGGCGCTCTGCGCCTATGTGGCCGAGGCGGCGAACCGCCCCATTCCAGCGGACCAGCCCATTACCGGCGCGGACGTGTTCCGCCACGAATCCGGCATCCATTGCGCGGGCCTCATCGAAAACCCCGAAGCCTATCAGCCCTTTCCGCCGGAAAGCGTGGGCAGGGAAAAGACGGCGTTTGTGCTGGGCCGCCACAGCGGCTCCAAAATGATCCGCCATTTGCTTGCTGAAAAGGGCCTTCTGGTGACACCGGAGGAATCCGCCGTGTTAAGGGAATATATCCATGACGCCACCCTCCGGCGAAAAACCGCCTTTTCGCCGGAAAACCTGAAAAGGCTGGCGGATTGCCTGCGGCAGGGGAAGGAGGGCGCGGGTTGAGGTTGTGTTGATGATAGCTTGTGACACCATGCCGGGTCTGCGGTTTGTCTTTTGGCGCGGGCACATGGGCATGGCTTTGTGCATCGGTGTCATTTCCTGCGCCCTGCACTCCGCTTTGCTGGAATGATCTCGATCAGCGACCTGAGGGCTTTATTGACTGCCTCGGAGGTTGGAAAGTACTTTTTCACATCCGGTTCCAGGATGACCGCTCCGTCTTCGAGTTTGAAGTATTGAACAGCATCCGTGCCATCCTCTTTGTGAACAATCACCTGATGCCCCTCACGGTATGCCTTGTGATATTTTTTCCGTGTCCCGCCTTTCATGGCGGAAAAGTCGTATTCCGGCCTCATATCTTCCACCGGTTTTGAAGTTACGGTCTTAGCCTTCTTCATAATATCTCCTTTCATGAACCGTTGCTTTGCGGCTTCATTTGGGTCTTCCTGTTCCTTGTATTTTGGGGCCTGGTCAGTCAAACATACTGTATTTTAAAGTTGATGCCATCGTAAAAAGTCTGTAATCCGTCATGCCGGACTTGATCCGGCATCCAGAACATACTGAGTATACTGGATTCCGGCCTTCGCCGGAATGACGAAAAAAGGAGAAAATCGACTTTTTACAA
>JBAQUK010000338.1:0-14081 GCA_049297455.1 Desulfosalsimonadaceae bacterium | reverse complement strand
TTTTTCGTCATTCCGGCGAAGGCCGGAATCCAGTATACTCAGTATGTTCTGGATGCCGGATCAAGTCCGGCACGACGGATTAAAGACTTTTTACGATGGCATCAGCTGTTTGGATGGATAAAAAAATAGGATAGAAATCATTCGAACTCTTTATCATGAATATAGCGATGGGTTCTTCAACCAATGAACACTTGGAAAAAAATGCCGATTTGGCCTTGATCATCATTTCGGCCATATTTTTTTGGAGTGCGAGGGCTTGCCCTCGCGGTTGCGCGGCAGCAAGCCGCCGCATTCCATACGAGCCACTCTATGCCAATAGAGAATGAACAAGGTGGCCGGAACCATGATCATGGCCGCCGATTTCAAGGCCTCAATATTCAATGTTATATATTATATCTTGAACGTGCGGCATCTTTGGGGAATTATTCCTTGACTTTTGTATCGATTTTTGTTTTTATTTACAAAAAATATAGATAGATACTTGATAGTTCAGTGAAAGTCGAAGTTAGACGACAAAACATAACCGTTCACCATGTTATATATTAAAACGGCAACTATCTAAAATAATTAGCAATAATAAGCGATTCCCGAACTTTTAAGAATTAGGGGATGCAGCGCAATGAAGCACGATGACCTCCAAGGAACCTCAGCGTATCCCTTCCCAGCAAAAATACCGCAGGCGGGATATTTCGGCTTTTTATCAATCCGTAAAAATGTTAAAAAACCTGGTAATCATCAAGTAAGGGAGAATCTAATTAATGAGCAATATGGAAACCGTTAAAAAGATTGAAGAAGAAATTTTTACACCCGGCCTGCAAAAGGCTGTACAGCAAACCAGAGAGAAGGGATATAAAAAGGATGAGGCCCTTATTGCCGCTGCCAATGCCTATGGGAATATGCTTGTTTCTTTTTTGGGAGGCAAAGAGCAGGCACTCGAATTTCTTAAAAGTCAGGTGAGTTTTTTGGAAACCCAAACATAGCAACACCCCCAAACGGAGTGAAAAATCTGTTTTTATAAGGATAATTTTAAAAAAATCTTGACATTACATTGGCATATAAATTATTTTGGGCCAAAAGTATTATGCTCTAGAATATCGTTAAAAAGAGGTCTGCAAGATCAGACCCAAAAATCAGTAAACGCTGAATGAAATAAAGTCGTGTACGTGGCCCGATGAACCAAAACATTTTTGATTTCTAACAATGGAGGAATTTTTATGGCTAGTGGAATTGGTCTTTACAACCCTCAATTAAGCAGATTTTATCTTAAAAACGATCTGACTACCGGCGTAGCCAATGAAAGCTTTGTTTTCGGAGTTGCATCGGGATGGCAGGCATTGGCGGGTGACTGGAACAATCATGGAGACGATACCATCGGTCTGTATGATCCGGATGCCGGCAAATTCTTCCTGAAGGATACCCTTACTGGTGGAATCGCTGATTATGCATTCCGTTTCGGGCCTGCGGGAGCCACAGGCTGGCAAGCCGTAAACGGAGACTGGGACGGTGATGGCGGCGACGCTATCGGTCTGTATAACCCGGCAACCGGTACATTCTATCTTAAAAATACTCTCTCCAATGGCGCCGCCGATTATACGTTCCGTTTCGGACCATCAGGAAACGCCGGCTGGCAGGCCATTACCGGCGACTGGGACAAAGACGGAGATGACAGCGTCGGCCTGTATAACCCGGCGACCGGCACCTTTTATCTTAAAGACGACCTCGGTTCAGGTGCTGCCGATTATACGTTCCGTTTCGGACCTGGCGGGAACGCGGGTTGGCAAGCCGTTGCCGGTGATTGGGACGACGATGGAGACGACTCCATCGGACTGTATAACCCGGCAACCGGTAATTTCTATACCAAAGACGATCTCGGTTCAGGTGCGGCCGATGATGTATTCCGTTTTGGGCCTTCTGCAAACGCCGGCTGGCAGGCCATTGCCGGTGACTGGGAAACGACGCCGGATGATACCGGCTCGGCGGCGAATATCCATACCCTCCGGGAAATTGAGGATGTAACAATCACTTTGCCCGGGGTGCTGGTAGAAGCACCAAGGGTGATGTGGGGATATCCTGCATCAGAATATCAGGGTGGCGATGTTGGTATTGATGCGGATGGGGGAATTCCCGTCGAAGATTTGGTGGCATTTCTCACCACCATCACCGGACTGGATCTCACCGAGCTGGGACTCATTGATAACGATGGCGTGGGTCCCTTCGACAATGTCACCGATATTCAACTTGAGCTGGAAGGGTCTTTGGAAACGGATTCGTTAGATCTGACCATCAACCTCGAGGACGGCACCACCTTGACCTTCTTGACCGACGAGGCCGCACTCGGTGAACAGTACTTCAATTTCCTCACCAATTTGTTGTTTTACACAAACGAGGATGGTGAGCTGATCTCCCGCCTTTTCATGAGCGATGCCGTTTGGGTGGATGCTGACGGAAACTACATATCGGGGCCGACATATACGGAAACAATTTTAGGAGAGCCCATTGTTCTGACTCCCACGCAAAACAACGGCGGCACCATCGAGGAAAACTTTACTTCCGCTTTTGATGATCGCATCGTGGCCGGCCGTATGGAGCTCCTGCACCAGGCCTATATCGACGCAGGCGCGGGTTATGACACCCTGGAAGTGGACGCCAAAGGCACCTACGCCCAGCCCCTGGCCCTCCTCAACATCGAGGAAATTCAGGTACAGAACCTGCCGAATGTATATACTTCAAACGGAGAAGAGGGTGAACCCCCATATGGTGAATCAACCTATCCGGATCTGGAAGACGGGCCGCTTTCCGGGCTGGCTACGGAGAGTTTGCTGGACCTCAGCCGGGCCATTGATCTGGAGAGACTGATCGTCACCGAAGGGGACCATGATTTTGAGAACTCCGGCGAGCTGACCATTGTCGGTATCCGCAACGGCGCCACCGCGCGCTTTGAAGGCAGCTTCACGGAAGATGTGACCCTGCACTACGGCGAAGGCCTGACCAGGCCGTTGACAGTTGAACTTCTGATTGGTCAAATTACCGCCAATCTGAATTTCGCCCATAACACCGATGTCCTGAATCTGGTGTCCTTAGGCGGCGCTGCCAACTCATTTGGCACAGAAGACATCGGCGGCCGTCTCACCCAGTTGAATATCAGCGGCGACGCAGCATTATATATTAATGGTGATCTTGATGATTCTTTCCAGGATGAGACCCCCATCACCATCAATGCCAGCGCAATGACCGCCGGCGGCGTCAATCTGGAACTGAACAATTCGCAAAACGTCACCTTCGTCGGCAGCATGTACGATGATATCTTCCTCGTGAATACCGACGAGGCCCATAGTAACGATGATACGGACCTTATCGATGACGAAAGCGTCACTATTATTGATGGCGGCGGCAACAACCACTTCGAGATCGATTCTGAAATCGTCAATGTGACCCTCGCGGATGGAAACAGCAAGGTGGTGGTCGATGATGCCGACACCCTCACCATCACCGCCGGCAATGGAGATAATCACTTCCAGGTCGCCGATGCAAATCAGGTGGAGATCACGGTCGGCGACGGCGACAACCGCATGGAAATCGACGCCTATGACACCAACGGATCCGAGGGCGCAGTGGATTATTCCCTTGATTTCCCGAACAATGTCAGCATCACCGCGGGCGACGGCGCCAACGACATCGACGTGGACCTCAATCCCTGGATCGGCGTCGGTACCATTAGTGCAGGCGACGGCGGCAATGCCATCGACGTGAGTGCTCATGAAGTCGACATCACCACCGGTTCCGGCGTAGATGTCATCAAAGTGCTGGCCGACGAGATCACCGTTCTGAGCGGCGGCGGCGGAGACACCATCACCGTCGGTGGATGGGATGATGACTATGTAGGCACCGATGAACTGGGTGGTAATGGTACAGGAAGCGGTATGTCTGAATGGGGCGATGACGGCGCCCTGCTTCAGATCAACGCCGGCTCCGGCGCTTCCACCGTCATTCTCGGCAGCGATGAAGACTACCAGTGGGAGGAAGGGAACGACTTCCCCGGTGTCAGCAGCCTTACCGCCATCGACACCCTCAATGAAAATTCCTATATCACCGGTGAAAATATCACCCTGTATGTCAAGACCGTGGCCGATCTCCGGGCCGCCGATCTTTCCGGCATCAACCGCGTTGTCCTGGATGACGATGCCTTTGACCTGGAGGATATGCCCACGGCCAATGAAGCCATCGGCGGTATCAATGCCGCCGTACTGACCCTGACCGCCAGCCAGTTCCTGGAAATTGGGGCGGAATACTTTGAAGTCGAAGGCGCGCAGTTCAATACCCATGCGTTTGTGAAGATCATTGTTGATGAAAAATCTGCCGGATCCGATGGCATCATCTCTCTGACCGAACTGGGGGTGGATTTGCTGCCCAAAAACATCGACCTGCTCCTGGAAGTGCAGGACGACGTCACCCTCACCCTGACCGCTCAGCAGCTCCACACCCGGGTGGCCCAAAGAGGGATTTCCCTGGCCAATGACGGCAATACGGATTATGACAGCGGAAATGTAATCATCACGGGCGGCGGGATTAAGTTTGATCCTTTCAACACCAATGATACCGTTAAAACCGTCATCAACGGCAACGTTTTTTACGGCGGTTCGCTCTCTGATGATTTCGCGGTAGACGGCCCCGATGCCGGGGACATTGCCGGCGATGATCAAAATGAATGGTACAACGTTGCGGTCAACTCGGTGTGGGGGGGCTATGACCGTCCCAAAGACGCTGAGGTCGTGGTCGTGCTCACCGTTGATTCGGATGTAACCCCGGTGGTGGAAGGATTTGAAACCTGGCACACCAACCTTGAAATTATCGGCGAGACAGATGTCACCTCCAGCGGTCCCATTGAACTGGGTATGCTTTTGGGTTCACCCGCTAATCCCTTTACAGTGGATTTCTCTGGTCTTGAAGCCAATGTGAACGGGCTGATCCTGGACAACTTTGAAATGCTGGCCCAAGGCGGCGGAATTTACGGCAACGCGGACAATGGATATGCTTCTGAAATCCATATTCATATTGCCAAAGACGTTTCCGGTGATGGGATCGGTTTTGACGAAGTGGATAACCCGGCAACGCCCACTATTGATGAATCAGCCGACAGCCTGGTATCTCAGGGCGTCCAGCGCTATGTCGTCACCCAGATCGACGGCCCCACTGCTGCGGGCAGCACCGGCAATATGGCCACGATTCTTCTTTGCGACACGGCCCAGGATATTGAAACCTTCGGCCTGCGCGGCAACTACAACGATACTCTGGTCATCAAGGACGCGGCCTGGGGCTTGGCGTTTGAACTTCAGGGCGGCGGCACGGCCAAGGCGGAAGGCCCCACCGGCACCTCCAATGTGGGTGCTTTGGTCGCCAATTATGAATGGGACGGCGCGGACGCGGTGGTAAACCTCACCCACTCCGTGGCCACCGATACCCGTCCGATCCATGCGGCAGGCATCACCATTGACAATGCGGACTCCATTGCAATCAATTCAGATGCTGTTCTGGCCACCATCGAAGATGTCAACGGTGATTCTGTCGAAACGTTGGATGTCAACGCGGCCGGCAGCGTCACGATTACCGAGGAATTGCCTGAAGCCCTCACCGAGATCGATGCATCCGGCGTGGTCGGCACGTTTACCGCAACCATCGACGAACCTGACGGCGACTTTGCCTTCACCGGTGGAACGGGCGGCTCCGTTTTGTATCTGCAGGAGCTGGAAGCCGGTTCGGATACCGTCATTGACGGCGGCGTCGGCGGCGTCGCTCTGATGATCGGTGATAAACCCGGTGAGAACCATGCCGGTGACGACAATGTTGATATCAGCGAGGCGACCCTGATCAATGTCACCAGCGTGCATCTCGCTGACGAAGCCAACCTGACCATTAGCATGCCTGATGCGACTGCTATCGGCGCGGCCAATTTCTACCTGACAGAAGGTGACGCAGCCGCCATGACCCTTACGGATTTCGACGGAGAGCCCTTCTCCGTTGCCATGTATCCGGATGGCATCCTTTTCACGCTGGAGCTGGCCAATGATCCGGTGATAACGCTAAATCCCTTGACTGACCTGACGGATATTTCCGGGCTGATCATCCCTGAAGGAACCCTTCTCAGAATGACGGCCGCCCAATTCCAGCAGCTCAATGGCGACGGCACGATTACCGGAGAAGGCGGTCTCCACATCTATGATATGCATCAGGTTGATGTTGGTGAAGCGGGTGAAGACCTTGTTCTTGACAATGTCGACCTGACCGGTGACGAAAGCACGGTCACCATCAGCCTGGCTGAAACCGTCGACCTGTCAGCGGCTGATCTTGTACAAGGGGGCTCCTCAGTTGACACCTACAACATTGACACTTTTACCCTGATCCTGGGCAATATAGAAGATGGGGACGGCGTTTCCGTTATCGGCGGCGTTAATTCGACCCTGCAGTTCACCGATACGCAGGCTGATCCTCTTGATCAAATCGATGCCTCTGGGTTTGATGTGGACTTCCTGCGCGTCACCAACCTCCTGGTCTCGGGCCACAATGTTGATTACATGTTCGAGAATCTGATTGAGCGTGTGGAAAAGGTGATCTACAACGACGAAGGCAATGTAGACGGTAGAGAACAGATCGTGGATGTGGAACCCGGCACTACCGTTTTCAATGATATCTCCTTTAATGATTATCGCCTGGATGTGGAAGTCACTCAGCTTACCGTAAACATGATGGGCGGCACGGAAATTGAGGAGGATCTGGTTCTTTCTACCGTGGAAGTGAATATTGAAGACGATTCCCTGATTCCCTTCTATCTCGATGAGCTGGTTATTAATTCCTCTGGTACCGAGGCCAACCTGATCACCGGCGAAACGGCGAATATTATCAGCGGCGATATCACCCCCGCGGCTTTCCCAGCGGCGATTATCGTGGGCAGCCGGGACAACAACCTGAAAAACGTCACCATTAACGCCAGCCAGGATTTTGTCCTCGAGGGCAAAATTTTGTTCAGTTCCCATGGTACCGACAATGCCGCACCCCTGAACAATCAGCCGGATGACGGCATTACCGCCAACGATGACGATGAAGCCACCGCCACCCTGACCGTCACCGGTGATGCGGACGTCACCATCGGGGATCTTGATACCGGTGACGATGACGTGGATTACCTGGTGGTGGACCACCTGGGCGACGGGGGCCTGACCTTCGGCCTGTCTTCCCTGTCAACCATTGATGCGACGGATGAAATTACGGTCAACGGTTCTGCGGTTGGCACGGACACCATTGTTATCACCGGCAACATCGACCTGTCCGACGACACCCTGGTCAATGTGGACGGCATCGTGCTGAACAATGTGACCAATCCCGCCACGCTCACCCTCGACCAGGATCAGTTCGACGCCATAATGGCCGAGGACGGGTTCTCGGCGGCCGACGCCACGACGCCTTTCCTGGCCGCCAATTTGCGCATCGTGGACTTTGATTCCGACACCTTCGATGCCACGTTGCTGCCCCCGGCAATCACGGTGGAGAGCATCACCCTTGCCGGCGACATGACCATTGTGAACTCCGATCTGACCGGTGTTGGAAAGATCATCGTTCCCGAAGGCGCCACTCTTACCATCGACGCGGATGTCTTCCAGCAGTTGGTGAACGAGGGAAGGATTGAGGGTATGGATGCCGATGGCAATGCCTCGACGGATTTCACCGTCAACATCACCGGCCTCACCAACGCCAACGTCACCCGGGATTTGGATGATGACGGTTATGCTGATGCGGATGACGGCTTTGATCTTTCCCAGGTAGCGGCAGATAACATCACCGTGACGCTGGGCGAAAACGAGGTCACCCTTGGTGAAATCGACGACGATGGCGTTCTCGTTCCGGGTTCGGCTTCCGTTATCGGGGATGCGGATTTTATCCTTACCAACGGCCAGACCTTGGGACTGGTTAGTTTTGAACAGGCGAATGGTCTGGATGTCGAAGGCACCGGAACAACCACTGTGGTCTTCCGATTTGATACAGGACCGGGAGGGGGGGCGGTAGGTCTTGGCACCACCTTGGATGCTTCCGGTTATGACGTCACGTATCTGAACGCCCTGAACACCTTTGTCGGCGGCCTGAATGTGGAATTTCTTATTGATGACCTGCGTTCATCCGTGAATCTGGTTATTTTTCATGATCCGGAACAACTTGGTTTCCTCAATCCCACCAACCGAGTGGTGATTGTTGAAGAAGGCGTCACTGTTCATCCGAACGCGGTTCCCGGTGTGGCCCTTGGCTTTAACGATCTTGATATTACCGACGAAGTGATCACCCTTACCATGAACCTGATGGGTGGCGTTGAAATCGACGGCGATATCCGGTTAGGGACCACAACGCCGCCCGCCGACCTTCAGGCGCTGAATTTTCAGAATCTGACCCTGGTATCCACTGGAACGGCGGAGAACTATGAAGCTGCTCTGGGCGGCGATATTGTAACCGCCAACATCATCGACGGCGATATCAGCCCATTCTCTGCTGGGCCGTTCCCACCGAACAGCCTGTTGAATGTTGATATTGACGCCGATCAGGTGCTGGAAATAACGGGAACCATCATATACAACGGTTTGGATGCGGATGATGACGCAGCTACCTTGGATGTAATGGGCTCGGCTGATGTTACCATTAAGGCGCTCGATACCACGGACGCGGATATTGACACCCTGACCATTTCCAACACCGGCACCGGCACCCTGACCATCACCGGCGGTTCCGATGCATTGGAAGTGGACAATACTGAAGAAGTGTTCTTCATCGGCACTGGCGATATCGTGCTGGATACGGATGATGGAGCCGGCAACAATGGTATTGAAGGTGATGATTTGAGCCTGATCGATGCCTCCGGTCTTGACGGTGATCTGACGCTTGGCGTGATTGAGGATGTTGACTCCGACAGCTTCCAGTTCATTTCCGGAAGCGGGGTCACCACGCTCACCATGGCCCTTGATAACCTGAACAGCAACGGTCTTGACACTATCCCCGGCAATGCTGATGATGGAATCGGCTGGAATTTTGATTTCACCGATGCTGCCGCTGGCAGCGAACTGCACCTGGATGGCGGCCTGACCTTTGTGGACGGTTCCATCCTGAACATTGATCTGGGGGCCAATACCACACTGTTCATCGACGCCAGCATGGATCTGTCCGGCCTTGACCTGAGCATACTGCAAACACTGCCGATCGTGCTTGCTGACGGCGCCATTCTGACGCTGACGGCAGATCAGGCCAACGGACTGGATATCATCGCTGGACCGGATACGGGTGCTGGGGGCATCACCGCTCAGGTCAACATCGTCGATTTGGGCAACGACCCGGTCGATCTCAGCGGCATTGCCGCCAACATCGCTGGTGTTGTCACGCTTGAAGATGACGACGTAACGTGTGCACTGACGACCAACCTGGGTTTCTTCACTGTTCAACTTGAGGCGATTTCCGACACCCCTGGCAACCTGACAGGTCAAACCATCCGGTTCCAGACAGTGGCACAGGCTGAGCGCGATGTGACAGTGGTTGATCTTATCAGCGGTGATGGCGATAACGCGCCAGCCTCCGATATTGATGGGGCAGACCCCTCCACCAACGTTGTCTGGCTCTTTACCAGCATCACAGCGCCGGTAGACACCAGCGGCTATTCCGCTAATATAGGTCGTCTCTGGTTAACCGACGAACTGATCGATGGAGAAGGCGGTCTTGTGGAGAGTCTCTTCACGACGCTGCCCTCCACCGTTTTGCGTGTGGATTTTGCGGACGTCACCGAGCTGGACATCCTGCTGGCCTCGTTGTCGGTTAATCGTACGGTTGAATTTGTCAACTTCACCACGCTCGGCAACCTGACGTTCAGCGATGTCGGGGCGAATCCGGAAGAGCATATCCAAACTCTGACCCTCGAACTGGGTGGTCAGGCAACAATCGGCAACATCCTGGTGGACGACGTTGTGGCTGCGCCTGATGTCGACCTCACCACGATCCACTTCAATGGTCTGTTCATCGAATCCCGTCGTGCCTTGAGGGATACCCACTACTTGGCGGCAGAGACCTATGTTAATGACAATGATGGTGTGAACGAAACCGGCGAACATGTTCCGCCGAATAACATCAATACTGTCGGCAATATCGGTGTGGGTGCGGTAAACGGCATTGATTTGCTTAATGTTTACATGGACTCCTTGGGACTTTCGGTTGTTGGTGATGGTGCTGGTCCCAATGTGGATGGTACGCTTGGGTCTGGTGCCAATCTCCAGGTCGGAACGATTACCTACGAAACCGGTACCGCTGGCAGCACATCGCTCTTGGATGTGACGGGGGCGAACAACATCAACATTACCCAGGTCAATACGAATGATACGGATATCATCGCCCATACCACGGATGCTACCGGATTAACGGGTGTGTTGACCGCGCCTGGCGCAAGCCCCGGTTATCAGGTGGACAACACCGAGACATTGACGTTCACCAATGGCAATGCGGCCGCCGGTACGATCACCCTCGGTTCCGTTACCCATGCGGGTATCCATGGTAATACGTTGAGCATGATCGACGCCGACGACTTTGATGGCACCCTGAACCTGGGCGTCCTGTCAATGGTCGATGGTACCAACGATGATGATCCGGCGGTGCCGGGTGTTGACACGCTGCTGCCGGCATTCACCTTCGACAGCGGCGATGGGATCACCACCGCGACCTTAGGTATGATGGAAGGCTCGACCCCGACGCTGGCAACGGGTAGCGAATGGCGGATTATATACACGGGCGCTGATCCGGGAAGCAGACTGACGATCACTGACGATGTCATTTTCCAGGCTGGCGCTATTCTGACGTTGACTGATGTGCCGCTGGTAATTGAAGGCAATGTGGACCTGACGCAAGTTGTGCTCAACCTGTCGGGCGCCACGACCATCTGGGTACCTCTGGGTCAGACCCTGACCCTGACGGTGGCTCAGTTGGAAGAAGCGGATATGGTCAACATTGTTGGCGAAGGTACGGTCATTGTGACGGGTGATGCCTCTGATATTGATACCTTGGGCGATCATCTCCGGGTGGTCAATATTGACCTCTCTGCGGTGACCATAGCCACGGATGCGGACAGTCTATTGGAATACCACATGAATGCAGCTGGGGCGATCGATGACGACGGTTTGGCCACGGGTTTTAATTACATCGGTTCGGAGTCCGCTGCTGATGAAGTTAATCGTTTGACAGCAAGTAACGAAGATGACACCATTTTTGGTGGCCAAGGTGACGATTGGTTGTTCGGTCAACAAGGTAACGATATTCTGACCGGTGGAGAAGGCAATGATACTATGTGGGACACCTTTGGTGACAACACCTTTGTTGTGGACTCCGGTATCGATGAAATAGTTGATAATTCCCTGAATACCGGCGATATTCTGCAAGTTTCTGCAGGCGCGGAGGTTCATGCCTCTGCTAATACGGAATTTGTAGCTACCGCAGCAACCTTTAATAACGGTATTGCCACAATTACTAGCCCGGCACTCGGGGATACCTTGATTGATGTTTCTCTTGCCGGTGGTAATGGCTTCACCCTGACGGCTCTGACAAATGTGGCCGGCGAGAATGGAGCAAAGACTTTGATCGGCAGCGTGCAGGATGATATCATCAATGCCGGCGACAGCTTCCAGGATGTTGCGGGGCGTGCGGATATCCTCACCGGCAACGGCGGATCGGATCGGTTTGAGTTTGATATCAGCACCAGTGATCCGGTCGATATGGCCATTACGGCGGGCAGCTTGCCCACGACCATTGGAAATGATGACGAAATTTGGGATATTACAAGTCCCTTTGCCGCGGATGTTGCTGATAGCTCCCAGGCGCTTACTGTGACCTATCGAAACGATGGCTCCATCGGCAGTTTCGTGATCAATGACGACGCTTCCATCGATTTTACGGATGTTGATGCCATCGGCGATCGTCTGGCGTCTGAACTGTCCATTCGCGGTCTGAACGCGGCATGGGATGATGTCAATGATCAGCTTACCATAGACGGCATCGAAACCTCCCAGGATGTTTCAGGGAATATGGTTGCGGCCCAGGCTGTTGAAATAACTGGCATCACACCCACAGGCGCAGGTTTTGCCTCGGCGGAAGCCGCCACTTCCGATAATGCTGATGTGGCCCAAGAGGATACAGTGACCATTGGTGACGGCACCGCCGGCGTCGTCACCATCGCCGGGGAAGTTTATCGAATTATCGCCACCCCGGAAGTTGGTGATGAGATCAGGGCGGAATACACCGCGCTGGGAACTGAGTCGGAAGCCCAGCTCGCAGCGGCGTTGATATTGGAATTCAACAATGTTGCGGCTCTAGACGCAACCCGGGTTCAAGCGGCTGCTGGCGCTAATCCCAATGAGATCACATTGACCGATCAGTTTGCCGATGACGGCGGATTCGACCTGTCGGTGAGCGCCTCCAGCGGTGTTACCGGTTCCGGCGCTTCCATCCTGCTGACAGGTGCTGCCTCCGATCTCGACACGGCAGATATCATCACGGATTTTACGGCAGCCGATGACAGCATTAGCTTCGGCCTTGCCGCCGGCACCGGCGGAGCCAGCGGAAACTATGATGAAGCGGTTGAAACTGCCGGCGACGCCTATGTCGATATCTACAACGATGCGGTCAATGCCATGAACGGAACCAATGTCGTTTACTACCTCGGCACCATTCAGGCTGACTTGGTGGATGCGGACGGAAACCGCGGCACCGACGGAACCGATGAAACTGTTGGTCTGCTCTTCTTCGACGCCAACAACGATGAAGTTCCTGACGGTGTTGTCGCATTGATCGGCGTGAATGCCGCGGGTTTTGACAGTTCTGATATCCTTGCGGCAGCCTAACTGAATAACCCTTAACCCCGGCTGACTCTCCCGGCGGCGGAATTCACCCCGCCTCCGGGAGTCCCCGGATTCAATTCGAAACCCCCCGGTTCCCCAAGGAGCCGGGGGGTTTTTGTTGATTGGGTCAATCCCGGGTTGGAAACCCGGGTTACGTAAGTCGGGTTTCCAACCCGACATTCATCCACAACCCATTATTTTAAAACACTCCCGAGGAATCTTTCAATGAATACCATTGGCCCCTTGTCGCCTGAACGGCACACCGGAAAATGCTGGAAGCGGTTCACCTCCTATGATTTTTCGGCTAAAACCCAACTTGCGCCGCTGACGGCAGCCGAGCTTCTCAAGTCCGTTCACGCGATGCCCCTGTGTTTTGCCCGAAAGGACACCCGGTTTTATCTGGCCGGGCTCCTGGCTCCCAAGCCGGGAAAGAACTGGTTCGTGGGGCCGGACGGCCGCTGGTTGGGCGGTTATGTGCCAGCCTGTTTCCGGAGTCATCCTTTCAGCCTTTCCAAAATCGAGGATTTTGATAAGCCGATCCTGTGCGTGAACGAGTCTTCCGGGCTGATCTCGGATACCGAAGGCGAACCCTTGTTTAATCCGGATGGGCAACTTTCCAATGCGGTATCTCAAGTACTGGTTTTTTTGCAGGAGGTGGAGCGCAACAAGGCAATCACCCAAACGGGGGTGGATGCTCTGGCGGAGGCCGGTGTGATTGCCCCGTGGCCGATTAAGATCAAGGCGGGTGCGACGGAAATGGCAGTGGCGGGGGTCTACAGGATAGACGAGGCCAAATTTGCCGGCCTGAATGATGCGGTGTTTCTGGGACTGCGAAAGGGTCAGGCCCTGCCCATTGCCTGGGCCCAGCTTTTTTCCATGGGGAATGTCGGTGTGTTGAGCCACCTGGCCAAGATGCGGCAGCCGAAGAAAGCACCCGCCGCGCAGGGTATTTCGGGCATATGGGGTGATGATGATATGTTCCGGTTTTAAACGGCGGAGTAAACGGAATGGATCAATCCCGGGCTGGAAACCCGGATGAAACGGTGTAAATCAATCCCGGGTTAAAAACCCGGGCTACGTAAACCGGGTTTTCAACCCGGCATTGGTCCATTCCGATAAACCGGGTTTTCAACCCGGCATTGGTCCATTCCGATAAACCGGGTTTTCAACCCGGCATTGGTC
>JBAQUK010000337.1:0-3233 GCA_049297455.1 Desulfosalsimonadaceae bacterium | reverse complement strand
CATGTGTTACTCCTTGGTATTGTTGTGGGGACAACTTTACCTCTGAGTAACATTGAGCCGTATAGATGGCAAAGCCACTATACTCTGACCTGGCCCTGAGGGCCAGGTTTTTCAGGTTTGAATAAATTTTCGCGGCGACTTGCAATATTATTAATTATTACAAGGAGTTATAAAAATGCCGCACCCATTTCAACCGTACAGCAAGCATTCTTCTCCGTCTTTTCATAAACTCTATCACCCGGCTAAGAAAATCCTGGACGTTATCCGGGGACGGTCATGCATAAATGCATAAGTTTCATTCTTCAAACAGTAAGCGGATAATGTCCGGTTGCCGGAAGACCAGGCGTAAACCGATTTTTTAACCCGACGGCCCATGTAATCGTAGCGGAAAGCAGTTTATATTTTTCTTCCATGAATGACCTTTCCGATTTCTTTTAAATCATTTTTGACCTGTTTCAGTTTTGATTCAAAATTTTTTCTGTCATTCACCTGATCCATTATTTTACGGGCCTTTTCCGAAGCAACCGAACCGATATAATTAAACTTCACCTTCCCGCCTTGGCGGTTTGCAAGATAAAGATATTCATTTTTATTCCGTTTTTTGATCGATACCGCTCCTTTGGGAAAAGAATCGAGTTTATCAAGGTATTTTTGGTAAAGCGCCTGCAAACGCCGGTACTCTTCCTGCATTATACTTTTAATATAGCTCATACACGCCTCCCTGGACATTGCCTAACTTTTATGCATTTATCATTGCACTGTTAGTCAATACATGTCAAGTCCATCGTCAAAAAAAGGCAACCGCCCCCCTATTCTCTGTCCCGTTCCCATAAGAGGGGGGCCATCCTTAAATAATTCAACAACTCGTTCGCGCAGGTCCAGGTTCTTTTGTTCCTTTTCTTGCCCACCAACCGGTTGAAAAAGACTCCCTCCGCGTTTATTTGGCAGGCATCATAACCAGCCGGAACCCGGTGTTGCTGAAGCGGTAGTCCGGGGTGTCGTCGTACCGGCCCGCGGATCGGCAGTAACGGGCGATATAGTCCCAGCTTCCGCCGCGCATTACCCGGTAAACCCCGGATGCCGGACCAGCCGGATCCGTTACGGCACCTTTCGGGTAGCCGACCTTCCAGTCCCCGCACCATTCCCACACATTTCCATGCATGTCATAAAAGCCCCAGGCATTGGCCTGTTTTTGGGCAACGGGATGGGTGGTGAAGCCCGAATTATAGCTGTACCATCCCATGACCGACAGATTCGGCTCCTCTCCACGCCCGGTTTCGGTAATTCCGCCGCCCGCAAATGCCGTTTCGCCGCCGGCCCGGCAGGCATATTCCCATTCGGCTTCCGTGGGCAGCCGGTACGTCCCGTCTCCCCTGGCGTTCAAGGCCCGTATAAAATTTTGAACATCCTCCCATGACACTTGCTCCACCGGACAGGTGCTCCCGCAGCCTGAAAAATAAGACGGATTGGATCCCATCACCGCTTCCCACTGGCCCTGGGTCACTTCCTTGGTTTGCAGATAATATTCATTACTCAGGGTCACGGGATGCAATCCTTCATCGAAATCCCTGCCCGGCTCATCATCAGGGCTTCCCATCAAAAATGTACCGGGAGAAACCCGGACAAATTCCATGCCTGCGGAGTTGGTGATGACAGGCAATACCGGCGGATGGAATGTCAGGATGCGGGTCGCGGCTCCTGTGGCCCCGCGGCTGTCCGTTACAGTCAGGGTGATGGTGTGACAGCCCGGTGTCGGAGAGGAAAATAAAAAATGGCTGCCGCCTTTATAAATCACTTCGTCCCCATCCCTCCAGGTGTAGGCGGATGCCGGCAACTCGCCGTCTTCCGGGTCTGACGCTGTGCCCGCAAAAGTGATGCACTGGCCAAAGGTATGTACGCTCTTGTCTTCCGGGCTGGTGATGGTGACTGTGGGCGGCATATTGATGGTGCGTGTCATCCGGATGATGCCGATATCGTTCTCTCCCGGATTCAGGGTGACGCCTGCTTTTTGCTCTACCGGCGGCAATGCAACGGTAAAAGACAGGGAAGTATTGTCAGTCTCTGAGCAACCGGCAATCAGCACAAAACCGCCGAGCAGGAGACCGATATACATAATGGGAGCCAGGGGCTTTACGGAGAAAAATGGAAGGTTCACGATTCACAATTCAAGGTTGAAAATTACAGTTCAAGACGCCTTTTTAAGTCTTTCCGCAACCCACACTTTGATAATGGATTGTCTCGGCACGCCAAGCCGCCTTGCTTCCTTATCCAGTTGACGAATCATCCATAGCGGAAAATCCACATTCACTCGTTTCTGTTCCTGCTGAGGCCTTCGGGCCTTGGAAAGGTCAAGGTGTTGCGAGACATCCTCGTTATCATCAAATTTTTTATCAAATTCCTCAGCCTTCATATATATCAACCTCCTCTTTTCTTGAGCGGCGCACTGAGATAATCCTGACAGCGGCATCTCTATATGTCACCATTCCAGACCAATGAACATCGGATATTTTACCAATCACCAGAAAACGCGGCTCTTCCGTCGTTTTGGCCGGGATTTCAACATAGTCCGGAACACTCCATAAAGCCTGGGCTTCGATAAAATCAATCCCATGCTTCTGCATGTTGCTCTGACTCTTTGTGGGGTCAAATTCAAATTTCATGGTATAAATAATATACCTTTTAAATACACTTATGCAACTTGAAAGTAACAACTTGGATTTCGCTCTTTGATTTTAAGATATTTTTATTTCAAACACCCTGAGTCAGGTTGTCAACTATTGCCAGTTTTAGTTTCAGGGCCACCGCATTTGGATTTGATGATTACAAGAAATTTATGCTGAAAAAATGACGATTAATTTCAATATATTATAACTATCTAAAATAATTAGAAGAATCTAGACTTTTGATTGAAAGTGTGCTACCTGTTGATAATATTATAAATTATTACCAACAGGAGGTCCGTTATGCGAAAAAAGGAAATTCCAACTGTCGCCAATCATTTTGAAAATTTAACCGATCCAAGAAGAGAAAACAGAAGACATAAGCTGATTGACATCATCACGATTGCCATTTGTGCCGTTATCAGCAATGCAGATAGTTATGAGCACTGTTGATTTCCAAAAAAAAATGTAACTGATTTTTCTGATTATTTTGACTGTGACAGTTATTTTCCGGATTATTTAAACTGGATTCGCTGCGCTCAATCATTTTACTGGGTTTTTTAAGGCATAGGT
>JBAQUK010000336.1:0-23952 GCA_049297455.1 Desulfosalsimonadaceae bacterium | reverse complement strand
GCCTATGCGAGTCCGTCTGTAAGGATTTTGGCATTCGTGTTGAGAACAAGAAAGCCAGAATTTCGGAGCATTCCTTGTTCGGCTGCATCGGCTGCGGGCACTGCATGGCCATCTGTCCAACGGGCGCCGTCACCATTCACGGGCGGACGTTGTCACCCGATGACCTTTTTGATCTGCAGGAAAGAGATAAAGCAGCCACATACGACCAGCTCCATGCCCTCATGCAGCGGCGGCGAAGCATTCGGGAATTCAAGGACAAACCGGTTGAGCCGGATGTTATTGAAAAGATACTGGAAACCGCCCGGACATCACCGATGGGGTTGCCGCCCTCCGACGTTCACGTCCTGGTTTTAAGCAGCAAAGAAAAGGTCCGCGAATTTGCGCAGGATTTTTGCACTTACCTGGAAACCATGAAATGGCTGGTGTCCGACTGGTTTCTTTTTCTGATGCGCCCGTTCTGGGGAAAAGCAAATGACGAATTGTTCAGGGGCTTTATCAAACCGCTGATCTCAATATACACGGAATCCATGCGAAAAGGCGTCAATCTCGTGAATTATGACGCGCCCCTGGCCATGTATTTTTATGGTTCACCCTATGCCGACCCGGCAGATCCCATCGTGGCCGCCACTTACGCCATGATGGCCGGTGAGTCGCTCGGCATGGGAACGTGCATGCTCGGCGGGGTTCATCCCTTTATCCAGTCCGGGAAAAAGGCAAAAGAATTTCGAAAAAAACAAGGGATCCGGCACGCCAGCCGCGAGGGGGTGTTTGTGATTTTCGGTTATCCCGGCGTATCGTACCATAAAGGGATAAAACGGACCTTTGCGTCAATTGATATGAAATAACATTGGCCGCACCGCTGCCGTAGGTTTGCGGGGGATGGGTAGCATTATTTCAATTTCCGCCAGCGGCTATACCGGTAAAAAGCTAACGACGGGGCTTTGCGGCGAGCGAAGCGAGTCCTGCAACAGGTTAGATTACATTTTTATTAAATTGTGAATAAGTCTCAAAAACAATCGTCTTCAAATTCCACGTTTATATTCCTGTCAAAATTCGGAATACCCCCTAATTCAATTAAGGCAATCCATTCTTTTCGTTTTTCATGATGATAGCAATCTTTATAATGTGATAAATACTTTATTACGGCAAGTCTTTCACCCTTATGGAGAAGAACGTTGGCGAGGGTCATATCCGGACCATCCTTCTGGATGCTGGAAATGCTACACCATAGACAACCTAATTCTTCTAAATACATTTTCGCCGTATCCAGGTTTCCATTTTGAAATGCGACCAAGCCTAGAAGTCTATACAACTCATAAATCCTTGGGTCCCCAATGGAAATTCTTTTTTGTAATTTTGGAAGCTTTTCAGTAATTTTTGAAACATAACCATTTAAATCTTCGGAATATCCATCATCGAAAGATTTTTTTGCTGAATTTGCCAGAACAAATAATTCCTCAATTTCATTATGTAATTCTTTTTCTCTTTTTTCAAACGCAGCTTTTTGTGACAAAAATTCAGCCCGATACTCTTCAGCACTGTATTCTGATGGGGAGACTGTTTTCCATGAGCAGTCTGATAAATCAAATCTTTCAACACCGTTCATTGTGCTGAAAAGAGCCTCGTTATTTGGCAGATCAATTTTGTAATTGAGATCATGTTCCTGAGATTCAATATCCAATTGTCGCCAATATGGTGTGATGACGGTATAATTACTATTCCGCTCCCAGCCCAAAGACTTTTTTATGAAGCAGTTCGGAACACGTTTCTTGCAGATAATTTTTTCTTCATTGAATACGACAACTAATATGTCAGAAGTGAATTTATTAATATTATTAATATGATAATTTTCAAGGTGAATCATTGCGAACCAGTTCTTTGATTCATTGATTGGAACAACTTCATTAAAATAAGGACGCTTACCCTCAATCTCTAAAAAATTTAAATTCTTTTCATCTCCATTCTTTTTAACCAAAAAACGTGATTCAGCTATTTCTTGGGATCTTTGTACCGCCCCTCCAGCACTTATTAGATATTGTTTTCTCAAGTAGTGTTTTCGTACTTCAATATGTTCAATTTCCAATCCATTTTTGTCAAACCTGGTTCCTTCAATATATTTACTGGTATAAAATTTAACGGGCACATAAAGACAGGAACAGAGAAATAATAATAGGCATGGAGTTAATGTTCGAATGATAATTTGTATTGATGGTTTTTTGGATTCGGCAATCACTTTATTTTTCCTTCTTTTCAATCTAACAAGTGATTCAAAAGTTTCTGGATATCTCCAAAAACCGGAAAGCATGTTTCATTTAAGCCGGTTGCACGAATATTTTGCAGTCGGCAACAGATCTTTCAAAACGCATAAGTATCTGTTTAAACTATATATTTATTATTAACAAGCGGTCAAAGACGAACACTCGTTGGTCCTGTTGATCACACCTTTGAAGGTTTATTTCATTTCTGATTTCCGATCAGAAAAACCCCATAGGAGGCCAACAGGTCGGGAAAAAACCGGACAATTTTTCCCTGGTCCTCCTCACGCCCGGTTGCTATTGCCGCCTGCTTGATAATGTCAAAACCGATTTTTTTCGCGTATTTTCTGAAATCCTTTAAGGTAATGACCCGGATGTTGGGCGTATTGTACCACTCATACGGCAACTGGGAAGTCACGGGCGCATATCCTGTGAAAAGAAGCTGAAGCCGGACCCGCCAGTGGCTGAAATTGGGGAAACTGACGATGACCTTTTTGCCGATCCGGAGGAGCGACCGGATCAGTTCGGAGGGTGCGTAAACCTGCTGGAGTGTCTGGCTTAAGATCACGTAATCAAAGGAAAAATCCGGATAATCCTCGACCTCGCTATTGATATCGCCCTGGATGACGGAAAGCCCTTTTTCAATGCACTTGAACACATTTTCCTCCCGGTTGTCGATCCCGGAGCCGATGACCTGTTTCTGGTTTTGAAGATACATCAGCAGTTCCCCTTCCCCGCACCCCAGATCCAGCACCTTGGAATTTTTTCCGATCCAGGAAGCGATCACCGAGAGATCGAACCGGAGGTTGTTATTTTCTGATTTCAGCATGCGCCCTTCCGATAAATCCTTTAATCATCTGTACCAGTTTCTCGTTGGGCAGGAGAAACGCATCATGACCGCAGTCCGCTTCTATTTCACAAAAACTGACGTCCAGACCGTTTTTTTTCATGGCCTTCACCATTTCCCGTGACTGAAAAGTGGGATACAGCCAGTCGGATGTAAAGGAAATGACCAGGAACCTGGCTTTTGCGGCCGAAAACGCCTTTACCAGCGACCCCTGGCCGTGGTGCTTTTTTAAATCAAAATAATCCGAAGCCTTGGTGATATAGAGAAACGAATTGGCGTCAAACCGTTCGACAAATTTTCCGCCTTGGTGACGGAGATAGCTTTCCACCTGAAAATCCCCGTCAAAATTGAACGAAAAATCATTTTTATCCTGAAGCCGCCTGCCGAATTTCAGCCGCATGGACTGGTCGGACAAGTACGTGATATGACCGATCATCCGGGCCACGGACAATCCCACGAGCGGCCCCGGACCGTCATAGTATGCGCCTTTTTTCCAGTTCGGGTCCGCCATGATGGCCTGCCGGGCGGTTTCATTAAAGGCGATGGCCAAGGCTGAATGACGGGTGGTCGTGGCGATGGGAATGGCGGAAACCACTTTTCCGGGATACCGGACCGCCCATTCCAGGGCCTGCATTCCCCCGATGGAACCGCCGATGACGCAAACCAGGCGCTCAATCCCCAGATGGTCCAGCAAGGCTTTTTGGGCATCCACCATGTCGCCGATGGTCACCATGGGAAATTCCAACCCATACGGCTCACCGGTTTCGGGCCGGGATGCGCAGGGCCCCGTGGATCCCTGGCAGCTCCCGATAATATTGGAACAGATCACAAAATATTTGTCGGTGTCGATGCCTTTTCCCGGGCCGACCATAAAATCCCACCATCCCGGCTTGGCGTCGCCGCCATAGATGCCGGCCACATGGGAATCCCCGGAAAGCGCATGGCAGATCAAAACGGCATTGGTGCCGTCAGCATCCGGCTTCCCGTAAGTTTCATAGGCAATGGTGACCGGGGAGAGGGTCGCACCGCTTTCAAGCACCATCCCGCCGGGTTTTTCCGCAAACGTGAAAAATTTTTTCTCAACAACCCCGGCCGAACCGCCCGCCGTGTTATGTTCGATGTATTCGCTCATGGTTGCCTTTAAATGTCTGAAAACGCCTGTTCCAGGTCGCTAATAATGTCATCGATATGCTCGATTCCGATGGAGAGACGAATCAGATCCTGGGTCAGCCCCCCGGCCTGCCGCTCTTCTTCCGACATCTGGGAATGGGACGTGCTGGCCGGATGGAGCGCCAGGCTTTTGGCATCCCCGACATTGGCAAGGTGGGAGAAAAGCCGGAGCCGGTCGATAAATTTCGCGCCTGCGGAAGCCCCGCCCCGTATGCCGAAAACCACCATGGCCCCATACCCTTTTTTTAAGTACCGGCTGGCGATTGGATAGGTTGGGTCATCTTCGAGCCCCGGATACCGGACCCAGAACACCTTGGGGTGATTTTTCAGATAACGCGCCGTTTTTAATGCATTTTCACAGTGCCGTTCCATCCGGAGGGGAAGCGTTTCAAGGCCCTGCAGAAATATCCAGGCATTATCGGGCGAGATGCAGGCCCCGAGGTTTCTTAAAGGGACGAGGCGCATTCTTAAAATATAGGCAATCGGGTTCATATCCCCCAGGTCATGGGCAAACCGGACATTGAAATAACTGGCGTCCGGCTGGTTGAAGAGCGCAAATTTGGGATCGGTCCAGTCAAACCTGCCGGAATCGATCACAATTCCGCCGATGCCCGTGCCGTGTCCGCCGATCCATTTGGTCATTGAATTAACAACAATATCGGCGCCATGTTTAATGGCCTGCAACAGATACGGGGTGGTGAACGTTGCGTCCACAATAAGCGGCAGGTGATGTTTGCGGGCGATATCGGAAATCGCCTGGATATCGGTAAACTCAAGGGCCGGATTGCCGATGGTCTCTATAAATATCGCCCGGGTCTTTCCGGTTATCGCCGCATCAAACTGGGCGGGCTCCCTGGGGTCCGCAAACCTTGTCACAATGCCGAACTGGGGGAGAATATTGCTGAACATCGTATAAGTGCCGCCGTACAGGTTATTGGCGGAAACGATTTCATCCCCGGCCCGGCAGATGTTGATCACCGCATAATAGATGGCGGAGGTGCCTGAAGACAAAGCCAATGCTGCGGCGCCGCCTTCCAGGGCCGCCATGCGGTCTTCAAGCACGGCCTGGGTGGGATTCATCAGCCGGGTATAAATATTGCCCGGCTCTTTCAGCGAGAACAGTCTGGCGGCATGCTCGGTGCTTTTAAAAACATATGAGGTGGTTCTGTGAACGGGCACCGCCCTTGCCAGGGTCGCGGGATCAGGTTGCTGCCCGGCGTGCAGGCAGAGCGTTTCAAACCGATGGATTTCAGACATGCTTTCCCCCTTTCGATTGCTTGCGTTTTTTACCATAACCCCTTATTTTGTAAATCGTATCCGGCACTTTTTCTCTCCGCCGGCGATTGTTCCTCCAAGTTCCATCTTCCCGCCAAAGCTTTCGGCAATTCCCCGATCCCCTTCCATGGCGATATCGCAAAGCCTTTGAATCTCTTCATCATTACAGCCCAGCTTCTGCCAGGCGGCGACCAGCGGGCAATAACCAAAATCGATGGAGAGTTTATTGTCGGTAGATTCCAATATTTTCATTTCAAACACCAGTTGCGCGGGCAGGGTAAACAGCTTTTTCTTCAATCCTTTCAAACTGTTTGTCCCTCCCAAATCCACAAGCTCCTTGCCGTGCATATTCCCGCAGGCCCTGACTGCAGGATAACCGATATCTTCCCAATGAACTCCTTTTTTTTCGGCTTCTTTGAGCAATAAATACAGCCAGGCTGCCCGATGCTCCAATGTTCCGCGGATGGCTTTTAATATAAAATTGTTTCTTTTCGGGATGTTGATGATTTTGGTCATTCGATATGGGGTCCTTTTGAGCGGTCCGGGGTTGGAATTGAACGCCGAAAACTGACTCCCCGCCGAACTGTGACATTGCCCGCAAAGGCGAATATGCGCTATCAGCGGCTGGTTTCAGCTATTTATTAGGAGACGGCGAGTGAATCATTTCTTCTCAAATTCTTTTGGCGGCAATGTGTCTCGGAACGGTTTGTCGAGTTCGGAAAGGTCAACATAAACAATCTGCTCTGACCACTTCTTCGGGTCTGTGAGCGACATGCTTCTGATACGGAGATATGCACGGCCATCGTTCTGGCCGAGATATTCTGTATCCTTCATTGTCTGGTTATGACCCAGTCGATATTGAGACTCAAATTCCTTCACCGAAATGTGGGGCGTTTCCGCATTTCTGGTCGCGCATCCAATCATCAAGCTCGCTGCAATAATAGGAATAGTAAAGATCTTTTTCATAGCAATATGGTTAACTAAATGGAATCACATGGGGCCAAATCTTGATTAAAAGGAACCAGGACAATATCCCCGAAGTTATAAGTTGTCATATATGTCATCCTCGGGGTTGTTCCAGGCCTTTTTAAATGCGGGTTCGGCCAGGCTGTTGGCGGCCTGAATCAGTCGGCGTTCTCTGTCTTTTTGGCTTATAAAATATATAAAATCAACTATCTGTGTTACTTTATCCGGCGAAAGCGTGCGGATTTTTTCAATAAGAATTTTTTCCCGGTCATTGGATGGGGTCATGTTTTGCTGCATGGCGTTCTCGTACATAAAATTTATATTCTAAAAATCAGACAATTACAAGTCTTTCCATATTGCCTCCCCCTTCATGGGCGTGACGGTCATCCCCTTTCCGTCCGTGACGATCCGGACCGCGCCGTTTTCGTCGGTTCTGAAAATCTGATAATTTTTGTGCCTGTACCGGTCGAGAACTATTGGCGACGGGAACCGGTCCGGTTTGCCGGATGAAATAATGACCGCTTCCGGATTAACGGCGTCCAGAAACGCCGGGGAGCTGGAAGTTTTGCTGCCGTGATGGGGGGCAATAAGAATCGTGGACGGCAGACTTTCCGGGGCTGCGGCAAGGATTGCCGTTTCTCCGGCCCCCTCGATGTCTCCGGGAAACAGGATGGAAAATTCGCCAAAACCCGCCCGGATCACCAGGGAATGGTTATTGGTATCCGGGAAATCCTGAATTTTAGCGGCGTTACGAGTGTCGCCGGATGGATGCAAAAACGGATATAAAAATTGAAGGGTTACGCCGTTTCTGGAAATGGTTTTTCCCAAATCTTTGAAATTCGGATGGGACATGTTGTTTTTACTGATCAATTCCACAAATTCACGATAAGGCTCGCTGTCCGCCGGTTGATGAGTTGAAATCACCTGTTTGACATGAAAATGCTTCAGAATATAAATTAACCCGTTTAAATGATCGGCGTCCGGATGGGTCAGGATGACCGTGTCCACGGTCCGGATTTTGTTCCGCCACAGGTATGGGGCTATCACCATCCCGCCCGTATCAAACACAGCGTTGTCCGAAAACCCGCCCCCGTCAATCACCGCGCAATACCCTTTGGGCAATTCCAGGAGTGCGGCGTTTCCCTGACCCACGTCCAGGACCGTGACCCGGAAATCCTCATGCAGCAGCCTCCGGAATGTCCAGTAAACCCCGTCCGCCAGAAGAACCCCGATTACCAGTATCATCATGACGCCGACCCAGCGGCCATAAGCCGGGTTTCCGGGTTGCGGGCTGTCGGGCCGATCGCGGTCTTTTCTCCGCATTGTCAGAAGAACAGCGCCTGACACCAGCAGATAATAACACACCATTTCCAGGACCGACTGGGTGATGGTGTAAACCGCGCTCCATTCCATTTGAGAAAGAACTTTCACAAAGGCGATGGTGGGTTTCAGCACGGCGTCGCACAATTGAAGACCCCACAGGGCGAATTGTGTGGACACCGGATACAGAATCAGAACGGAAAAAAGGCCGACAATGACAACCAAAGACCCCATCAGGGGAACCACCACCAGATTGGCGAGGAGCCCCGCCACGGGGAACAGGTTGAAATAATACATCACGAGCGGCGTTGTCCCGATCATGGCGAACAGTGTCACAAAAAACAACGTGGCTGCAAATTTGATCAGAAAATTGCGACCCAGGACGGATTGATAGATCGTGTCCCGGAATACGAGCATCCCCCAGGCGATGGCCAGCACCGCCCCAAACGAAAGCTGAAAGGAAATGGAAAACAGGGCCGGCGGATCAATGATCAGGATCACCAGGGCCGCCAGGGCGATGGTATTAAAAAGGTCGTGTTCCCGCTCGATCAGAAACGTGAACAGAAACACCACGGCCATGACCACCGACCGCTGGGTGGCCGGGGGCATGCCCGCGATCATCCCGTAGAAGACCACCGGAAAAACCGCAGCCATCGCAGCCCCCTTTTTGGTCCACGCCCGCATCAGAAGGGGCTTACAAAAGGCCAGGATCCAGTTGAAAAACACAAACGCGGCCGTGGCCACCACCCCCACATGCAGGCCGGAGATGGACAGCACATGGGTGACGCCTGTCCGGTTGAATGCATTCTGAAGAGCGGGCGATATGCCGGCCCGGTCGCCGATGATGAGGGCCGCCAGTATGGCCGCGGCATCTCCGGCTGACGCCCTGTGGATGAGCCCCCGCATGTTGTCGCGGATTGTCTCCATCCTTGCCCGGAAACCGCCGGACTCAGATGACAAGCGCTTAATTTTGTAGCCGGATGAGGAAACGCTGCCCCAGATACCCTGCCAGGTCATGTACCGGGTGTAGTCGAATCCGCCGGGATTGCGAAATGAACGAAACGGCCGGATCTCTCCGGCCAGGGTGATCCGGTCGCCTGCGGAAAGGTCTTCGTTTTTGCCGGAACCTTTGCCATAGATATTGACCTGGATGCTGCCGCGAACCGGAAACGGCCGAGAGGTTCCGGAAACCGGCGACAGTTCCAGGCTGCGTAGAATGCATTTTTTCCGATATGACTGAATAATGGGGTCTGACTCAATGGTTCCGATGATTTGCCGGATACGGCCGTCGGCATAATGGGCAATATGATTTGGGTTTTCGGGCCCTGCGACACAGGCGCTGTAAGCCAGATATCCCAGGCAGGCAAACAGGATCAGGGGCGAAAACCGGACGTTTCTGCCTGAAACGAAAGCAACGATGATGAATCCGAGGGCGGGAATGGCGGCAAAAATCACCCATACCCACTGGCCCCATATACATTGAATCGGGACAACCAACGCAATGATGATGCCCGTGATAAATGACAACAGCAGTGGGATGACGGGCCGGAACCAGGCCTTATTTACAGAGGCGGCATCGGAAAGCAATGGCATCCGTGGCATGGACATATTTTCCCTTGCCGGAAATTTGTAGCCCGGCTTTCTTAGCCGGGATTGATCTAATATTCATCAAATCGTTTTTTCAACGGCCTGTGCGTATAGGTTCTGGCGTTTTCGCCGGAATAATCCGACACCACATGGCCATGGCCCATGAGCCGCCATTTATAAATCATCAGCCCTTCCAGTCCCACCGGGCCCCGGGCGTGAATCTTGCTGGTGCTGATGCCCACTTCCGCACCCAGTCCGAACCGGAACCCGTCGGCGAACCGGGTGCTGCAATTCATGAACACGTCAGCGGAATCCACGTTGTCCATAAACCGGTTTCCCCGGAATTTGTCGCTGGTGACAATGGCGTCCGTATGGCCGGAGCCGAAGGTGTTGATGTGGTCAATGGCATCATCCATGGATTCCACGATTTTGACGGATATAATCAAATCCAGGTATTCGGTGCGCCAGTCCTCTTCCGTGGCCGGTTTGACCTCAATGATTTCCCGGGTCTCCGTGCAACCGCGAATCTCCACCCCTTTTGCCTCCAGAGCGGCTTTCAAAGCGGGCAGGGCTTTTTTGGCGATGTCCTTGTGGACCAAAAAAGTTTCTGCGGCATTGCACACCGCCACGTACTGACACTTGCTGTCCACACAAACCCTTACCGCCATGTCCACATCGGCTTTTTTATCGATATACACATGGCAGATGCCGTCGGCATGCCCCAGCACCGGAATGGTGGTGTTGTCCATGATATAGCGGACAAATTCATTGCTGCCTCTGGGAATGATCAGATCAATGGAATGGTCGAGTTTCAGCATGTCCGACACGTCGGACCGGGCTTCCAAGAGGGTCAGCCAGCCTTCGGGAAGGCCAGCGGCAATTCCGGCGGCGTTGATGATATCCGATAAAATCCGGTTGGTTTGGGCCGCTTCACTGCCGCCCTTCATCATCACGGCGTTGCCGCTTTTCAGGCACAGGGACGAAATCTGCACCAGGGCGTCGGGCCGGGATTCAAACACGATGCCGATAACCCCGATGGGGCTGCTGACCTTATACAGCTCCAGGCCCCGGTCCAGTTCCATGGCGGAAAGGGTCACGCCCACCGGGTCCGCCAAGGCGATGAGGCTGTTGATCCCATCCGCTGCTTCCTGAATTTTATCTGCCTGAAACTTTAATCGTTTCAGCAACGGTGCCGCCAGATTTTCCGCTGCCGCAGCATCCAGGTCCGCCTGATTGGCAGCGGTTATTTTGTCGGTGTTTGCCGTCAGCGCCCGGACAATGGCGTGAAGCGCCTTGTTTTTGACATCCGCGGCGGTCGCCGCCATAAGGATGGATGCTTTTTTGGCCCGAGCGGCCCTGTCTTTGATGGTCATGGGAAAGCTCTCCGTGTTTTTTTGTATTTATCGATAATTATTCAAGTTGGTTAGGCTATTATTTAATGGCCAAGCATGCCTTCGGCCTACAGTCTAAAAGTCTTCAGGCTATCCACCTGTGATTATTTGATCACCCCGGCCTCCGCCAGTTGCTTGCGCAGCTTATACACCCGCCAGAAGTTCGCCCCGAAATCGAAAATGGCGATGGTGGATGACGATCTCACGGATACGGTTTGCTGACCCGGAAGCATCAGCAGCTCCAGATTGTCGACAAACCGGAATACTAGGCTGGTGCATTTTGCATGAATATAGACATCCGTTTCTTCCATGATCCGGGTTCTGGGCATATCGCCGACGGCCTGTATGATTAACGGCCAGGCTTCGTCTTCCGGCATGGCAAGCGCAAACGGCGATACATGGTTATAAGGCAGCCAGGCATTGCTTGAAACGCAACAGGGCAACGGAAAACAGGAGCTTAATGAAAGACTGTTGTCTTCCTGAACGTTGAGATGCTTTCCGGAGCAGCCTGAAAAAGCCATCGTCATGACCACAAACAGGTAAAGATGCCATTTGGTGTTCATCTGATTTCCAGCAATTTGGTAATGTTTTTTATGTGGTTACATAGTCTAAGCCCGTAGCGGTCCTGACCCGGACAAATTCATCAAAACTCAATATTTCCCGGCGTCCGTGGAAACGGGATCACATCCCGGATGTTGCTGATGCCGGTAACCAGCATGATCAGACGCTCAAACCCCAGACCGAATCCGCTGTGCGGCACGCTCCCGAATCGCCGGGAATCCAGGTACCACCAGAGGTCTTTTTGGGGCACGCCCGTTTCCGCCATTCTGCCTTCGAGCACATCCAGCCGTTCCTCCCGCTGGCTGCCCCCGATGATTTCCCCGATTCTCGGCACAATCACATCCATGGCCGCCACGGTCCTGCCGTCATCGTTGACCCGCATGTAAAACGGTTTGATGGTTCGGGGATAATTATAAATAATCACGGGCTGGTTGAAATGGGTTTCCGCAAGATAGCGTTCATGTTCGGTTTGCAGGTCTGTCCCAAAAGAAACGTCGAAATTAAAACAATGGCCGGACTTGTTTAATATGGCCACGGCCTCGGTATAGGGAAGCCGGATAAATTCTTTGGCAGAAACGGTTTTCAGCGTATCTATCAGGGCTTTATCGACAAATTCCGCAAACAGACCCATATCTTCCCGGCAATCTTCAAGAGCGTATGTCACCAGATACCGGACAAAAGCCTCCGCCAGATCCATGTCATCATTCAGGTCGCTGAACGCCATCTCCGGCTCCACCATCCAGAACTCGGCGGCGTGCCGGCTGGTGTTGGAGTTTTCCGCCCGGAATGTGGGCCCGAATGTATAGACATCCCCCAGGGCCAGGGCGAACATTTCGGCCTCCAGTTGACCGGACACGGTCAGGTTGGCGGGCCGGTTGAAAAAATCCCGGCTGTAATCGATGGCACCGTCGGACCGGGGGGGATTTTCAAGGTCCAGCGCGGTCACCTGAAACAGTTCGCCGGCCCCCTCGCAGTCGGACCCGGTGAGGATGGGGGTATGGATGTACGCAAACCCGCGCTCCTGGAAAAACCGGTGAATGGCGAAGCTGAGGCTTGAGCGGATGCGAAAGGCGGCGCCGTATTTGTTGGTGCGGGGTCTTAAATGGCTGATGGTCCGCAGAAATTCATCGGTATGCCGTTTTTTCTGCAAGGGGTAATCATTCCCTGCGATGCTGATGATATCCACCGATGTGGCGTGAATTTCCCATTTCTGTCCCTTGCCTGGGGACGGGCGCATGATTCCTTCGACCGCTACCGCAGAACCGGTGGACAGTTTTTTGACCGCATCGAAGTTCGTCAGCCCTTGATCCGCCACCACCTGAATGTTTTGCAGGCAGGAGCCGTCATTAACTTCAATAAACGAAAAATCTTTGGCGTCCCGCCGGGTTTTGACCCAGCCTTTGATTAAAACGCTGTCGCCAGCCTGATCCGATGACAACAGGGTGATGATCCGGGTTCGTTTCATGGTCCTTCTTCGCTTAAAAAATATTTATTTGAGGCGCTGAAAAATTTATCGCTCACCATATCATCTGCCGGGAAGGCAGGCAACCGTGGAATTGAATCCATGGAAAAAATGATGGTTAGAAATAATCTTGACATTGTTTTGCCTTTTGATATAAACAACTCTTTTTAATTTTTAAAATATATGATTTTGTTGATTTTGTTTTATTTGCGCCAAAAATGTTGATGGGTTTTCATGCCCATATTTTTTTATGTGACAGAAGGCGAAAAAATGGATCCGGTGGCATTTTTAAATGATAAACAGCCGAAGTTGGTGGAAAAGTGGGTTGCCGCCGTCATCAGTACCTATCCGGCGGAATCCGCGAATTTTTTTATAGACACCAAAGACCCGTTCGCCAATCCCGTAGGGAACACCATCAAGCGCAGCATATCGCTTCTTTTTAATGAAGTGATAAAGGAAACCATGGATCCGGTAAAGGTGAATGAAGCCATGGATCCCATCATCCGTCTGAGAGCGGTTCAGGAAATGTCCCCCTCGAAGGCGGTTTCGTTTATCTTCGCCATCAAGCACCTGATCGGGGATGAACTGGGCCGGCAGCCCCAGGATAAAAAGGTGGCGGCCCTTCTGTCAACCGTTGAATCCAATGTCGATGCACTGATGTTGGCGGCGGTTGACATTTATGTGTGTTGCAGGGAAAAAGTCTATTCCCTGCGGATCAGTCAGGCGAAAGAAAGCGTCAAAAAACTGCTCATCAAAAAAGGGCTGATGAGCGACATACCGGATATCAACACGGAATTGCAAACGGTTATAAATACACGCTGTACAGGTATTCTGTAAATATATTTTTTGAACATGTAGGATGAGGTGATTTTCAATGAATGTACACTATTTATTCTCCCTCCTGGCGGTCGTTGTTCTCGGACTCATTGCCTATGTGGGCGCTGGTGCAGCAGGACTTCAGGCTGTGTTCGGCATTTTTATCCCTTACCTGGCGCTGATCGTTTTTCTGATCGGATTCATCAACCGGGTCCTGTACTGGGCGAAATCCCCGGTGCCGTTTCGCATTCCCACCACCAGCGGCCAGCAGCAATCCCTGAGCTGGATCAAACAATCCAAACTGGACAACCCCAGCACGACCTTCGGTGTCATCGGGCGCATGTTTCTGGAAATTGTCCTGTTCCGGTCCCTGTTTAAAAACACCCGGACGGAACTGGTCGGCGACCGGATTTCCTACAAATGGGTGGTCTGGCTCTGGCTGTTCGCCATATTGTTCCACTATTCCTTTCTGGCGGTGGTCGTCCGGCATCTGAGGTTTTTTATGGAGCCCGTGCCTTTTTTCATCCTTGCTGTTGAAAGGGCGGACGGCATTCTCCAAGTGGGCGTTCCGGGCGTTCTGATTTCCGGTATCACCCTGCTGGCCGGCGCCCTTCTGCTATTGGGCAGACGTGTGCTCCTTCCCAAAATCAATTATATCTCCAGGGCTGCGGACTACTTCCCTCTGCTGTTGATCCTCGGAATCGCGCTGACCGGCATCATGATGCGGTATTTCACCAAAGTGGACGTGGTGAAGGTCAAGGAGCTGACCATGGGACTGGCGACATTTCATATGGGCATACCCGAAGGCGGATTAGGCGCGCTTTTTTATGTGCACATGTTTTTTGTCTGTATCCTCGTGGCATACATTCCCTTCAGCAAGCTGATGCACATGGGCGGGGTGTTTTTGAGCCCCACCCGCAACCTGGCGAATAACAGCCGGATCAAAAGGCATATTAACCCATGGAATCCCCAGGTCAAGTTTCATACCTATGACGAGTATGAAGATGATTTCAGGGAAAAAATGATCGAGGCAGGGCTGCCTGTGGAAAAGGAGTAGTTATGGTGGATATCCTGAAACCAAAAGAGATGTTCCAAAGCATTGATTACAAGATTCCTTCGGATCGGTGGGAAAATGTACCCCCGGATCTGAGTGAAGGCAAGTTTTGTTATCCCGCAAAAAAGAAGAACCAGGAATACCTGGGACTTGTACCGAAAGACGAATGGTCGCCCTCGGATGAGGACTGGAAGCTGCCGGACAACTGGCAGCAGATTATCCATGAAGGGTTCAAGGAACGCTTAGGCAAATACCGTTCTTTAAAGGTCTTCATGGACATCTGCGTCCGGTGCGGGGCCTGCGCGGATAAATGTCATTTTTTCATCGGCACCGGGGATCCCAAAAACATGCCGGTGCTGCGGGCGGAACTGCTGCGGTCCATTTACCGCAATGATTTCACCACTGCCGGAAAAATTCTCGGGTCTTTGGCCGGGGCCAGAAAACTGACCCCGCTCGTTATCAAGGAGTGGTTTTCGTATTTTTACCAGTGCACGGAATGCCGGCGCTGCTCGGTTTACTGCCCCTATGGCATCGACACCGCCGAAATTACCATGATGGCCCGGGAACTCCTATCCCTGCTGGGTCTCAACATCAACTGGATCCTGGAGCCGGCGGCCAACTGCTTCCGCACCGGAAACCATCTGGGCATCCAGCCCCATGCCTTTAAAGAAATGGTGGAATTCTTCTGCGATGACATAGAAGAAATCACCGGCATTAAAATCAATCCCTCATTTAACCGCAAGGGCGCGGAGATCCTTTTCGTCACCCCCTCCGGCGATGCGTTTGCCGATCCGGGCACCTACGCCATGATGGGCTATTTGATGCTGTTTGAGCATATCGGTCTGGATTATACCTTAAGCACCTATGCATCGGAAGGCGGCAACTTCGGTCTGTTCACGTCCTCTGAAATGATGAAGCGTTTAAACGGTAAAATGTATGCCGAAGCCAAGCGGTTAGGGGTCAAATGGATTCTGGGCGGTGAATGCGGTCACATGTGGCGGGTCATCAACCAGTATATGGACACCATGAACGGTCCCGCGGATTTCCTCGAAGTCCCGAAGAGCCCCATTACCGGCACCGAATTCACCAACTGCGCGTCCACAAAAATGGTCCACATCGCCGAATTTACGGCGGATTTGATCAAAAACAACAAATTGAAACTCGATCCCAGCAGGAACGATGGATACAAAGTGACGTACCACGATTCCTGCAACCCGGCCCGGGCCATGGGCATGCTGGACGAGCCCCGGTATGTACTTAATAATGTTTGTAATTATTTCTACGACATGCCGGAAAACACGATCCGGGAACAAACCTTCTGCTGCGGCAGCGGGTCGGGATTAAACACGGAAGAAATTATGGATCTGCGGTTGCGGGGCGGTTTGCCCAGGGCCAACGCGGTTAAGCATGTTCACGACAAATACGGCGTCAATATGCTGTCCTGCGTCTGCGCCATTGACCGGGCCGCATTGCCGCCGCTGATGAATTACTGGGTCCCTGAAGTAGGGGTTTGCGGACTTCATGAACTGGTGGGAAATGCACTGGTTATGGACGGAGAAATCGAAAGAACCATGAATCTTCGGTCTGAACCCCTGAATGAAGAGGAGGAATAAACGATGAATGATAAACCGAAAATCATCATCGGGCTGGTCGTATTTTTTGCGGTGTTTACATTCCCGTTCTGGTATAACCACGGCGCCGCATCCACGGCCCCGAAACCGGAGCTGACGGAAAAAGCCAAGGCCGCGAAAAAATGTATTCTTGAAAAAGAACAGATGCGCACCGGGCACATGCAACTTCTGAATGAATGGCGGAATACGGTTGTCCGGAATGACCAGCACGTCTACGAAATTGACGGCAAGCAATACGTGGCAAGCCTTTCCAACACCTGCCTGGAATGTCATTCAAATAAAGCCGAGTTCTGCGACAAATGCCATTTATACACATCGGCGGAGCCCTATTGCTGGACTTGTCATACAGAACCGAAGGAGAAGAAGTGATGGAAAACAACAGAAGAAGCTTCTTAAAATTCGCCGGGATATCCGCCGTGGGGTTAAGTTCGCTGTCCCTGCTGGACGTTTTGGGAGCGGACAAGGCGGTCGCAGCTTCCGGGCTGTCGCCTGAAGCGCTTTATAAAAATGCGGATAATGCCCTGACGGCGGAACGATGGGGCATGGTCGTGGATACCCGCAAGCTGACCGAGGAAATTTGCAGCCAGATGGAAACAGCCTGCCATCAGTTTCACAACGTTCCTGAATTTGAGGAAAAACGCCATGAAATCAAGTGGATATGGGCGACAGAGTACAAGCACGCATTTCCGGATCAAAAAGATGAATATTTAACCGAACGGTTGCAGGAACTCCCGATTCCCGTTTTCTGTAACCAGTGCGCCAATCCACCCTGTGTCCAGGCCTGCCCCACTCAGGCGACCTTTCAACGGGCAGACGGGATTGTTTTGATGGATTTTCACCGGTGTATCGGATGCCGATTCTGCATGGCGGCCTGCCCCTATGGTTCCAGAAGCTTTAATTTCAGAGATCCCCGTCCGGGTATCAAGGAAGAAAATCCGAAATTTCCCACTCGGATGAAAGGTGTTGTTGAAAAATGCAATTTCTGCGCCGAACGCCTGGCGGTTGGACAAGCGCCCGCCTGCGTGGAAGCCTCAAACGGTGCGCTGGTTTTCGGCGATCTGGCGAATCCCGGTTCCGAAGTCCGGGCCCTGCTGAAAGAGAATTATGCGATCCGGCGTAAACAAAACCTGGGGACGAACCCATCAGTATATTACTTGGTATAAGGTAGGTGGTTATGCTAGAAAAAGCGCTTAAAGGAAATAAGGCATATTGGATCTGGGTGTTTACACTGCTGGGTATTATAGCGGTGGGTTTCACCTTTTATTTGAAACAGCTTGATTTCGGCCTGGGCGTCACGGGCATGAGCCGGGACGTGACCTGGGGGTTTTACATTGCCCAGTTCACCTTTCTGGTCGGGGTTGCGGCATCCGCCGTCATGCTGGTGATTCCCTATTATCTGCATCATTATAAGGCCTTTGGGAAAATCACCATTATGGGTGAATTTCTGGCCATCGCAGCGGTGATCATGTGCATTCTGTTTATTATCGCCGACCTGGGCCAGCCCATGCGCCTGTTAAACGTATTGCTGTATCCCACCCCCAATTCCATGCTCTTCTGGGACATGATTGTCCTCTCCGGTTATCTGGTCATCAATCTGGTGGTGGGCTGGAATGTGCTGGATGCGGAACGCAATTCCGTTCCCCCGGCCAATTGGCTCAAGCCGCTGATTTATCTTTCCGTCCCTTGGGCCATCAGCATCCATACCGTCACCGCCTACCTGTACTGCGGTTTGCCGGGCAGGGGGTTCTGGCTCACGGCGGTGCTGGCGCCCCGGTTTCTGGCATCGGCTTTTGCCGCCGGTCCGGCGTTTTTGATTCTCTTGTGTTTTATCGTCCGCAAGGTGACCAATTTTGATCCGGGCAAAGAACAGATTCAATCTTTAGCCAAAGTGGTCGTATACGGCTCCTGCGCCAATATGTTCTTCTTTCTCTGCGAAGTGTTTGTGGCCATGTACAGCCAGATTCCGGAACACATGGATCACCTGCAATACCTGTTTTTCGGGCTTCACGGCCACGGCAAACTGGTTCCCTGGATGTGGACCGCCATGACGCTGATCGTCGCTGGCATCATTCTGCTGCTCATTCCGGCAGCCCGGCAAAACGAAAAAGTGCTGGCAGTCGCCTGCGTGTTCACCTTTATCGGTATCTGGATTGATAAGGGAATGGGCATGGTGGCCGGCGGATTTGTCCCGAACCCGCTGCATGAGGTGAATGAATATTTCCCGACATTTCCGGAAGTCATGATTGCCGTTGCGGTGTATGCTACCGGATTTTTAATTTTAACAATTCTTTACAAAGTGTTTGTGGGCGTCAAGGAAGAGCTGGGCGCCTAAAAAAACCAAAATAATTATATCAACCCGATGGGGGCATTCACTCTCGAATGCCCCCAATTTTTTGATAATTTGGAAATTCGGAGTTAAGCTACACGGCGTGTTTTTTGAGAAACCATCATTTTTTGGTTGACAAATCAAATGATAAAACTATAATTTTTTGGTTCATTAAAAAATTATTGCCTTTACGGATAAATGGAGGATCAACAATGTATGCAGTCGTTGCTGCTGGCGGAAAGCAGTATAAAGTCGAAGAAGGTGATGTATTACGGATTGAAAAGGTTGACGGCAATGTCGGCGACGCGGTTACGTTTGACAAAGTCTTGCTGGTTGCGGACGGAGAGAACCTGACCATCGGGCAGCCTCTGGTTGAAAACACATCCGTCTCCGCGCAAATCGTCGAACAGGGGAAAAACAAGAAAATTATCGTTTTCAAATTCAAGCGCCGGAAAGGGTATCGCAAAACCCAGGGCCATCGTCAGCCCTTTACAGCCGTAAAAATAGGCAGTATTGTCACCGCATAAACGGAGTCATTAATATATAAGGAGATATGTACCATGGCACATAAAAAAGCCGGTGGTAGTTCAAGGAACGGCCGCGACAGTAATGCCCAGCGACGGGGCGTCAAACGATATGGCGGACAGACCGTTAAAGCCGGAAATGTTCTCGTGCGTCAGGTTGGAACCAAAATTCATCCGGGCCTGAATGTCGGAATGGGCAAGGATTTTACTTTGTTTTCGAAAGTTGACGGCGTGGTTACCTATGAACGTCTGGGAAAAACCAGAAAAAAGGTTAGCGTTTATTCAGCTTGAAATTTATTGATGAAGTATCCATTTTTGTCAAAGCCGGAGACGGCGGCCGCGGTTGTGTAAGCTTTCGCAGAGAAAAGTTTATTCCCAAAGGTGGCCCTGACGGCGGCGACGGCGGTAAGGGTGGGGACATCATTATCCTCACCACCGCACGAAGAAGAACCCTGTATCAATTTCGCTATAAAAAAATTTTTAAAGCCAAAAACGGCGGCTACGGCCAAGGTAGCAACCGGGCCGGGAAAAAAAGCGAAAGCCTGATCATCGAAGTGCCGCCGGGAACCGTGATTGTCAATGCGGATACCGGTGAAACCATAAAAGACTGCATCACCGATGGCGAAACATTTATTGTGGCCAAAGGCGGTATCGGGGGCCAGGGCAACGCACGGTTTGCCACATCCACGCACCGTGCCCCTCGTTTTGCCCAGCCCGGCATGCCGGGAGAGTCTTTTAATCTCAATTTAGACCTCAAACTGCTGGCTGATGTGGGCATCATCGGCTTCCCCAATGCCGGGAAATCCACCCTCATCAGCCGTATCTCATCGGCCCGTCCCAAAGTCGCCGATTATCCGTTTACCACCCTCACCCCCAATCTCGGTGTTGTCACGCCGGAATGGGGAGAGCCTTTTGTGGTGGCCGACACCCCCGGCCTGATTGAAGGCGCTCATGAAGGATCGGGCCTCGGCATCAAATTCCTGCGGCATATTGAGCGAAACCGGATATTGCTTCATTTAATCGATTGCACGGCCATCGATCCGGATGATCCCCTCAAATCCTATCGCGCCATCAATCATGAGCTGGCTGGATTCAGCCCCAAGCTTGCTGAAAAGCAACAGATTGTGGCTTTAAACAAGATGGATATGCCGGATTCGGAAGCACGGGCGGCGGCATTCGTTGCCGCCATTGGCCGGGCGCCGGTATATTTGATTTCTGCTGCGACCGGCAGGGGCGTGGACGTTCTCGTTAAAGAACTCAATAACATCATCAATGGTTCCATTGATAACGCCGTCAATGAACCGGGTATGGATTATGATGGACCGACATAATTATGTAAATCAGGCGAAACGACTGGTGGTAAAGGTCGGCAGCAATGTTTTGACAGCGGCCCAGGGCCTGAACCTTCCGCTGATATACGCCCTGTCCAAACAGATCAGCCAGTTGATGACGGATGGCAGGGAAGTGATGCTGGTCACTTCCGGGGCCATGGCCTCGGGTCAGAAAAAAATCGGACTGTCCCGGCGGCCGGATGAAATCCCCAAGCGCCAGGCGGTTGCAGCCGTGGGCCAGGCCGGTCTGATCCGGGAATATGAAAAAGCCTTCGGGGTGTATGACATCAAGGTAGCCCAGATTCTGCTCACCGGAGATGACCTGCGCAGCAGCCGGCAACGCTATCTGAACGCCAGAAATACGCTTAATACCTTGCTATCCTGGAAAATCATTCCCATCATCAACGAAAACGACACAGTGGTGGTGGAAGAAATCAAGTTTGGGGATAATGACAACCTGTCCGCCATGATCGCCTTGCTCATGAATGCGGATATTCTGATCAATCTCACCGATATTGACGGACTCTATACCGGCGACCCCCGGCGGGAGGCCAATGTCGATCTGATTGAAGTTGTTGAAACTATTGATAAAAGCATTGAGAAAATTGCCGGGCACATCCCGGGCGCGTTGGGCACCGGCGGCATGCTGAGTAAAATTAAGGCAGCCGTCAAAGTCACCAATGCCGGCATCCCCATGATTATCGCAAGTGGTCTCACGCCCGATATTCTGCTGAAACTGGTTTCCGGCGAAAATCTGGGCACGTTGTTTCTCCCGGCCAAGGAAAAACTTTCCAGCAAAAAATGCTGGATCGGCTATAACGTCAAGCCCAAAGGGGTTCTGCGCATTGATGACGGGGCCGCAAAAGCGATTCTGGAACGGGGAACCAGCCTGCTTCCCGGCGGCATCAAAGAGGTTCGGGGCAGTTTCGGCGTGGGCGATGCGGTGGAACTGATGGATATGAGAGGTTCCCGGATCGCCATTGGACTGGCGAATTACAGTGCGGCCGATATCCGGAAAATTGCAGGCTGTCAGACGGACCGGATTCAGGAACGCCTGGGACAGAAATTGTATGATGAAGTCATTCACCGGGACAATCTGACGGTGTTCAATGACTGCCTGCTGTAGAAACACATCCGTGCGCCGGTTCTGATCGCAACCCCTTCGTTTTAGACAAAAACCATAAGCTTTTTGGTACGCGTCCCAGACGTTCCATGACAGATATTGATAACTACACCAATGCACAGAGGCTTTCTTGAAAGGCACCGGTTTGTTCGGCGGGACATTCAACCCGATACATGTGGGCCACCTCCGGGTGGCGGAAGACGTTAGGGCCGGATTTGATTTGGAAAAAATCGTGTTCATTCCTTCGGCCATCCCCCCCCATAAGGATATCGGCAACTTGGCCGACGCCCGGGCGAGATACGCCATGATCGCTACCGCCCTGTCAACCTATCCTGATTTTGTCGCATCGGACGTTGAAATTCATCGGCAGGGCCCTTCCTATACCATTGATACGGTAAGCTATTTTCAAAACCACCTGCCCACAGGCACTGCCTGTTATTTGATTGTGGGGATGGATGCGTTTTTAGAAATCACCACCTGGAAGGCCTGGCAAAATCTCTTTGATTTGATCCCGTTCATCGTGATGACCCGGCCCGGAGAGTCGGGGCCCCTTGCTGATCCGTTGACTGAAATGGAGAGCTATATTCATACGCATGTGGGCAAAGGCTATGGGTATTCGCCGCAACAATCTTGTTTTATACATAGGACAAAACAGCCCATTTATTTGACGCAGGTGACACCCATCGATATTTCATCATCCGCCATCCGCGACCGGGTCCGGCAGGGCCGCTCCATTCATGGTCTGGTTCCGGATGGCGTTGACGATTACATTAAACATAAAGGATTGTATAAATGACCAGCAACGAACTTGATCCCTCATTAAAATTTTATATTCAGGCCGCACTCGGCAGAAAAGCGACGGATCTGGTATTGCTTGATATCCGCGAATTGACATCTTTTGCGGATGTGTTTATTATTTGTACCGGACGCTCCAATCGTCAGGTCTCAGCCATTGCCGAGCATATTAAGGCAGATCTGAAGGAAAACGGCATCAATCCCATCGGCATTGAAGGCATGACCGAAGGGCAATGGGTGCTCATGGATTATGGACACATACTGATTCATATATTTCTGGAACCGGTTCGGGAATTTTATGATCTGGAAGGGTTCTGGTCCAATGCGCGCCGGATATCCGTCGGGGATTATGTGGATATTTCGCAACTGGATGAAAAAACGGAAGAATCTGAGGAAGTTGAAGAATGATATCCATGAATGGACCCTGTGTGCTCATGATCCTCGATGGCTGGGGAATCGGAGATGATACCGACGCCAATGCAATCGCCAGGGCGAACACCCCGTTTCTGGACAACCTGATGGCGGAATATCCCCGGACCCAGTTGCTGTGTTCCGGTCCGGCTGTCGGGCTGCCCGAAGGCATTATGGGAAATTCCGAGGTCGGGCATTTGAATATCGGTGCCGGCCGTATTGTTTACCAGGGGCTGCTCAGGATTGATAAGGCCATAGAAAACGGTTCTTTTTTTGAAAATGCGGCATTTGCCGGTCTCATGGCAAAGGTGAAAAGGAATGAGTCCACCATTCATCTGATGGGGCTGGTGTCGGACGGCGGGGTTCACAGCCAATTGAACCATTTGTTCGCCCTGGTTGATATGGCGGTCCAGCAAGGGGTTTCAAATATTTTTGTCCATGCCATTTTAGACGGCCGGGACACCCCGCCGGACAGCGGTATCGGATTCATCACCGCCTTGCAGGATTATCTGAACGAAAAAGGCGCCGGACAAATCGCCTCGATTTGCGGCCGGTATTACGCCATGGACCGGGACACCCGGTGGGACCGAACGGAAACAGCATATCGGCTATACACATCCGGCGAGGGGATAAAGGAAACCGATCCGGTGACGGCCGTCAAAAACGCGTATGCCCGGGGTGAAACCGATGAATTTGTGAAACCGGTGATTTTGACGGCTGAAAACAATATCCCGCTGAAAACAATATCCGACCAGGACGGCATTATTTTTTTTAATTTCAGGCCGGATCGCGCCCGGCAGATCACCCGGGCGTTTACTGAGCCGGGATTTAATAAATTTTCAAAAGAAATATCACCTGAACTATGCGGATTTGTATGCATGGCCCTTTATGATGAAACCTTCACCCTGCCGGTGGCGTTTCCACCGGTTCACCTGATGCAGGTTTTGGGAGAAGTCGTGAGCAATCACGGGTTTCATCAGTTGCGGATTGCGGAAACCGAAAAATACGCCCATGTGACCTATTTCTTTAACGGTGGTGAAGAAAAATCTTTTCCCAATGAAGACCGTCACCTGGTGCCGTCACCCCGGGAAGTGGCCACCTATGACC
>JBAQUK010000335.1:0-43945 GCA_049297455.1 Desulfosalsimonadaceae bacterium | reverse complement strand
CTATAAAAAGCCCTTGGCCGATTTATCGGTCCAGGGGCTTTTTTTTATTGGCTAACACACAGACATGAAAAAGGCGGGAACCCGCCTTTTTCATGTCTGTGCCTTTCTGATGACTTTTATCGGATGCCTGAAAATGTTGACACGATAATGATTCCGGCCCATATCTGCAAAAAAACGGCCGAAAGCCCCTGCTTAGGGATCTCCCCCGCATCGATGTGGTGGCATTCATAATCTTGGTGTGTCTAAAAAGATTTGTGCCTACGGGTGCGAGTTGAAACCGGATCGGCGAGGAAGTGACGGAAAAACTCGATATCATTCCGGCCAGAATTCAGGTGATCCGTCATATCCGCCCTAAATACGCCTGCAAGAACTGCGAGGGCGTGGACGGCGACGGCCACATCGTCAAGATTGCCCCGCCTCCGGTGCAGTTCATCCCCAACCTAAATTCCCGCCAAAATTATGACGATGAACAATACATTTCTTTGAAATGAATCAGTTTATGAACTAAAAAGCCTTAAAGTTTCCCTTTTTTATCGTCTTAATTATAGCGATGGAAAAAGGGAAACGTCGGCGACCGTGGATAGGTTAAATATTCTGGGAAGTACGGTCATATCCTCACAGAGGCGACCAAGGCGCGGCGGGGTATTCTTAAAGTCTTGGACATCCAACTCCCTGGCAAAGCCTCGTTATAATTTATTCGGGAAATTAGGCCCCAAGGGATAACCACCCGGGGTGCTTATCCCGTAAACAACATCCTGCTGAATTTTTTTTGAACCACCAATTCTTTTATTTCCGGGGAATATTTCATCTGACATCTCCTGCTGCCGCATAGTTTGAAAAAAGATCATATATGACCACTGGGTAAATATGACCTTTTTTATAGCTGCCAGCGACCGATTTGTAAGCGCTTTTTTTAATGTGAATATTATTAAAAATCAAAAGGATAAATGAAACGATAGTGAATGTTGGAAGGCTGGCATAAAGATTGAATTTATATCAGGCAGTGAATAAAGATCGGTTAATAACATGACTGCCTATCATATTACTGCCAAAGACAATAGAGTCTGCATACCGGATCTTCGCGCTCCGCCGGAAAGGGATGGTGGCCTGCATAAAGAGTTTCACAATGGAAAACCAGATGAGCAGAACCGCGTTCCTCGGGTCATAGGCCGGGCTTTTCAACCCCAGGCGGGGCAGGGTTTTGATCATCAGGTCAGCCACCTTGACGGGGCAGCCCTTGACCTTTATGACTTTTCCGGCCTCAAACCGCCCCGACACCCCCGCACAATCGCCGATAAGGGCCACTGTCTCACCCGGATGAACCACATCCCCCTCGTAAAAGCCCATGACAATGGCCCCTTTTTTCGCCCGTTTGAGGTTACCTTCATATTTTTTTTCCGCAGTTCCCAGGCATCCCTTGATGGAGCAGATGCACCCGCCATAGCAGAGGTTGCCCGAATTTTTATTGATGCCTTCATAAAATTTCAGGGGTGTGTCCAGCTCCTGAAGATCCTGGAAGGGAGAATGGAGTTTCGCTGTTACGGCGGCCAGTTCTTCAATGGAGGCATCGCCGGTGATGACGACGTCGCTCAAGTCGATGGACCCGTAACCCCGATCCCGGGCTTCGGTCATATAGGGGACTTCCTCGGGATGGTAGTTCATGATATGGGACGCCACAACGTCCATGGCCAGTGCGTCATTGCTGATCAGTATCGCCCCCAGATGCTCAGGGTACGGGCTGGATTCAAACCCCCGGCCGATAGTGATCGCGTCGGTGACGATGAGATCCGGCCACCCGATTTCCAGGACATCCACGATTTTTTCGTGCAACCGGTCATCATGATACAGGAATCGTTCCTTGTGGGTGATGATGCCCACATTCAGCTTCAGGGCGTTGGTGATTTTGGTGACGATGTGGAATTTCAGTTTCGGCATCCAGATCTTATAATCCTCCTCATAGAGGGATTTGGCCACCTCAAGGGTCTTGTGCCATTTGGCCTTGTGGAGCCGGACCGTCCGTGTCTCTTCCTCGTTGAAATCCACCAGGGGCACGTTCAACTGCCGGGCAAGATCATAATAGTCCGCTTCGCTGTAAAACATGCGGGTGGGAATGCCGATGCCGCCGGATTCGCCGAGGGTGATGGCGGGATTTTTGCCGCCTTCCCGGAGCTGGTTGACCATGGCGGTGATCATGGCATGGGGCGTATAGGAATGGTGGATATAGTCCTTGTTGGCGGTCACCACATTGGGTTTGATGAGAATCCGGCCCGCTGGCCGCTGGTTCAGTTCTTCCATGCCCTCCCGGATAATGCCCTGAATGGTGTCCACATCATAGGAATCGCATTTGCGGATAATGACTTTTCTTGTCGTCATGGTTTTCCTCCCTGGAATTCATCTTTTACGTTAAGCCTGCTGCCTTGTCGCCGCCGTTGAGTATAACATTTTTTCTTGAGTCATTATAGAATTATCTATACCGTAAAGCGTGATATCGTCACTGTTTTTGTTATCGGCATAACTCCTCATAATTATTTGGATATGATATGAAGCCAGGTGATCAGGCACAATTTGTTCCGGCAAAGCCCCAGGTTTCGCTTTCCACCGGTGAAGTCATCCGGATGCTTCGTGAATTAAAAGGCTGTACTCAGGCGGAACTTGCCAGACGTTGCGGCGTCACGCCGACGAACCTAAGCCTCCTGGAAAATGAAAAGGTTGAAATCGGGAAAAAACGGGCGGAACAGATTGCCAAAGCCTTTGCCGTCCATCCGGCCATTATTATGTTTCCCGAATATGAAGGTATGGAAAGTAGGGGCGAAAAATTTTTCGCCCTTACATGCTAAAAAATTCAATAGTGCCCGGAGATAATAATGGATTATGATTACGCGGTTATCGGCAGCGGGTTCGGCGGCAGCGTGGCCGCCCTCCGCCTTTCCGAAAAAGGCTATAAAGTGGTGGTTCTGGAGCAGGGCGGCCAAGTCACTCCGGAGGACATTGAGGAAGGCGACAGCGACATTCGTCGGCTCAACTGGATGCCAACACTCGGTATGTCAGGCTATTTTTCCCAGGATTTTTTCCGGCATGTCACACTGGTGCGGGGAGTCGGTGTGGGCGGGGGCAGTCATGTGTATGCCGCGGTCCTGTTAAAACCCAAGGATGGGTTTTACAACGACCCGGCTTGGTCCGCCATGGGAATGGACTGGAAAACGGAACTGGCCCCCCATTATGATAGCGCCGCGGCCATGATGGGGGTCACCGAAAACCCGGCCACTGATATTCAGGACGAATATCTCAAAAAAACCGCTGAAAAAATGGGGGCCGCATCCACCTTCGGCCCCACCCCCAACGGTATTTATTTCGGCACCCCGGAAGTCATGGCCCCGGACCCGTTTTTTAACGGCAGCGGGCCCCACCGGACGGGCTGCCATCTTTGCGGCCGGTGCCTGACCGGATGTCCGCACGGCTCCAAAAACACACTGGATAAAAACTATCTCTACCTGGCCCAGCGCCTGGGGGCCGTCATTCTCCCGTTTCGAAAAGTCACCGGCATCCTGCCCCAGGAAACGGGCGGGTATGTGCTTCAAATGAAACATCCTTTAAAAACATTCCGGAAATACCCGTCCATCAGGGCGAAAAATATCGTGCTGGCAGGGGGCGTGCTGGGCACGTTGGAGCTCCTGTTTCACTGCCGGGATGTGGCCAAAACCCTGCCTGCCGTCTCTCCGGAGCTTGGGAAAAAGGTTCGGACCAACAGTGAGGCCATTGTCGGCGTACTGTCCGATGATCCGGAACTGGATCTCACCTGCGGCACGGCCATCTCATCCCATTTTTATCCGGACGAACACACCCATATCACCCAGAACCGGTTTCCGAACGGCTATAATTTCATGAAGTTTTTGACCGGCCCGATGGTGGACCATCCCAACCCGCTTATCCGGTCGCTGAAAACCATCGGCGCCATTGCGGCCCATCCGTCCCGGTTCTTTGGAAACTGGCGTGCGGCAAACTGGCACAAGCGGGTCACCATTTTGACCGTTATGCAGCACATCGATAACCAGATATCCTTCAATTACGGACGAAAAGCATCCTTCTTGTTCCGGCGCGGGCTCAAATCCGCGGCCGTCAAAGGGAAATCCGCGCCCACGTTTCTGCCGGTGGCCAACAATGCCGCCAAGATCCTGGCCGAAGTTTCCGGTGGCCGGCCTTTAAATATTCTGACCGAGAGCATCGGCAATACGGCCACCACCGCGCATATCCTGGGGGGATGCCATATGGGAACATCCCCCGAAAACGGCGTGATCAACACCCGGCATGAATTGTTCGGCTATCCCGGTATTTATGTGACGGACGGCGCGGCCGTGTCCGCCAATATCGGGGCCAACCCGAGCCTGACCATTACCGCACTGGCGGAAAGGGCCATGAGCCTGATACCGGCGGTAAACGGGAAAGGGCTTTTGGAGAACGCATCATGAAATTAAAAGACAAGGTCGCCATCGTTACCGGCGCGGGGCGCGGTCTGGGAAGGGAAATCGCGTGCGCATTCGCCAAAGAAGGCGCGTGCGTTACGCTGATGGACCGGGATGCGGACGGGCTCTCAAAAGCCGCCGCTGTTATTTTAAAATCCGGCGGCAAAAGCATGGTCTATGCCGGAGACGTTTCCCGGGAGCAGGACGTTGTGGAAATGGTCAGTCTGACCCGGCAGCGGTTCGGCCCGGCGGACATCCTGGTAAACAATGCCGCCATCATCGGGCCGGGCAATTTCATGAAGGATGCGGATACGGAAACCTGGAAAAAAACGCTGGATATTAATTTAAACGGCGCGTTCTACGGCTGCCGTGCGGTCATACCGGACATGGCGGCCAGAAAACGCGGAAAAATCCTCAACATCACTTCAGGGCTAGGCGAGCGGCCCTTTCCCCGGTTTTGCGCTTACGGCGTCTCCAAAGCGGGAATCATTCAGCTCACGCGCTCCCTTTCCGAGGAATTGAAAGAACTCGGCATCCAGGTCAATGCCATCAATCCCGGCGTGATGAACACCCCCATGCAGGCGGAAATCCGGGCCATGGACATTGCATCCGTGGGCCAGGCGGTCCATGACCGGTTCCAGGGACTCTATGATAACGGGCAGTTGCAGGATCCGGCGCATCTGGCGTCCCTGGCCGTGTTCCTGGTGTCCGAAGCGTCCGATCACATGACCGGCCTGAACTTTCGTCCGGAAGAATACATGAAAATGGGCTGGCGTCCCTGAGCTGGCGATGTTCAGCCTTATCCTCAGTGAAGCGTTTCATCCAAAAACTCCGTAAATCGTTTCCAGGACTTTTTATCCGCATCCTCTCGATACCGATCGGAACCGAATACCGTAAAGGCATGGGGCGCGCCGCTGTAGGTAATCATTTCATGCGAAATCCCATTTTTCTCCAGTTCTGAGGCAAGCCCGGCAAACTGATCCATCGTTACGGATTCGTCTGCCGCGCCATGGAGAATCAGCAGTTTCCCCTTTGCCTTGGAATAGTCCTGTCCCGCCGGTGTTTCCAGCCCGCCATGGAAGATGGCAAATCCCTTCATGTCCGCGCCGGATCTGGCGAACTCAAGAACGGCGGCACCCCCAAAGCAATATCCCATTGCCACGGCATTGTGGACATTGGCACCTTTGGATTTGACAAAATCCAGCGCACCATACATCAGGGCGCGCATTTTTTCGCGGTTTTTATACAATTCCCCGGTGAGACGGCGTTTATCATCGAGTTCGGTGGGCCTGACGCCTGCGCCGAACAAGTCGGCTGCAAAAACCGCATAGCCCAGATCCGCCAGCATTCCGGCGCGCTTCACTTCATAATCGTTTAAGCCGTCCCAGTCATGGATCAGCAGGATCAACGGGGCATTGGGAGAAGTGCTGATGAAATAGCCCTCATAGGGTTTTCCGTTAACCGCATAAGTCACGAATTCTCCGGCAGCGAAGGCAGGTGCCGCGATTTCCAGTAAAAGGGAAAGTATGATAACGTGCTTCATGGGCTTCCTCCTTTAATCAGTCGGTTAAAGCTGATATTTCCGTCCGATATGCTTTTTCCGTTCCGCGGTAAACGACCACCAGGGAAGCGGGTCACCGCCTTCCATAAAACGAATGACCGACATAAACACATCAATCACGCAGGGATCCTGTTTGGTTCCGGTGGCCGCGCAAAGCGCCTGATGCAGCTTAAACGGGTCTTTTCCGATCAGTTTTTTGGGATGGTCAATGCCGATCAACTGAAGGTCAGCGGCCATGGCTTTCCCGATGTTGGGAAGCGCAACAAGCCGGGATACGGTTTTTCTGTCCGGGTTCTTCATCTGCATTTGTGGGGCAGACATTCCTGTCTGCCATTGCCTGATGCCTTAAAAGACACCTGCATCATTTGCTCCCAATCAACGCTTTCCAAGTGGGCTGTTCCAGAAAACTGTGTTCAACGTTTGTTTCCATTTCCAGAAACAGGGGGTAGGGAATTGCAAAGCTCATCACCTCATCTTTTAGCACCCGTTTCAGGGTCAGGCGGGCGGAAATGTCGTTTAAGCCGAGCACCGCCCGGGGCGTTTCGGACGCTGCTTCGCGAAACGCATAGATGCCGATGGACTGGCACCCGGCGGCCCAGGGATAAATGACGTTATCATTGGTCCCCCGGTGATAATTCGCCAGAATGGTCAGGGCGGCGATCTGGTTCATATCTCCCAGAAAAACGATCACTTCCGGTTTTTCCAGGGCCGGGTCCACCAGTTTTAAAGGTTTGAAAATGACGTATTCATAAGGGATGTCCACAATGGGAAGGGATTCGATGAATTTTTTCACCAGCTCGGGGGATTTCACATACCGCTCACCGTGGAGAAAATGGTCGAACGCCTCGGGCCGCAGATAGGGTTTGACGCTCTCCGCCGCCTGCCGGCCCCGTTCCCAGCCGTCGTTGCCGGTGGACAGAAACCGGCAGAAACAGTCTTCGCCGCCCGGAAAATTTTGGTACTGGTTGCCGAATCCCAGACCGACCCCGCCGCCTTGGCATCCGAAGGTTTTGCGGTCAAACACAGCGATGTCGCCGTTGACGGCCGCCCCCAGCATGAACATCACGCAACCCCATTTGCCTTCCTGGAACTGCCGGGCGTTTTGTGGTTTGTGGTTTGAAAACAGAATGGCCACCGGTTCATGGAGAATGCCGGTGGCGGACGCGATTTTGCTTTGCATAAATACACCACCTCGCGCTGTAAATTATTATTGTGCCGAGTACGGGAACTTAAGAATAATATAAAGCAACTGGCGGCAATGGCCAAATGAAATTTCCGGAGAGAGGCAAAGTTTTTTTGACGTGCTTCCGGATTGAATCCTTGCTCCGGTTTTCATATATATCTTGACTGCATGGCAAACCGCATTTAAAATAATACGATAAAAAGTACGATTGATTTGTTGGAGCAATGAAATGGGTGCCATTATGTTGAAATAAGGAGGGCGCAATGCATATTTCCGCGAATGATTTAAAAACAAAAGGCGTTTCCGCCATTGAAGACGGACTTGGGGAAATCGGAGAAGCGATTATCACGGTTCGCGGCAAAGAACGGTTTGTCGTCATGGATGTGGAACATTATAATTATCTCAGGGAATGCGAACTGGAAGCTGCGGTGCACCAGGCAAGAGCGGATGTCGCATCCGGCAATGTGATTGTCGAAAGTGTGGATGAGCATATCAAACGGATTACTGATGCCATATAAACTTATTTATACCGATAGTTATATTAAGAGAGCCGCAAAATTTCTAAAGCAGCATCCGGATATGACGGCCCAGTATGAAAAGGCATTAAAGCTTCTTGAATTGAACCCTTACCATCCCTCGTTACGGTTGCATGCCCTGAAGGGAACGCTTGAAGGTTTGTGCTCGGTTTCCATCAATCTTTCATACCGCATCACGATTGAGATGATCATTGTTGGGAAAGAGATCATTTTGGTGGATGTGGGGCATCATCATCAGATTTACTGAAGCAGCGCCGGCAAATGCTTCAGGATGCGGTTTTTGCTTTCCGGGCGTCACCTTCCGGTGTCGCATCATGATGCTCATAAAAGGGAATGGGCTTTCCGGTGCGGAAGGCGATGGTGCGGCTGGTGGCGATGAGATTGCCGCTATGGTCGGTCACGGAAATATCGTAGTGGGCGATTTTTTTGGTCAGGCTGATTTCCTTTGCTTCGGCGGTAAGGCGAGCGCCGGGTTCCGGGCTGGCGGTGTAGGAGACGCTGACGTTTAAGGCCACCGCCACCGTGCCGTGGGTTTGACAGGCGGTTTCAAAGGCTTCGTCGATCAGGGCATAGATGGCCCCGCCGTGGGCCCGGTCATAAATATTATTCATGGATTCGGGCAGATAATCCATTTCAACCTTTGAGTACCCGCGTTTGAGTTCAACCAGTTTCATTCCCATTTTCCGGGCAAACGGCTCGTTTGCCACTGCATTGAATATGGCCTGTTTCAGAGTCTCATTCATTATTTCAAATTATCCCAGAAATTTTTGGCCTGATCGGACATGGAAGCGCCGGATGACGGAGTGCTATCACCCGACCGGACGATGCGTGTGCCCCGGAGCCGGGCCACCCGTTCTTCAATGGGCGGATGGGTGGAAAACAGGTTCATGAGGCTGCTTCCAGCCAAGGGGTTGGTGATGAACATGTGGGCGGTGGCCGGTTCCGCGTGCATGGGAATCTGCCGGGAATAGGCCCCAAGTTTTTCAAGGGCGCCGGCCAGTCCCTCGGGGTTTCCGGTGATGCCCGCCGCCGTGCTGTCCGCCAGATATTCCCGGGACCGGGAAATCGCCATTTGAATGAGCATGGCGGCAATGGGCGCGATAATGGCCATGACAATCATGCTGATGGCCCCGCCGCCGCCTTCCTCATCGCTGCTCCGGAACCCGCCGAAAATCGCAGACCATCTGGCCATGCTGGCGATCATCATAATGGCCCCGGCCATGGTGGCGGCGATGGTGCCGATGAGGATGTCCCGATTTTTGACGTGCCCCAGTTCATGGGCCAGAACCCCGGCCAGTTCATCCGGGTTCATGGTGCGCAGCAGGCCTTCGGTGACGGCCACCACCGCGTTTTCCGGGTTCCGGCCGGTGGCGAAGGCATTGGGCGCGAATCCTGGGGAATGACATACACCTTTGGCATGGGAAGCCCCGCTTCTCTGGAGAGCACTTCCACGATGCGATACACCAGAGGCTCCTGTTCCGGAGTGGCTTCCCGGGCCTTATACATTCTCAGGACGATTTTATCCGAATACCAGTAGGAAAAAAAGTTCATGCCCCCGGCAAAGATCAGGGCGATCATCATGCCGTTTCTTCCGCCCATCATGTTGCCCACCCCCATGATCACCGCCGTCATGGCGGCCATGAGGACGGTGGTTCGGAGTTGATTACCCATGTTGCCTGCTCCTTGCTGCGATTTATAAATGGATAGTGCTTTCGGCAAACAAAATAAAAACGATCTTCAAAAAAGCAAGGGAGCGGAAGGGATTTTTTAACAAGACAACCGTGTCCCGAATTGATTTGACTTTAAATTCGCGTTGTCTGATAATTTTTTTTAAAATTGGGAGAATAAAAAATATGTTAGATGCCAATAAACTCATATCAATGGCCGAATCATTGCCGATCGATTTAAAAACGCGGCTTATCGAAAGTCTGCTCAATAGCTTGAATCCTTCTCAGGCGGAAATCGATGCGCTATGGGCAGCGGAAGCCGAGATGCGGATTGGGGAAATAAAGTCCGGTAAGGTTCAGGCGATTTCCGGAGAGGAGGTATTTAAATCAATTCGTGACCGTCTCTCCAAATGAGATACGTTTTTCATCCATCCGCAATACTGGAAAGACAGAATGCGATGACCGGTCCAGCCCGCATCACCATTTGGCGTAATGGTCTTCGGTCCAGCCGGGGCAGTCGGCGATGGCAATGACTTCCCCCTCATCCGTGGTGAGGGTTCCATTAAAAACTCCCATCATCTGGTTGAATTTTGTGGCCACCACGCCGGCATTGATGTTTTCCGCCCGGTGCTGACCGGCCCGGAAGGTCAGGTTGATTTTTTTGTCCGGGGATGTGATGGTCCAGGGGGCGTAGAAATTGTCCGGGTCAAATTCGAAAAGCACGGTGCTGACTTTGGTCAGATGCCCGTCGATCCAGAAAGCGTTTTCCGTAAAACTCGTTTCATTGACCCCGCAGGACAGATTCAGGCCCAGGGGCCGGCCATCCTTTAGTGTGGCTGCGATGGCCGCCCAGTTCCAGAAGGTTTGCCGGCGCATGAACCCGGCAGTCCAGTCCATCAGGCCCATGTGGGCCGGGGAAGACAGATCCACACGCCGGCCGTTGAAGGTAAGGGTTCCGGTCAGGGGGATGGGGGAGGTTTTCCGGGTGTAGGTCCAGCCTTTATATCCGGCCCGGGTGCAGACACGCAGAGGTGCCGTGTCCCGCAAATCCATCGTGATGTCCAGCTCGATGGATTTGGATTTGGCGGAGATTTTATTGCCCTGCATGGATGCGGACAGCCCTCCGAAGGAAAATCCGCAGGAAAGGTTTTCCGGGGTGGGGCTGATAAAAATTTTGCGGCTGAAGGGCACAATGGTCTTGTTGACCTCGACCACCAATCCCTCTTTCCGGTCGTAGACATAGAGAAATGCATTAGACAGGTATTTTAAATCCACCACCGCCAGGCCCGCCATCACATCCGGCCCGGTGAGGCCGAAAAAAACGAACTGGTTGAATTTTAAGGAATTAAACACTTTCGGCAGGCGAAATCCCATGGGTGTGGAAAGTGCATAATTTTTGTAATTGATTTCATCCACCGGCGTATCGAAAACGCCGAACGCCGCCTGGCCCGCTTCATTGATTAAACGTTTCATGAGGCTCCTTTTTTTTTACCCTATTCTTCTTCCGCCGTATTTCCTTCATACGTCCAGTTATCCCAGGCCTGCTCAATGATTTTCATCAGGAGCGGCTTGACGATTCCCTCTGCGAGTCTGCCATACAGGAGATCCAGGTGGCTGGCGCCTTCGATCACAAAGTCCACAACCTGACTTCTCCTTGAAGAAATTTCTATTTTTTCAACATCTTCCGGCTTTTCAACATAATAAATCTTTTTGGACCGGTGGGGGTAGAGTTTGCTGAATTGCAGGTTATCCGGGGGTGCCAGCGGATCTTTGGAACCCCAGAAGTGGAATACGGGAATATCTTTTGGAAATAAATTGAGGTGCGTCGTATAATTAAAGCGGCTCTGGTCCATGCGTTTGAACCCCTCGCCGTTGTATATTGCTTTTAAAAACTGGAATCCCAGGCCCAGCGGCACGGATTCCAGAACTTTATTCACATACAGTTTGGTGAAAACCTTATTGGAACGGTGGTTTTCCGGGCACAGTATAAAGTTTAACTCTCCGATATCACTGTTTAAAAGCATCTGGGTCATGTCGCTGAGCCCCGGATAGCGCATCATGGACTGAAGGCAGTTTTTAACCGGAACATGCTGGAGGTGGAAAATGCGCGCCAGATGGTTGAGCCAGAGCAACAGCGGGAAAACGGCGTGGGAGGTTTTATTAAAAAATTTGGGAGATCCCAATGAAACAACGGCCCGCACCTGCTTTAAATTCCGGGCCGATTCCTCTGTGGTCGGCAAAATCTGGTTCAGCCATGCTTTTTGCTGGTTGTTCAAATCCTTCAGGGCGTTTAACTGCTGCCGGACACTCCAGGTGAGCACCATATTCTCGGAGATAATGCCGCCCATGCTGTGCCCGACCAGAATGGAAGGCTTGTTTTTGCTCCGGGTATAGATAAAATTGAGCACTGTCGGCAGGTCATGGTCAATGAGCGTATCCACGGTGTACAGCGGATCGAATTTTCCATGATTGATGCCCATGCCCCTGGGATCAAAAAGATAGACCCAGTATTTCTTGTCGGCCAAATCCTTGGCCAGGGATTGCTGGCTGGTCAGATCATAACAGTTGCTGTTGTTGGAAAAACCGGGCACCAGCACGATAGAGGGACGGGTGTCCCCGGAAGTTACATCCTCGATGCTGACCATCCGCCGGAATTTGATTTCCTTGCCTTCGTCCGTATAGTCCCGGTAATAGACGATTTCATAATCCCCCCGGCCGTTTTTCGTATTTTCTTCAATTTCACTGTCAAAGTAAGCGGGCAGGCGATTGGTTTTCAGGGTCTCGATAAGGATGCGGCGCCGGGTGGCTTCTTCCAGAATATCGGTGAAAAAATAAGCGGGGATTTTGAACCGGTTGATGGTCAGGTGTTTCAACTGCTTTCGGGTCAGGATAATGACGTTTTCGGTTAACTTGAGATTCCCGGCCTCAATGTCGCTGATGATGATGTATTTAATCTGATGCCGGGGGATCCGGGTTCCGGTCACCCGGAGGAAAATATGGAACAGGGTCAGGGCGAGTTTCCCGGCTGCCACGGAGCGTATTTCATCCTGGGTTTTGATCAGTTCCTTGGACACCGGAAGCCCTAACCGCAGCTGGCCTTCATAAAACCGGCTGTAGAAGTCGTATGTGGCATTAAACCAGTGGGCGAGAAGGTCATTGGTGAGAAAACGGACTGACGTCTTTCCGGCCAATTTCAGCCGGGTCGTGGCGGCGGAGGCGATATCCCAGGGAAATCGGGGAACCAGGGCCGGGCGGTTGATCATGGGTTCCCGTGCGGCCATTTGCGGGGTGATCTGCATGGCGACCGGGGCGGATGCCGGGGGTGTCTTTGTCGCCACGGGAAGGCTGATGGGGGTTGCCGTTTGAGCGCTTAATGCGTTGGTTTCTTTCATTCCTGTTCCCTTTTTATCAAGAGCGGGACGTCCGTTTAAAACATCATAAAGCTGTCGAAAATATTAATCTATCTATATAACACATATTTCTGATTTCTTTACACAGTAAATTTGTTGCCCCCGTAAAAAGTCGAAAATCAAAATTTTGACCACAGGATATGGTAAAAAATTTGAAGTGTACCCACAATATATTGTTCTTAAAATTTATCAATATTCTTTTTACGGGATTGTTCAATTTATTAAAAATCCATCGGCGTGATTGCATGTTGCGCTTTGCCGTAATGGAAAATTTAATGAACACGCTCATTTTCACAAATAATACTTTACGATTCTGGAAGGATATGTGAATTTAAACAATCGGAAAAACCAGTCAACATGAACGAGTCGGGCGCTGAAGGAGGACAAAGCCGTATGCCAACAGAAAGATATGTCGGGGCCATTGACCAGGGAACCACCAGTTCGCGATTTTTTATTTTTAATTACCAGGGCGCCGTTGTTGCCATGCACCAACTGGAGCACCGGCAGATATATCCCCGGCCCGGCTGGGTGGAACATGACCCGGTGGAAATAAAGGACCGGGTGAATGATGTTGTTAAAATGGGGCTCCGGAAAGCCGCCATCAACCGGGACCAGCTCTCGGCCATCGGGATTACCAATCAGCGGGAAACCACGGTGGTCTGGAATCGCAGAACCGGTCAGCCGTATTATAATGCCATTGTGTGGCAGGACACCCGCACCGAAGAATTGTGTAAAACAATGGCGGTCCGGGGAAATATGGACTGCTTTCGGGAAAAAGTGGGCCTGCCCCTGGCGACCTATTTTTCAGGGCCCAAAATCAAGTGGGTGATGGAGAATGTGGATGGGGTGAAACAGGCGGTTGAGGCGGGAGATGCCATTTTCGGCACCATGGATACCTGGCTGATCTGGTGGCTGACCGGAGGGCCGGAAGGCGGCGTTCATGTGACGGATGTCACCAACGCCAGCCGGACCATGCTCATGAATCTTACGACCCTGGACTGGGACCCGGACATGTTGAAGGTGATGGGCGTCCCAAGGCAGATGCTGCCGGATATCAAATCCTCCAGCGAAATCTATGGATACACCAGCGCTTCCGGCCCGTTCGGGGATAAAATCCCGGTTTCCGGGGATTTGGGGGACCAGCAGGCAGCCCTTTTCGGGCAAACCTGTTTTACCCCCGGAGAAGCCAAAAATACCTATGGCACCGGGTGTTTCATGCTGCTCAACACAGGTGAAAAGAGCGTTCAGTCCAAATTCGGTCTGCTGACCACCGTGGGATACAAAATCGGCGGACAGCCGGCGGTGTACGCCCTGGAAGGCAGCATCGCCATTGCCGGTTCCCTGGTCCAGTGGTTCCGGGACAACCTCGGGTTGATCAAGGAATCCCATGATATTGAGGAATTGGCCCGAACCGTGGAAGATAACGGCGGCATTTATTTCGTGCCCGCGTTTTCAGGGCTTTTCGCCCCCCACTGGCGCAGCGACGCCCGGGGCATCATCACCGGCCTGACCCACTATATCCATAAAGGGCATATCGCCCGGGCCGTGATTGAGGCCAGCGCCTATCAGGCCCGGGAAATTTTTGAGGCCATGGAAAAAGACTCGGGCATTCATCTGACTGCCTTGAAAGTGGATGGCGGCATGGTGCAGAATGAACTGCTGATGCAGTTCCAGGCAGATATTCTCAATATCCCGGTGATTTGCCCCAAAAACCGTGAAACTTCCGTGCTCGGGGCCGCGTATGCAGCCGGGCTCGCGGTGGGGTTCTGGAAAGACCAGTCGGAACTGAAAACCCAGTGGGCGGTCCATAAAACCTGGGAGAGCCGGATGCCTGAAAGTCAGCGCCAGGCCTTGTATGACGGGTGGATGAAGGCCGTGCGCCGAAGCTATACATAAAAAATATAATGTGTTACAAACACCCGGCCGGCGACCGTCGGCCGGGTGTTTTATTTCATTGAGCGGTTGCCGGTCATTCCTTTTCACCGGCGTTAACCTGCTGGAACCTTACGAAAACGTTAAGTTTTTCTATTTGACAAGCGGAATCAATGCGAGTATTGACTTAGATCTTTTTCTTTCATATAATATCCGGTAAAAAACAATGACCATCAGCATGAACGCTGTTCTTGCCAATCGGAAATAAAATAGTTCCCGGGTAATCAACCTGTCGAAAAAACAACAGGGGAGACAATCTTTTTTCATGTCGGATCAAACGGAGAAATTTGAGGAAAATGTGCCGGGCAGGTATTTTGTGGCCAAAGTCTGCATCGGTTGCTCGCTGTGTTCGGCCATTGCGCCGGACAATTTCAGGGAAAACGACGATCCGGAGCTGGCTGTGGGAAACAGTTATGTGTATAAACAGCCGGAAAATGAAACCCAGGAAGGGTTATGTGTCGAAGCAATGGACGTTTGCCCGGCAAACGCCATTCGTAATAATGGATCAAGCAATTAGAAACAGGAGGTTCCGTGAAGCAGATTATCAGCATCAGTCTTGGCAGCAGTAAAGATGATTATGAATTCGCCACCGAATTTTTGGGGCAGCAATTTACGATCAAGCGTATCGGCACGGATGGGGATGTGGACATTGCGGCGGATCTCCTGAAACAATGGGATTCGGAAGCGAACGCCATTAGTCTGGGGGGGTTGAATTTTAATTACGCCATCGGTTCGAGCCGGGCCATTGAAAAGCAGGCGCGCAAGGTGCAAAGTCTGAAATCCCAGATTACATCACCGGTGACCACCGGAGAGAAACTACGCCGGGTTTCTTTTGAATGGGCCATTCGTCATCTGCAGTTTTCTTTCGGCAATAATTATTTTAATCACACCAAAGTCCTTTTTCTGTCCGGGCTCCTCAACTATAATATCGCTAAAGTGATTTCCGAATACACCGACAACATGACGTTTGCGGATCCCCTGTTTGAAAACGGCATTCCCAAGTTCTTGAATTCCATTGAAGACCTTGAAATGTATGCCAAGGGCATGCATGATATCCTGGAATGGGTGCCCAGCAAACGATTCGCGTCATCCACCACACCCCTTCGCCAGTGGAATGATTACCTTCGCCGCAAGGCCATCCAGAAGGCCAATATTATTGTGGTGCCCACTTATAATTTTTATGAATACCTGAAAGACTGCGGCCTTGAGGAGTTGGGCGGCAAAACCATCATTACTGCAACCGTTTATGAGGACCGCATTCAGTTTCTGCAGGAACGGGGAGTGGATGTCATAATTGACTGCACGCCGAAAATTCTTGAACAGGTAGTGGGATTCAATGTGCTGGAAGCCATGATTACCGCAGCCCTGGACATTCCTCTGGACGCGATTACAGAGGACGATCTCCTGGAGGTCATCAGTGTACAGCATCTGGATCCCAGGGTTATTTATCCCCAGGGTGAGTTCCGGCGGGTCAATCGGTTTGCGTTTGTCATTCACCCCCTGTCCCAGGAACAATTGAAAAAGGATCCGGTGATTCAACTGGCTGCAAGATATGCGCCGTCCGGATTCATGGATGCGGTGGAGAAGATTATCGCGTATTCGCCGCCCTTTGTGTATTCCAAGGTCACCGGGATCAAATCCCCCACCGGTGTGGAGACCGAAGGCTGGCTGATCACCGTGGGGGGAACCCCGAAGCAAATGCTTGCCCATGATGCGGAATTCACGTACAAGCGGCTCCTTCAGGCCGCTAAAATGGCCAAACGGCTGGGGGCGCAGATTATGGGCCTGGGCGCATTCACCAAGGTGGTGGGCGATGCTGGAAAAACCGTGGCCAAGCTGGCGGATATCCCCATCACCACCGGCAACAGCTACAGCGCCTCCGGCGCGCTCTGGGCCGCAGCGGATGCGGTGCGGCGCATGGGGCTGATTAACGTTGAAAGAGGCAAAAAGCTCAAAGCCAAAACCATGGTGGTGGGGGCCACGGGCGCCATCGGGTCCGTGTGCTGTCGTCTGCTGGCCATGGCGTTTACGGATTTGTACATGATTGATGTCCGGCATTCGAAGCTGCTGGCGTTAAAGGAATCCATCCTGGATGAAACCCCGGACACCAATATCGAAATTTCCACCCGGGCGGACAAGTATCTGACGGATATGGATGTGATTGTGACGGCGACCTCCGCGGGCGGCGGCAAGAGCGTTATTGATATTTTGAAGGTCAAGCCCGGATGCGTGATCACCGATGTAGCCAGGCCCCTGGATCTCAGCGCGGAAGATGTCGCCAAGCGTCCGGATGTGCTGGTCATCGAGTCCGGTGAAATCCTGCTGCCGGGGGATAACGTGGAAATGAAAGATATCGGTCTGCCCCCGAAAGTGGCTTACGCCTGTCTCGCGGAAACGATTGTTCTGGCGCTGGAGGGCCGGTATGAAATTTTTACCATCGGCCGTGATATCGAATGGCAGAAAGTCAAGGAAATTTATAAGCTGGGACTTAAACACGGGATGCGGCTTGCGGCCATATCCGGTGTGAATGGGGTTTATTCGGATTCGGATATCGCCGAAGTCGCGAGACTGGCCCGGGAAGCCCGGCAGCAGCAGCCGGAGGTGAAAAGTTCTAAAAAGAAACGGTCCGTCGGCGGCAGATAGACGGCAATCCTGCTAATTCATCCGATAAGGAATTGAGATAATTTATGATTATTGGTTTTGTGCAGACAAAGGGCGGGACCGGAAAAAGTACGCTGGCCGTTAATACGGCGTTTTCAGGAAGCATGAACCGCCGGTTTTCATCCATTGCCCTGGTGGAACTCGATCCCCAGGGCACGCTGAAGGGCTGGTGGGAAGAACGCGATGAAATGGGGCTGGATCCGGGAAACGTCTCCTTCCATCACATCTCCAGCACCCAGAAGGAAGTGTTTCAGCAGGGGATCAAATCCATATCCGATTATAACGAATTGATGATTATGGATATTCCAGGGGAGAGCACGGGCAAGCTCCACACCCGGTTCGCGTGTGCGTTTTGTGATCTGGTGATCATTCCCATGCGCATGTCCACCAACGATGAATCCGCCTTTATGAGCAATCTGTATCCCATCATCAAGGAGATTATCCGGGCGGTTCCCGAAAAAAAAGGACAGTTCCATGTGCTTCCGGTATTTACCCACCCGCTGGTAAACCTGCGGCATTGTTTTAATTATTTTGAGGAGATCCTGCCCGCCCAGATATCCTGCCTGCCGGCGGTTTTTCCGGCCCGCACGGTGTATGAGAATTTCAACCGCAAGGGATTCAATCTCAATGAATACGCAAAGCTGGTGGAATCCAATAAAAAGTATACCCAGCAGGTCGCCAGGGCCATAGAGGATATTGAAAAAATATCGCAAACCATTATTTCAATGGGGAGAGAATGTGATGACAACAAATAATCTGCGTGACAAGAAGGTCGATCGGGCGTTTGAAGTGATTGAAGGCCTGGAAAAATCTGAAAAAAAAGACGATTCCGCCAAGAAATCGAGCCACAGGAAGGCGGCCGGCGACAGCAAAGGGAAGCGTTCAGGCCTCCAGATCAAGTTTTCGCTGGATGCGCTGATTTCCGAACGGGACACCCAGGCAACCAATGCAAAAAATCTCCGCCCCGGCGCTTCCAATCTGTTGAATGTTGATTTTACAGTTCCTTATATCTGGCGCATCCCGGTTATCGGAAAGACCGCCTTAAAGGTCGTTAAATACCTTCAGGCAGAGGAAGGTTCCGAATCCATCCGGGATATTTTAAATTCTTTTAAGAAAAAGAAGCCGCTTTAGGCGGTTTCGAAAGGGTTTTGACAAGCTGAGTGCGCTATATCGGGAAACCGAACAAAAGGGAATGCGATATAGGGAGAGGAAAAAGGTGTAAGAATGAAATTTATGGTGACGCTTGATAGGGATGAAGACGGTATATGGATCGCGGAATGTCCTTCTGTTCCAGGTTGTGTCAGTCAGGGGGCAACAAAAGAGGAAGCCATAAAAAATGTAACAGAGGCTATTCATCTCTGTCTGGAAGTACGGGCTGAAAGAGGATTGCCTCTGACAATCGAGACAAGACAGGTGGAGATCGCCGCCTGATGCGGGTTTTAAGCGGCAAAGAGGTTGTGAGAATATTCGAAAAAATCGGATGGAAGGTGGCCCGTCAAAAAGGCAGTCATATCATTATGATCAAAGATGATGGGACGATAACATTGTCTATTCCAAATCATAAAGAAATTGCAAAAGGGACACTTCGCAGTCTGATACGTTTGGCGGGCCTTACCTTCTCTGAATTTGAGAAATATGTATAAGAGTAAGAGGCGTCACCGAATTAATTCACGGTAAGGTTTAGGTATGCAATTCGGCGATTACGATTGTTCCACGGTGGTGATGGATTCGTTTTTACTCGATGGTGGCGCCATGTTCGGGGTGGTGCCGAAAAAATTGTGGGAGAAGGAGATCCCCGCCGATTCTGAAAACCGAATCCCCCTGACATCCCGGTCCCTGGTGATCCGCGGCAGGGGCCGGGTGATTCTGGTGGATAACGGGGTAGGGGACAAGCTTCCGGCCAGGTTCAAAAAAATATATGGGATTGCGGTATCCGCCCAATCCATGGACGAACGGCTGGCGCCGCTTAGCCTCTCTGCCGCGGATATTACGGATGTCATCCTCACCCACCTGCATTTTGACCATGCCGGCGGCTCCACCATCCTTGCGGGCGGCAAGGTGAGGCCGACATTCCCCAACGCCGCGTATCATGTGCAAAAATCCCAGTGGGATCTTGCCTGCCACCCGTCCCTCCGGGACCGTTCCAGCTATATTCCGGATAATTTTTTACCCCTTCTGGAACACAGTGTGTTGAATCTCCTGGATGGGCCGGTGGATGATTTTTTTGAGGGCATTGATCTGATTGTGACAAACGGCCATACCGCCGGCCAGCAGCATCCGCTGATTTCAGGACCGGGCCGGTCGTTGTTTTTTTGTGCGGATTTGATTCCCACTGCCGCGCATCTTCCCATCCCCTGGCACATGGCCTATGATAATCACCCCATCGGCATTATGGATGAAAAAGCAGCCTTTCTGAATCGTGCAGTTGCTGAAAACTGGATTTTGTGTTTTGAACATGACCCGGTGACAGCGGCGGCCAGCATTCGGAAAGACGGACAAAAAATCGTGATGGACCAGGCGGTTTTTTTATAGTTGGTTATGGCTGTTGTGTACGGATTCCCGCACCTGTTTGTATTTGGTCAATAAATCCAGCCATTCTTGAAACCGCAGGGCCAGTTTGGGTTCGTTGGTGGTTTTGACCTGCCGGGTCCTGATTTTGGTCGCTGCAAAATCATCCAGAATATCTTTCCGTCCCGGACATTTTTGAATTAAATATTGATAAATTTCAATGGCCTTATCATGGTAGCCCTGATCCGCATACAGCCTGGCCAGTGTCCGGGTGTAAGGGTAAGACGGTTTATTCATGGCCGTCGGCCTCCTCTTTTTTGAATTTAAAGACGATCTCATCCTTGGCGATCACTTTGAGCTCCTGGCGTGCGATATCCTCCAGAAATCCCGGGTCGTTTTTCAGGCGGTTGACCTTTTGCTGCAATTCCGTATTTTTTTTGGAAATTGCCTCATTCTGGGCCTTTAATGTGTTGACTTCCAGTTTCATGGCGTTTAATTCGTTCCAGCCTTTATCCCCCCGGATGACGAGAAAAAAGTAGGCGGCGATGAGCATTGAAGCGATAATAAACGCGATAATTGATTGATATAATTTCACGGCAACACGATTTATCCTTTTCCGGCAAAGGTTAAAATTTATTTCAAATCCCGGCTTTTGGGGCCGGTTGAAAATTAACTCCATAAAAAACTTGACACGACCGGCTCGAGCGGATATTTATAGCATTTATATTTTTTAAAAACCAGCTTAAAGGAGTGTAACATTGGCAAATCATAAATCTGCGGTAAAACGGAATCTCCAAAATCAAAAACAGCGTCTGCGCAATCGGACGGTCAAGACACGCATTAAAAATGTTGTGAAAAAGATCGCACTTCTGACCCCGGCAAGTGGCGCAGAGATCTCCGCCGCTGAGGTAAACGCGGCCAAATCGGTGATTGATAAGGCTTCCAAAAAAGGGGTCATCCATCATCGGACCGCTGCCAGAAAAATTTCCCGGCTGACAAAACGGGCCGCCCGGCTCACCGCCGCCTGATTTTTTCGTCCGGCCTTTAACCGGCTGTACTGAAATATATCGCCGGGAGTTTTAATTTAAAAATTATCCGTTAATTGATAATAAATCCGTTCGGCAACCCGACTTGAAAGGGTTGCCAGAGCGGATTTCTTATTTTGTTCCGTCCCGTATTTTTCCGACGCCACCGCATAGGTTTCATAGGCGGAGATGGCTTTGGCGGACCAGAGCAACCGTCCATCTGAGACCGCCGTTAATTTCACATCCATCGTTACCTGAATCCGCCGTTCAGCGGACACACTGGTGGTCACATGGGTGACGGTGGTGACTTTCGCCGATCGGATGATGCCGGTGAGATGCCCGTCGGACGTGGTTTTGTCGGTCAGTTTAATATTTTTATGTCGCGAAAACTGATCAATCAGATCATCGGCGATCCTGGTTTCCAGGCCGTTCTCACGGGTTTTGTTTTCAAATACGCCAACGCTTAAGTTACGGATGCCGCCGGGCAGGTCGCCGCCCCCGGAAAACCGGTAGCCGCAGCCGGCCATCACCGCGCACAGCAGCCATAATATCGCCATGTAACTGTTAGAACGTGACACAATCCTCATTTCTCCGATATATCTAAACAACGATGTTGACCAGTTTCTTCTTAACCACAATGATTTTTTTGACCGGCTGGCTCCCAATGGACCGGACGACATTTTCATCGGCCATCGCCATTTCTTTAATAGTTTCATCATCGGTATCGGCGGCGATCTGAAATTTGCCCCGGAGTTTGCCGTTGACCTGCACCACCACCAGGATGGTGTCGGTGGCCAGGGCGTCCTCCCGGTATGCGGGCCATGGGGTCGCGGCCAGGCTGCCCGGAGCATGGCCCAGCGCTTCCCAGAGTTCTTCCGCAAAATGGGGCACAATGGGAGACATGAGCAGGATCACGGATTCAAGGGCCGTGCGCATCACACCCGCCCCGGCGGCATCCGCCCCGTTGATATTGATGGTGTACATCCGGTTGACCAGTTCCATGACGGCAGAGATGGCCGTGTTGAAATGAAAGCGGTCTTCAATATCACCCGAAACCTTTTGAATGGTGACATGGGTTTTATGAAACAGGTCCTTGAAGTCCCCTTCCAGCGGCCCCACAGGTCCGGCATAGGGTGCTGCATCTCTGATCGCGGCCATCCAGTCATTGGCCAGGCGCCAGATGCGGTTCAAAAACCGGAAACCGCCGTCAACCCCTTGTTCACTCCATTCCAGGTCCCTTTCCGGCGGTGCGGCAAACAGGCAGAACAGCCGGACCGTATCGGCCCCGTATTCCTGAAGCAATGTGTTGGGGTCAATCACGTTTTTTTTGGATTTGGACATTTTTTCCACCCGGCCCATGGCGGCCTCACTGTTGCATCGGGTGCAGAAGAATTTATTCCCTTCCGCCCGCGCCTCCTGGGGAAATAAAAATCCGTGTTCGGGGCAGGTCAGGGTTTCCTTGCACACCATGCCCTGGGTGAGCAGCCGGGTGAACGGCTCCTTAAAATCCGTGAGACCCATGTCGTGGAGCACCCGGGTGAAATATCGCGAGTAAAGCAAATGCAGCACCGCGTGTTCCACGCCCCCGATATACTGATCCACCGGCATCCAGTAATCCACCGCGGATTTGTCGAACATGGCCGTATGGCAGCCGGGGCTGCAATACCGTTCAAAATACCAGGAGGATTCCACAAACGTATCCATGGTGTCGGTTTCCCGCCGGGCCTTTTTGCCGCATTGGGGGCAGGTGGTATTGACGAAATCATCCAGCCTGGACAGCGGTGAGCCGCCGCCTTCCAGCAATGCGACATTTTCGGGCAAAATAATGGGCAGGTCGGCTTCCGCCACCGGCACAATGCCGCAGTCATCGCAGTGAATCATGGGCACCGGCGTGCCCCAGAATCGCTGCCGGGAAATGCCCCAGTCCCGCAGCCGGAAACTGATCGTCCGTTTGCCCAAAACGTTGGCTTCCAGATAATCCGCAATTTTTTCCTGCGCCGCTTTATTAATCATGCCGTTAAATTCCCCGGAATTGACCATCAACCCGGGACCGGTATAGGCTTCCGTGCGGGCCACGTCACCTGCGTCCATGCCTTCGGGGCATATGACCACGATAATGTTCAGACCGTATTTTTTGGCAAAATCATAATCCCGCTGGTCATGAGCCGGCACGGACATGACCGCGCCGGTGCCGTATTCCATGAGGGCGAAATTGGCCGTATACACCGGCATGCGCCTGCCGGTCATGGGATTGATGCACCAGGCCCCGGTAAATACCCCTTCTTTTTCATAGGTTTCCAGCATTTGGGAAGACCGGTTCTGCATGGCCATGCGCTGGACAAATTCGTCAACCACTTTTTCCTGGGAGGTGCCCCTGGACAAAATACCCACCATGGGATGTTCCGGTGCCAGGCACATGAACGTGGCCCCGAAAACCGTATCATGACGCGTGGTGAACACGGGAATGGAAAGGTCGGAATTCTCCACGGCAAACAGGATTTCCGCCCCCGTGCTCCGGCCGATCCAGTTTTTCTGCATGGTGGTGACCTTGTCCGGCCATCCGGGGAGTTTTTCGCAAAAATCCACCAGATCTTGGGCATAATCGGTAATTTTAAAAAACCACTGGGAGAGCTTTTTCTGGCGCACCGGCTGTCCGCACCGCCAGCAGGCCCCGGCTTCCACCTGTTCATTGGCAAGCACGGTCTGGCAGGGATCGCACCAGTTGACGTAAGACTCCTTGCGATAAGCCATGCCTTTTTTAAACATCTGGATAAACAGCCATTGCTCCCACCGGTAGTATTCGGGCCGGCAGGTGGTGACCTCCCGGTCCCAGTCGTAACTGAAACCGAGCTGCTTGAGCTGCTCTTTCATATAAGCGATATTGTCATAGGTCCAGGCCGCCGGATGGGTGTTGTTGGCGATGGCGGCGTTTTCCGCCGGCATGCCGAACGCGTCCCAGCCCATGGGATGGAGCACATTAAACCCCTTCATGGTTTTATAGCGGGCCACCACATCGCCGATGGTGTAATTTCGGACATGGCCCATATGAATTTTTCCCGAAGGGTAGGGAAACATTTCCAGTAAATAATATTTTTTCCGGGTCGGGTCTTCCGTGACCTTGAACTGGCGGTTTGTTTCCCAGTGCGATTGCCATTTGGGTTCTATATGTTTCGGATCGTAGCGGTTGTCCATGATCTGGTTGCATCCCTTTCCCTGATGAATTGTGAATTTTGATATCTTTTGACATAATATTTTTTAAATATCAAGCGTCATGGCGCTGTAAAACGCCATAATCGTTTCCGGGATAAAATATGTTTGCTTATGCAACCTGCTTAAATCAAAAATTATTTGACTTGTTTGGATCAATTTCATATTTAGTTGTCTGACTTTTGGCGTAGTTGCCGCAAATGACCGGCCCCAGAAAGCCCGCCAACCCCTGTTAAAACGTTTTATCCCGAAAGATAAGGAAGCTTATGAGCAGTAAGATACTGATTAACGCCCTGGACTCGGAAGAATGCCGTATCGCTACGGTGCTGAACAACCGGCTGGAAGAATTTCAAATTGAAACCACTGCCCGGGAAGTCACCCAGGGCAATATTTACAAAGGTGTCGTGGTCCGGGTCGAACCCAGCCTCCAGGCGGTGTTTGTGGATTACGGCGCGGAAAAAAACGGATTTTTGCAGAAAAATGAAATTCATCCGGATTATTTTCTGGATGACCCATCCGGCTCACAAAACCTCAAAACCATCATCAAAAACGGCCAGGAATTAATGGTTCAGGTCACCAAAGAGCCGTTTATGAAAAAAGGGGCCATGCTCACCACGTTTATTTCCCTGCCCGGCCGTCATACCGTGCTGATGCCCGGCGGCAAAGGCGTGGGGGTTTCCCGTAAAATCGAAGATGAGGAAGAACGCAAGCGGATCAAGGAAATGATGGGCACCCTCCTGCCCGAGGGCTTCGGCGTGATTGTGCGGACAGCGGGGGAGGAATGCAACAAGACCACCCTGTCCAAGGATTTCAAGTACCTGATGCGGTTGTGGAAAACCATCAAACAGGGAGTGAAGGAGCCGGCCCCCGTGTTGCTGCACAAGGAAAGAACCCTTGCCCAGCGGGTGATCCGGGATTATTTCACCCCGGACATCACGGAAATTCTCATCGATGATGAAGCCGTCTATAATGAAATCCGCGAATTCATCAAGATGATTTCCCCGCAGCAGCTCAAAATCGTGAAGCAGTACAAAGGGGACAAACCGATTTTTTCAAAACACCAGTTAGAGGAACAGATCGCCTCCATTTTCGAGAGCCGGGTAAATCTCAAATCCGGGGGGTCCATTGTAATTGAGCAGACCGAAGCCCTGGTTTCCATTGATGTCAATTCCGGCAAGGCCACCCAGAAGGAATCCATTGAGCAGACCGCGCTTCAGACCAATATCGAGGCGGCCCAGGAAATTGCCCGGCAGTTGCGGATGCGGGATTTCGGCGGGTTGATCGTTATTGATTTCATTGATATGCGGGACCGCAAGAACAACCTGAAGGTGGAAAAGGAAATCAAGACCGAGCTGAAAAAAGACAAGGCCCGCACCAAGATCGGCCGCATTTCCGCGTTCGGGTTGCTCGAAATGTCGCGTCAGCGGATTCGTCCGTCCATCCAGTCCATCAATTCAGAGCCTTGCCGGTATTGCCGGGGAAAAGGGGTGATCCCGTCCGTGGAATCCTTAGGGCTCAATTTTCTGCGCCGTCTGCGCCTGGAAACGTTAAAAGAGGGCGATGCCGGTATACGGGGCCGCGTTCCCGCCGAGGTGGCGAGCTATTTACTCAATCGCAAGAAAAAAGAATTGCTGGAAATGGAAATCCGGCGGGAAGTCACCATCACCATAGAGGAGGACATCGCCATGGTCCCCGGCGACGGGGAGATCATCCGGAACAGGGCGACAGGACAAATATGTTCACCGGCAGATGCAAATGAAAGTACCGGTAATTGAAAGAACTGTTTGACGATGGCGCAATTTTAACGTATGCAAGTGGCGATCTTTAAAAATGGTAACAGGATAAATCAGAGATTGGAACAAAGGAGGTAAACTTTGACAGGTACAGCATATGCAATGGGAAACATCGGTGGGGCCGGCGGTCAGGCGGCTGCCGGGGGCGGTTTCGGCGCATTTATTCCCATCATTTTAATGTTTGTTATTTTTTATTTTTTGCTCATCCGGCCTCAGCAGAAAAAGGCCAAAGCCCACCAGGAAATGATCGCGGGTCTCAAAAAAGGCGATAAGGTCATCACGAGCGGCGGGATTCACGGGGTTATCACCGGACTGGATGAATCCACGGCCACCGTCGAAATCGCTGAAAAAGTCCGAATTAAGGTCACCCGGAGCACCCTTGCCGGTTTAGGCAGCTAATGTCGGCCGGTTGTCCGCCCCTTCCCGAAAAATAATAAGAAAACTTGATTGTGAATTTTTCAGATGATACAAGGGAAGGCGCTTGAATTCGGATGCGGTACTGATGCGATACGGAGTACTTCCTATCTCTCCCGTATTTTTGGAAACCATAGACAAACGAAAGGGCAAAAGCGTTGAAATATTTTTCCTGGCGAACCGCACTCATAGGACTGGTAGTGATCGCATCGATCATTTATGTTGTCCCTACCTTCAAACCCGGAACGTGGCCGTATAAAAAAATCAACCTGGGCCTCGATCTTCAGGGGGGCATGCACCTTGTCCTGGAAGTGCAAGCCGAAAAAGCAGTGGAAAGCACCCTGGAACGGGTTCGCAACGAACTCCGGGATCTTTTCCGCAAAGAAAAAATACGGCACCGGGGCATCGATCATTCGGGGAAAACCGGGTTGGTGATTCAATTGGCGGATTCCGGGGATTTTAATAAAGACGTTGATGCCATTGAGGCCCTGCTGGAAAAGAATTTTGATGTTATGGAGATGGTTTCCGATTCAAGGGACGCAGCCAAGCGAACCGTTAAAATCGGGATGAAGGATCAATCGGTTCAGGATATCCAAAAACAGACCACTGAGCAGGCCCTCGAAACCATCCGCAACCGGATCGATCAGTTCGGCGTCAGCGAGCCCGATATCCGGATGCAGGGAGAGCGGCGCATCCAGGTCCAGCTTCCGGGCGTCACCGATACGGAACGCGCCAAAGGTCTGATTGGTAAAACCGCGCTTCTGGAGTTTAAAATGCTCGATGAGGAGCATGATCTGGGGGCCGCGCTGAACGGTGAAGTTCCGCCTGGCAGCGTGATTCTCTATCAGGCGGACGAAACCGAAGGAAAAGGTGAAGAGGCCGCGAAAAAACAGCCCTATCTGGTGAAACAGAAGGCCGCAATGACCGGTGAATCCCTGGCCGACGCCCGGGTGCAGATTGATTCTCAGTTTAATGAGCCTTATGTGGCCATTGATTTTGATCGCAAAGGCGCCAGGGATTTTGAAAGAATCACCGGTGAAAACGTCAAAAAACGAATGGCCATTGTTCTGGACAACAAAGTGTATTCAGCGCCCGTGATTCAGGAGAAAATCCCCGGCGGCAGCGCGCGGATCACCGGAAGCTTCAGCCCTCAGGAAGCCCGCGACCTGGCCATTGTGTTGCGTGCGGGTTCTCTGCCCGCGCCGGTGAAAATCATTGAGGAAAGAACCGTGGGGCCGTCCCTGGGCAAGGATTCCATCCACAAGGGACTGGTGTCCCTCATGGTCAGCTCTCTTATGGTTCTGCTGCTCATGGTTATTTACTATAAATTATCGGGCCTTATCGCCGATATGGCCCTGGTGTTGAATTTCCTGATGATCGCTGCGGGCATGGCCATGTTTGGGGCCACCCTCACCATGCCGGGTATTGCCGGAGTTATTCTCACCATCGGCATGGCGGTGGACAACAATATTCTGATTTATGAGCGGATCCGGGAGGAAATGCGCCTCGGCAAAACGCCCCTGGCCTGCATTGAAGCCGGATTCGACCGGGCCAGTGTGACCATATTCGACGCCAACCTGACAACACTGATCGCGGCCCTGGTGCTGTTTCAATTCGGCACCGGGCCCATCAAGGGTTTTGCCGTGACCTTGAGTCTGGGCGTAACAGCCAGTATGTTTACCGCCCTGGTGATGTCCCGCGCCGTCATTGATTATTTGTATGCCACCAATAGAATGAAAACACTCAGCGTCTAAAAGGGAATGTACGCATGGAGATTATTAAGCCGGGTACCCGTATTGATTTTGTCGGATTACGTCGTTTTGCCTATGGTTTTTCGTGTCTGTTGATTCTGGCGGGCATTGTTTCGTTGATCGTCAAAGGCCCCAGATTAGGCATTGACTTTGCCGGCGGTACGCTGATCCAGATTAAATCCGCCCAGTCGGTCACTATTGACGCCATCCAAAAAGGGCTTGAAAAAGTCGATCTGGGGGGATCTGCAGTACAGCAGATCGGCGCAGTTTCCGATAACGAATACCTGATTCGCGCCAAGACCCCGGCGGATACCGGAAAAGGATTCACCGAACAATTACAGACCTCATTAACTGCTGCTGCTGGTGCGAAGGTGGATGTGCAGCGGGTGGAGATGGTGGGACCCCAGATTGGAAAGGACCTTCGGTCCAAAGCGCTTTATGCGCTTTTTTATGCGCTGGTATTTATCGCCATTTATGTTTCCGGCCGGTTTGAACAGAAATGGGCAACCAGCGGTATTCTGGCGCTATTGATCACCGGGTCGGTTTATTCGGTTTCCCTGTTTAATGTCAGTATTCCATTTCTGATTCTGCTGGCGCTGGTGGTCACTCTTCTGATGTTCTGGCAGCTCCGGCTCAAATACGCCATGGGCGCTATTGTGTCACTGCTTCATGATGTGACCATCACGATAGGCGCCCTGTCCCTGTTCAATTATGAGTTTTCCCTTTCCATTGTGGCGGCGCTCCTTACCCTGATCGGGTTTTCATTAAACGACACCATCGTGGTGTTTGACCGGATTCGTGAAAATATCAAACGCCATCCCCGGCTTGCCATGAGTGCGATCATCAACCGGAGTGTCAATGAGACGCTGAGCCGGACCATATTAACGAATTTAACTGCATGGATGACGGTGGTCTGCCTGTACTTTTTGGGGGGGGAAATCACCCGTGATTTCGCGTTCGCCATGATTGTGGGTATATTTATCGGCACCTATTCGACCATTTATGTGGCCAGTCCCATCCTGTTGATGTTTAAAGATGAGAAGCCTAAGCCTTCAGCCGGCGCTGTGCCGGTATCCGGATAAGCCGTTTATCAGACAACCGACCATCATCGGAATCACTATCAACTGCCCGGTTACGGGCAGTTTTTATTTGACATTTAAGTAAGCCGGTTTATTTTTTATGGACAATATTCAACCGTGGTTTGCGTTAAAAAACGTGCCCGGTGTGGGTAATCTCTTATTTAAACGGCTGATTGACCGGTTCGGCGATCCCCAGAACGTTTTTCGGGCCGAACCCTCTGATCTTGCAACAGTGGAGGGTATCAGCGGCCGGATCGCCGGGGCCATCAAACGATACCGTCTGACTGATGCGGTTAAAAGGGAAATGGCGCTTGCGGCGCAGCAGGAATGCCGAATTTATACCCTGCTTGATCCGGAATACCCGCCGTTGCTGCGCCATATTCCGGACCCGCCCCCGGTTATTTATGTTCGCGGAAGCCTTGAACATACTGAAAACGGCATTGCCGTGGTGGGTTCGCGGGAAGCCACGTCCTACGGCATTTCCATGGCCCGGCGCCTGGGTTCGGATCTGGCGGCCCTGGGCCTGCCCGTTGTCAGCGGCATGGCCAGGGGTATCGACACGGCGGCCCATCAAGGGGCGCTTTCGGCTGGCGGCAGAACCATCGCCGTGCTGGGATGCGGCCTGGGGGTGATTTATCCGCCGGAAAACCGGGCGCTGTTTGAGCAAATCATCCACAACGGGGCAGTGGTTTCGGAATTGCCCGTCATGGAAGAGCCCAATGCCTACAATTTCCCGGCCAGAAACCGGATTATCGCCGGCATGACCATCGGCACCGTGGTGGTGGAGGCGGCACGGCAAAGCGGCTCCCTGATCACTGCACGGCTGGCCGCAGAGCAGGGCAGGGAGGTGTTTGCGGTTCCCGGCAGCGTCCATTCGTTTAAAAGTGCGGGAACCCACAATCTGTTGAAGCAGGGCGCAAAACTGGTGACCAGCGTAAAAGATGTGGTGGATGAATTTTACCATCTTCAGGACGGGATCACACCGGGTAAAAGGGTTGCGGCTGAAGATATTCCCGCAAAAAATTATCCGGATACCGGCTTTGCTGAGGCCCTGACCCAGGAAGAAACCCGCATCCTTGGGCTTCTTGAGGCCTATCCCATCCATATGGATGAATTAAGCAGCCGGTCGGACCTCTCCAGCGGCAAACTGGCCGGAATTTTGTTGACGCTTGAATTAAAGGGGAAGATCATCCAGAGCCCCGGAAAATATTTTACTGTCAGTGGGGAAAAGAATTGAGCAAACCGTTAGTGATTGTGGAATCGCCGACCAAAGAAAAGGCAATCCGGAAATATATCGGCAAGGACTATCTGGTGGCGTCCACGGTGGGCCATATCATTGATCTGCCGGAAAGGGAAATCGGCATTGATGTGGCCAATAATTTTGAGCCCAAATACGTGACCATTCCCGGCAAGCAAAAGGTCATCCAGGGCCTGAAAACCGCTGCCAGGAATTCGGAGGACATTTACCTGGCCCCCGACCCCGATCGGGAGGGGGAAGCCATCGCCTTTCATACCGCCGATATTTTAAAGAAAAAAGGCCGGCGCTTTCACCGGGTGTTGTTCCATGAAATCACCCAGAAAGGCGTGATGGAGGCGCTTGCGGCCCCGGAGCCCCTGAATGAAAATAAATACAAAGCCCAGCAGGCCCGGCGCATTCTGGACCGTCTCGTGGGATATGAGATTTCACCGGTATTGTGGAAGAAAGTCAAATACGGCCTTTCCGCGGGCCGCGTTCAATCCGTGGCGGTGAGGATCATCTGCGAGCGGGAGCGCACCATTCAGTCGTTTGAAGCCGAAGAATACTGGTCTGTCACCGCCACCCTTGAGGGGGACAAGCCCCCGGTGTTTGATGCAAAGCTGGTTAAAAAAAACGGGGTAAAAATAAAAATTCCGGACGGAACGGCGGCGGATGCGGTGCTGGCGGATCTCAAGAACGCGGCGTTTGTGGTGGATGCGGTGGAGAAGAAAACCGTCAAGCGGAACCCCTGGCCGCCCTTTACCACCAGCAAACTCCAGCAGGAGGCCATCCGAAAGCTGCGGTTTACCGCTAAAAAAACCATGAGCGTGGCCCAACAGCTCTACGAAGGCCTTGATCTGGGGGCTGGGGAGTTTGTGGGGCTCATCACTTACATGCGTACCGATTCGGTGCGGATTTCCGAGGATGCGGCCCATGAAGCCCTGGGTCTGATCCGGGAAACTTTCGGCAAGGAGTACGGGCTGTCCAAGCCGCGATTTTTTAAAAACAAGAACAAGGTCCAGGACGCCCATGAGGCCATTCGTCCCACATCCGTGTATAACACCCCGGAAAAAGTGGCCCAGTATTTAAGCAAGGACCAATTGGCCTTGTACCAGCTCGTCTGGAAGCGGTTCATGGCCTCCCAGATGGCTCAGGCCCTGATCAACCAGAACACCGTCACCATTCAGGCCGGCGATTATACCTTCAGCGCCACCGGGTCTTCCATATTATTTCCCGGATTCATGGCCCTTTACAAGACGGCGGATGACGAGGAACAGGACAAAGGGAACAAGGAAGCTGCCCTGCTGCCGGACCTTACGGAAAAAAGTATCCTGTCACTTCTTAAAATCGAGCCCAGACAGCATTTCACCCTGCCGCCCCCGCGGTTTTCCGAAGCATCTCTGGTAAAGGAACTGGAGGAAAACGGCATCGGCCGGCCCAGCACCTATGCATCGATTCTGTCCACCATCCGGGACAAAGGGTATGTGGAATTTCTGAAAGGCTATTTCCGGCCCAGTGAGCTGGGGTTTATTGTCAGCGATCTGCTGGTGGAAAACTTTCCGGATGTGTTGAACGTGGATTTTACCGCGAAAATGGAAAACGACCTGGATCTGGTGGAATCGGCGGAAATGGATGCATTGGGCGTGCTGTCCCGGTTTTACGAAACATTTGAACAGCGTCTGGCATCAGCCGCCGAACATATGCTCAGCGTTAAAGGCGTGGGGGTCCCCACCGACGCAAGTTGTCCTGCGTGCGGAAAAGCCCTGCGTATTAAGGTGGGCAAAAACGGCCCGTTTCTGGCGTGTGTGGGGTATCCCGAATGCGCGTATTCCCGGAATTATGTCCGGGATGAAAAAGGACATATCCAGGCTTTGGAACCGGATTTTGAAGCAGCGGAAGGGGAAATCTGCGACAAATGCGGAAAACCCATGGTGGTCAAACAGGGAAAATTCGGCGATTTTCTGGCATGCAGCGGGTATCCGGTATGTAAAAACACGCGGTCCATGGGTGTCAAATCATCCGGCGCAAGTGTTCAGTCAACAGGGGTTAAATGCCCCGAACCCGGCTGCACAGGGGAACTGGTACAGCGGACATCCAAGCGGGGCAAGGTGTTTTACGGATGCAGCCGGTTCCCGCAATGCACCTTCGCCTCGTGGGATAAGCCTGTCGCCAGGCCCTGCCCTAAGTGCGGCGGGCCGATCCTGGTGGAAAAGGAAACCCGAAAAGACGGCAAAATCATCAAATGCCCGGTCAGTGAATGCGGGTATCAGGTTCAGAATGATGAATGATGAATGATGAATGATGAATGATGAATGATGAATGATGAATGATGAATGATGAATGATGAATGATGAATGATGAATGATGAATGATGAATGATGAATGATGAATTCGTAGGCCGGATTAGCGCGGCAATCTGAAAATCCGAAGCTGGCACCGAATTTTTACAGCGCGTAATCCGGCATTTGGTTTCGATTTTCATTATTTTTCTTTGACTTATCGGCTTTAACAAGCTATTTTAGACAAAAAATCCAACTGGACTATCAGTTGATCTGGTATCAATCGTCAGCATAAGGGTATTATTTGTCATGGCGCATCCATACCGTCGTATGTTTCCTATCCTGATTTTTCTCCAAATCCTGTTTTTTCTGTTTGTTGCTTCATCGACATATGCTTTTAAGTCCGTTCAGGTTTACCCCACCCCGGCATCGGGAGTAGCGCCGCTTGAAGTCAAAATTCTCTGCGTTGTTGCTTCCAATACCGTTGCCCCTGTAAGTTACACCTTAGATTTCGGCGATGGTAGTGATCCAGAATTTGTTGAATCAACGTCTTATTCACACACATTCGTCCACACTTATCAGGGTGGACATTTTAAGCCCGTGTGCACGGTTGATAAATCGGGAGGACTAATCACGCCATCGGATCCGGGACAGATTATTGTTGCACGGTGGCGGTTTGAAACAGGAGGGGATATCGATTCTTCGCCAGCCATCGGCTCAGATGGAACTGTGTATGTGGGGTCTGATGACGGGAATCTGTATGCTATTGATCCTGAAACCGGAGCTGAAATATGGCGGTTTGCATCCGGAGGTGAAATCCGGTCTTCTCCGGCGGTGGGAGCTGACGGAACCATTTATTTCGGTTCTATGAATGCCCTTTATGCTTTGAAGTCCAATGGGACGCTGAAATGGTCGTTCAATGCAGGTGATTATATTTTTTCATCCCCGGCCGTCAGTTCAGACGGGCGGATTGTTTATGTCGGATCCAGCGATGGCAGTCTTTACGCGATTAATTCAACCGGCACACTGAAATGGCTGTACCAGACCGGTGATAAAATCGTCTCTTCCCCGGCCATCGGCTATGACGGGATTGAGACGGTCGTTTATGTAGGTTCACAGGATCGTCACGTTTATGCAATCGCAGCGGATAACGGTGCGCTGAAATGGCAGTTTGAAACCAGGGCTGAGGTTTATGGATCGCCCGCCATTGGCTCGGATGGCACAGTGTATGTCGGAGAATGTAAGACTAGTACTGCAGAAACCTATGATTTTGATTTTTTTTGCATTAATGTAGATGGGTCAAAGCGTTGGGGAATAAATGGAGGACGTGGCTTTTATTCCTCCCCGGCCATCGGCTCGGACGGTATCATTTATGTCGGGACCTGGGATGGGTATTTTGTCGCAATCAACCCCGGAGGCACCATATCCTGGTCTGTGCGGACAAGCCCGCCGTCAGATATTAATTCGTCCCCCGCGGTGGGGGCAAATGATGTGATTTATGTGGGGTGTAAAGACGGCAACGTTTATGCCTTTCAAGGTAATGTTGACACCGATGAAGAACAGACCTGGGTGTTTCAGACAGGCGATATCATTCAGTCTTCTCCAGTGATTGATGCGGATGGCACCATTTTTTTCGGCTCCCGCGACAATAACCTTTACGCCATCAATCCCGGCAATTTGACGCCGGCGAATAGCTCCTGGGCGATGTTCCGCCAGAATTCCCTTCATACCGGCACTGTGGAGGACATAACAATCCCTGCAGTCATTTCATTGAGCCCGGAGAGGAGCAACACCGATGTGGATGTCCAAACCACGAAAGTCTATGTAAATTTTTCCCCGGTAGTGGAAGCATCCCAGATTGATATTGATTCATTTACACTGAAAAAAGAGACGGATTCCGGCAAAGAAACCGTTGAAGGCTTTTCGGTGCTGGACTGGGTGCGCTTCAATAATTCCGGATATAATATCTCCGCTGTTTTTGAACGACTTAATGATAATGAACCGTTGGAATATAATACCAAATATTATGGGGCTATCCGGTATGCCGATAATCCGCCTGCTGATGGAACAGAAATCGAAACCTATGATAAGATCTATTCCTGGTCGTTTACCACCCAATCCGAGCCTGAAAAAAACGACGGATCCGGTTCCGGAGGCGATCCCGGATGTTTTATCGGCACGATGTCCAAATAAGATAGACCGGCTCCGACCTTTATATCCCTGCTGGCAAATGCAAAGGGATTCATAATTACCGATTATACTATGCTCTAAAGGTCACCCTCGGCATTCTATCTGTTTTCAATCAACCGCTTAAATCCCTGTGTGTCTCTGATCGATTTCAAGTCCTCATCCGCCCGGATCTGATTCCAGTTCTCATACCCTTTATCCAGGGCTTTTTTGAGCCATTCTAAAGCGCTTGATGTCTGGTTTTGTCTGGCAAACAGGCAGGCCATGTTATACTCGTGTGCGGGATTATCCGGTTGACAGGAAATCGCCTGTTTTATGTAAGCGATGGCGGTCGTATATTCACCCTGATCGGCATGGAGAGCCACCAGGTCGTAGAGTGCGTCAATGGATTCCGGATGCTGTCTGATGACCAGTTTGTATTGTTCGATGGCTTTGTCGTTGAAACCTTGGGCCTGGTATATTTTTCCTAACTGAATGCAGAGCTCTCCGTTATCCGGATCTTTTTCCAGTTCCCTGAGAAGAGTCTGTTCCGAGGTCGTCAGTTTTGCCTCTAAATGCCTCACAATTTGTCGGGCTTCTTCGTTGTTCGGATCACTTATTAGCGCATTTTTAAGTGACACCAAAGCCTTGCCAATTTGTTTCTTTTGTAGAAAGATTAGACCTTTATAATGATGGGCTGTGGTTAAATTGGGATTGATGTTCAATGCTACATTAAATTGGGCGAGTGCCTGATTGAATTGCTCTTGTTCAAACAGAATTATCCCTGATAGTTGATGGGCTTTTTCATGACTGGAGTTGATTGAAATAGCCTTTTCTGCATGAATCAATGCGTCATTAAGCTGTCTTTTTTGAAATAACGTATTTGCCAGATTAAATTGGGCTTGATCACTGTCAGGTTTTAAGGCGACAGCCTTTTCTAAATGCTGAACTGCCTGATCCAACCGTTTATTTTGAAACAAAAACGTACCCAGATTATATTGGGCCTGATCGTTTTTTGGGTCGAGCAATGCGGCTTTTTCAAAACAAGATAGTGCCTGGTTTTTATCTCCGCGTTCATTCAGTGCCAAGCCGAGGCTGATATATACTTGCGGCTGCATTGGGTTAATGGCAAGCGCTTTTTGGTAATGGGTAATGGCCTGCTCTGTTTTGCCGTTTTTTGACAATGCTGTTCCCATATTCCAATGGGCAACCGGATTGTTTTTTGTAACGCTAATGGCATGACTGAAAAGAGAGATGCTGTCTTTCCAGTATCCGGTCTGTTTCCAGGTCACAACTGATAAAACTATAACTGTGAAGATTGCGGGTATTCCCAGGTAGAAACGTTTATATCGCCAGTTTGAAATAAGTTCGGGGATGCCCCAGGAGATAATGATTAATAACCCGATCATTGGAAGGTACATGTACCGGTCGGCCATGCATTGAACGCCTATTTGAACAAGGCCGATGACTGGTACCAAAGTCCCGATAAACCATAACCATCCAACGATAATATAGGGGCTTCGGATCATAAGCCTTATTGCCAACCCGGTCAGAGATGCCAGCGTTATGAGAGCGGCGGTGATTTCCCACCAAGAGAACATGGCCGGAAACGGGTAAAAGGCGGCTAATTTAGCCGGATATATGGTTTTAAGGATATAATTCATATAGGAGATCAACACATTGGTGAGTCTGTCACTCAAAGAAAGCACATCCAATGATTTGACGGCACCGCCCTGTTGCTGAACATAAATGGTAATTCCTGCGGACGCGGCAGCCAGAAGAAACAGGGGTATTTTCTCCCCGAGCAGGCCGGTAATTTTTAAGTTCAGGTTGTTTGGCCCGGCCAACTGAATCCGGTTCAAGGGCCAGTAATCCAGAAGCAAGAGCACAAACGGCAGGGTCACCACCATGGGTTTGCTCATCAGCCCTAAAATAAAGAAGACTACTACCCACACATACGCGGCCCAGCCGGGGCGGCGAACATAGCGAACGTATGCCCAAATCGTCAGCATCCAGAAAAACGCGCTCAACACATCCTTGCGTTCCGATACCCAGGCGACCGACTGAACATGCAGGGGATGGAGCGCGAACAGTGCCGCCACGAACCCGCTTTTCCAGGTGCTGCCGGTCATCCTTCGAAACACCAAAAACAACAGCAGTGAATTGGCGATATGAAAAAAAAGGTTGGTGAGGTGATGCCCGCCGGCCCACAATCCGAACATCTGACAGTCCAGCATGTGGGACAGCAATGTCAGCGGATGCCAGTTACTGCTTACTTTACCCGTGGTCATCGCCCAGATAAGCGACTGGAATGTAAAGCCGCTCTGCACATGGACATTATCTTTTACATAATCCCCGTCATCGTAATTGACAAAATCAAACCCCTGCACCTGCCAATATACAACCGCAGTGGCAAGGATGAGCAGCAGGCAGATGAAAATGAATGAATGCCGGTCCCTATAAGCTATCAATATACGTCAGATCCTTTTGCTGGGTGTTTTTGGTTCCGATGGTAAGAATCTCAATCCGGTTATCTTTGGATTTTCGGAAATATAGCCTGCCGTTGTATGCAAATGTCAGTTCAAACGCAGTAGTGTTGCCTTTTTTGGTGAAAACTTTCCGTTTAACAGTCACCAGCGAGGCATCGGAGTTGAGTTGATGAATCACTTCCTCGGCTTTCAGACTCATATCCTCATTCATATCCACAAAACATTCAAGAGCTCGACTGGAGATATCGATGTTCTTATACAGGGCTTTAAAGCGTTTTCCCAGTCTGTCCGCGGCTTTTTCTTTTTGTTTGAGAGTGACCTGGTGAATGGATTCAAGTTCTTGAATCTGCTCTTTTAAAATATCGATTTCTGTTAGTTTTCGTTCCAGGGTTTCGATTTCAACAAACAGGTCTTCTTCGGTTTTTTCCAATTGCGATTTTTCTTTTTCAAATGTGGATTGCAGTTGATCATAGTCGGATAAAAGCGATTCCCTTTCCTTTGACAGTTGGCTGATTTGCTCAAGCCTTTGATTTTCCAGTTCCTGAAGCCGGGTCAATTCATTTGATTTCTCAAATTCCTCCCGCCGGTTGCTGGATCTTACTTTTCGATAATATTGGTACAGCCCCCCCATAAACATCAGCTCATAAAAAAAAAACAGACCAATGGCAAGAAAGGACGTATGCTTGATCTTGACTCCCACCTGCACTTCAGTGCCTTCGTTTAACAGAGCAAAGTTTTTTTCAGCCAGTTTTACCGGATCCGTCGTTAAATCATCGGCGCCAAAATTTTGATACGTGGCCGGATAGAGGATGGTACCGCCTTTAGTGGTAACACGGATATCTAATATTCCGCGGGCCTTCAGGAATAAATTTTTTCTTAAATAGGTCTCAATGGAAGTGTTGATGCTGCTCTTAATGCTGGTCAACCCATTTAAGATATCATTCATATCCGATAAATAAACGTTATTGATCCCTTTGTCGTATTTCCGTTCCAGATACGTTTCCAGAAAGCTGACAGTCAGGAGATACAGCATCGGCGGCACAAGGATGCACAGGACTAATAATCTGAAAGGGATAATTCGCATGGCAGCTTTATCGGAGGTTTGCTGAAAGACTTGAGCCATTAAATGTTGGCCAGAATTTGTGCCGCCAACGTTGCGCCTGAAAAGTTTTTGTCCAGATCAAGGGCATGTTCAAGGGATGCCTTTGCTTCCCGTAATTCACCTTTTTTATAATACGCCATGCCCAGATGGAAGCGGATGTCGGCATTATCAGGCAATTTCTGAACACTGTCGGAAAAAGACTGGATGGCCTGCTCATAGAAACCCAGTTTGACATACACCCATCCCAGGGTATCCGCAACTCTCGGGTCATCGGGTAAAATCTTGCGGGCCTTTAAAGCAAGACGCAGGGCTTCATCTAAATTCGTTTCCTGCTCTGCCAGCAAATAGGCAAGGTTATTGGCGGCGGGTGCAAAATTCGGATTCAGTTCAAGGGCTTTCCGGTAATGAAATTGTGCAAGATTCCACTGTTTTTTAATGGAAAAAATGATTCCCAGCATCATATTGGGTTGTTCCCGATCCATTCCATACCGGCTTTTAATGGCGGCCTGGTACTGAGATATGGCGGCCTCTTCACGGTTTTCGGAAAAATAAATTTTTGCCAGAGAATAATAGGGGGGAGGATAATTCGGGTTTGAAATAATGGCGGATTTAAAGCTTTTTTCCGCTGCACCTGCCTGGTTTTTTGTCAGGTAAAGACGGCCCATTAAATCAAAAATAATGGATTGGGATTTGGACTGGTTCTTGATCTTTTTTAGCGCGTCTTTGCACCGCTGTAAGGCGTCATCCACAAGGTTATTTTCGATAAGGGTGGAAATCAGATTTACAAATACGTTAATGTCCGCATGCCCCTTGGATAGTGCGGCCTCAAAATTTTTTGCGGCATCCGAATATTTTTTTTGCTGCCGGTAAGACAGGCCCAAAAGAAAAAACCCATCCGGATTTTCAGGAGACAGGTCAATAAGCGACTGAAAATAAGTATTGGCTTCATCGAAACGATTTTCGAGCATGAAAATATTACCCAGAATTTTTTTTGCCTGATAATTTTCCGGATCGAGTTTGAGAACGGTCTCTCCGCACTCTTTGGCTTGCACCAGGCGGTTTTCAGCCAGAAATATCCCTGCCAGCATAAGTTTGGCGTTGATGAATTCCGGACTGGTTACAGGGATTTTTCCAAATTCGATTTGGGCGATATCCGGCTGGTTTTTTTTAAGCAGTGACACGCCTTTTAAATAATAAAACTGGGATATGTTTGGATGTTTCTGGATCATATCATCAAGATACAGAATCGCGCTGTCCCATTCACTCTTTGCCATCAGAGCCTCACCTTTGAGAATCGCAGCCGGAAGGAACGTCGGATTTTTCAGAAGTATTTTATTGATAATCATCTCTGAAGCGTTGAAATTCCGGTTGGTTAAATTGAATCTGGCAAGATGAAGCATGAGGCCGGGATTGTCCGGCTGGATGGACAGGGCTTTTTGATACATCATCTTTGCCTGATCCGGGCGGTTGATGGCGGTATAGAAGTTGGCGGCCAGAATGGCAGGTTCAGGATTGTGGGGATTCAATGAAACGGCTTTGAGGTATTCAGCTTCGGACTGTTCCAGCCGGGCCATATTGAAATACAGGTTTCCCATCAAAAGACGGAGTTCTGTGATTTCCGGATTCGCGACAATAGCAGTCTGAAGAAGGGTTTCAGCATCTCTAAGCTTTTTCTGGTTGATATATAAATGATAGAGGGCAAGGATAATGTGCATGGATGACGGTTGAGTTGTTAATGCGGATTTCAGCACATTTTCCGCTTCAACTATATTGTTTTTTCGAATCATTAAGTTGGAAAGGTTTAAATAGGCCCGAATCTGGGTATGATCTGTTGTAATGATTTTTTTAAGCAGGTTTTCCGCCAGTTCATGTTCACCAGCCATTTCATTGAACTCAGCCATCAGAAAGTTTGCGGTCAAATTCTCAGGGGCCACGGCCAGTACATTCTGAAGTATTTGTTTGGCTTTGGCGGTTTCTTTGTTTAGCATATACAGCATAGCCAGCCGCATCTGGACTTCCGGGAGATCCGGCGACAGGTCAGCGGCTTTTTTATAGGCGGTGAAAGCATCTGCGACTTTGCCGAGCTTCAGGTACACCTCCCCCAGATTGGCATAGGCACCTGCAAAATCAGGATCCATTTGAATCGCTTTTTCAAGCGCCGATTCTGCACAGAGATAGTCCTGTCTGTCATAACAATCTTTCGCCCTGTTGTAAGCGGTTATTTTTTCATCCTCGCCGGAACAGCCGGGCATCACGCCGAGGGCGACAATCAACATCAGGATTCCGTGAATCCGGGATATTTTTTTCATTTGCTTAACCCATTAACTTTCATGTCACTCGGAATGTATTTCATGATATTTATAATTATCCTGGATATTTAAAAAAATGGCCTGAAAATGGCCGATATCAAATTTTTTACATTCCGCCTTTTGCTGCCCGGATGAAACACGCGCCGCCGCTGCCGCCCGGGTCCACCGTATAGTCCGTTTTTTCCGGTATCAGGTTAAGGGCGATCAGCCCGGCCGGGCCGTCAGCGATAAAAGCGAACAGCGCTTCCCCTTCGGATGTGTATCCGCCGGAAATGTCCGAGGCAAAGCCGGTCGAATCGTAGGCAAGGCTGTCTTCCCTGACCGGCTGGGCCGGGATTGTCACATTGATGACACAGACGCCTTCTTTTCCGTCCGCCACATAGGCATAATTGCCGATCACGGAAATATCTCCGGCAAATCCAGGCGTATCCATGGATGCGATCCCTAATGGCTGGGTCTTATCCGTGATGTCTATCACCGACAACCCCATTTCCCCATCCGCCACAAACGCGTAATTACCGGCCACAAAAACGCCGGAAGCGGCGCCGGGCGTATCCACGGCCCCGATAATGACCGGGGTGGTTTTATCCGTAATATCGGCCACATGAAGTCCTGCGTCTCCATCCGCGATAAATGCGTAATTTCCGGCCACGGCCACATTCTCGGCAACCCCCGGGGTGTCAATGGATGCAATTCGTACCGGTGCGGTTTTATTCGAGACATTCACCACCGCTATGCCCATGTCCCCGTCCGCAATATAGGCGTAACTCCCAGTCACAAAAACGCCGGAAGCAAAGCCGGGTGTATCGCAGGATCCAACTATAGCCGGGGCTGTTTTATCTGTCATATCAATAATCTGAAGCCCCATTTCACCGTCCGCCACAAACGCAAAATCGCCGGAAATTTTCACATCTTTGGCTTCGCCGGGCGTCGGGCAGAACCCGGTGAGGTATAGCTGAACCGCTTCCTTGAACGGCGATATCCGGATGATTCTAAGGCCTTCGCTTTCCGGCGCAGTTCCCGCGTTGTCATCGATAATTACCGCATATTCCCCGGATAGATCGACGGCCAGTGCGTCCGCAGGCGTATCATAGGACAAGAGCGATTTCATGTCAGCCTTGTCGGTGATATCGATTTTTTCGAGCCCGGCTTGATCGGTGGTTATATAGAGGGTCGAAGCTCCGGTCGTCAGGCCAATGCTGGTACAGCCGGAATCCGTATAAGTCCACGCCGGGTTATGAAACGGTTCAGTCGGATCAGTTACATCAACTGCCTGCAAACCGGCAGGCCCATATCCGATATACGCGAGATTATCCGCTACCCGAACTACCGTTTCTACACCACCCGTTGTATACACACTGTCAACATTCGGGGATGCGGGGGTGGTGACATCGATGATGGCCGTGCCATTGCCTTGAAGGGTGGCATATAAATAATTCCCGGAGAGCGTTATGTCGCTGGCCCCTGGCAGGGCGATGCCCTTTTTATAGACCGGTTTGGCCGGATCGGTGACATCCACCACATGAATGCCGTTGTAGAGATCCGCCACATAAGAGAAACTGCCGGAGGTAATAATATCAATGGCATAAGAAATTCCCCAACCGCCGGGAAGACGGGACTGGCTTAATACTACCGGGTTGGCGGTATCCGAGATATTTAAAATAAACAGCCCGTCCACACCACCGGCCAGATATGCCAGTTCGCCTTTAACAAACACTCCGTTAACTTCTGTTGTAGAGGCATCCGGAAGGTAGACGCCGGCTTTAAACGGATGTTCGGGGTTGGATACATCCACTATCCATAACCCATTATTTTTACATGCGGCATACAGAAGATGATCTGAAGCAGAATAAAACAGACCGCTGACGAGACCGGTTTGGGTGACGGTTATAGTGGATATCCGGTTGAAATCCGCGTCTAAAATATCAATACGGTCGCCATCTCCCAGAAACAAAAGATCACGGGTTATATCCATCGCAATGCCTTTGCCCGGGTGATAGGGCCACTGACCGGCAAAGATCGGGAGGGGCTGTTGGGTTGACTCCACAGATACAGCCACTTTTGTAAGGGATAAGAGGACAACGAAAACAAAACAGATTGAACGCATAACAGATATTAATGATTTCATAATAATTTAATCTCGGATGTCAGTTTAAACGTTTCAGGAATATCCACATCAATTACTATAAATTCGGTGCCGCCGGGTTTGATCCCCATCGTATGGCAATGAGCCGGAGAATCAAAAATAATGGGCGTTCCTCTAAAAAATCCGCCATAAGTTTCCGGTAGCACATTGCCGTTTATGATTAAATGCCATTTTTCTTCAGCGGCCCTTGCATGATAAATAATATAATTACCATCGGGGCTGAAAGTGGGATCTCCTAATATTTTAAATTTTCTATCAGCGCATTGTTCAGTTCCGTCCACAACCATCACTGTTTGGCTGATGCTGACAAATGCCGGGAATGCCAGATGCTTCGAATCGTCAGAAAATTCATATTTCCCTATGCCGATGTAATTTTTTTTTGATTCAGTCTCATCAAGAACGGTAATCCAACGATCCTCGTCGGGTCGTATGGCCCGGTAAACCACGTGCCTGGAATCCGGGCTGAAATAGGGCTCTCCAACTGATCGGTAAATTGGACCGGACTGTTCGTCAATAATTATCCTGCTGCCGTCTTGATCAACACCGGCATATAGGAAGCGTTTTGAATTCAGGCTGAATTTAAACGATTCGACCATTTTTTCAAAACCATCCCCTTTCTTGTCGTCCACGATGCAGAACCAGTCATCACCATTCTTGGCAATAAAAGCATTTCTTTTGGAATCAGGGCTGAAATAGAATCTATACAACTCATCAAACGGAGCGCTTCTCTCATCATTCACCACAATATGCCATTTATTGTTTTTCGTATAGGCGTAAGTGAATGTTTTTGAATCAAATGAGAAGACCGGAATCCCGACCATGTCATAAGAATCCTTTTCACTATCGTCAAAAACAAGCACTACTTTTCTATCTTTGACAGCTGAATAAGCCAGATGTTTAGAATCAAAGCTGAAAACCAAATCAAAAATCTGATTATAGATATTGCCTGCCCGGCCATTTTTTACCACGCACCATTTTTCTTTGCCGTTCGCTTTTTTTTCAGTTCGGGCCTTGTATGTGTACTGGGCTG
>JBAQUK010000334.1:0-14480 GCA_049297455.1 Desulfosalsimonadaceae bacterium | reverse complement strand
CTATGCCTTAAAAAACCCAATAAAATGATTGAGCGCAGCGAATCCAGTTTAAATAATCCGGAAAATAACTGTCACAGTCAAAATAATCAGAAAAATCAGTTACATTTTTTTTGGAAATCAACACATGCCGCGGGCAACGGCAGCGGAATAAAGGCTCATGCGCTTGATATGTGCGCCCGTGTCCCCGCCCTTGTATTCAGCAGCCATGGACAGCCGGTAAATCGTCTCCAGGGAAGAAGTTTTTATCTTCTCAAATGCATGTTTTAATTCCTCGGTTCTTTGGGCTACTTCGGCCTCCAGTTCGATTCGGTAATGACTCATCAAGTCGTTGTAGGCCTTGACCTTTAGCAGTGACCGGACCCTGGCCAAAAGCTCCATTTTATCGACAGGCTTTGAAATAAAATCATCACAACCGGCTTCAATTCCCTTTACTCGATCTTCCGTTTCCCGCAATGCGGTAACGAGGATTATCGGAAGCAGTCGATATGTATTATCCTGCCTGACCCTTCGGGTAACTTCAAAACCATCCATACCGGGCATCATTACGTCCAGCAAAATCAGATCTATTTGATTGTCGGACAGTTTTCCCAGCCCTTCTTCACCATTTGTCGCCGTGACTATGTCATAACTCTTTGGCACAAGATATGCTTCAAGAAGCTCAATGTTTTTGGGCTGGTCATCAACAACCAAAATTACGGGTTTGTCCTTCATTCTCTATCCCTTTTGAATTTGACTTTTCAATATATGGGAGACCTCGAATACTTTACTGAATCAAAATAATCGTGAGAATCTCGTCCTGGATGGCAAAAAAAGCATCCACCACATCCGGGTCAAAGTGGCTTCCTCTCCTTTCCCTGATGATGGCCAGTGACTTTTCCACAGAGAACGGTTCCTTATAGCGTTGTTTGGAGGTCAGGGTATCAAATACATCTGCGATTGCCGCGATGCGGCCGGCGATGGGTATCTCTAAACCCTTCAGGCCCCTTGGATAGCCGGTGCCATCCCACTTCTCGTGATGGTGCCGGGCTATCGTCTCTCCCATCCTGATGAATTCCGCATCCGAGCCCTTGAGGATTTTGGCGCCAATGACCGTATGCTGCTTCATAATTTCCCACTCCGCCGGGTCAAGCCTGCCTGTTTTCGCCAGTATCCGGTCGGGTATGCCTATCTTACCCAAATCGTGCATGGGCGCTGCATAAAGAATGATTTCTATAGTACTGTCGTCAAGTCCCATGCTGCGGGCAACGGCAGCGCAATAAAGGCTCATGCGCTTGATATGTGCGCCCGTGTCCTCGCCCTTGTACTCAGCGGCTCTGGACAGCCGGTAAATCGTCTCCAGTGAAGATGCTTTGATCCGCTCAAATGCATGCTTTAATTCCCCGGTTCTTTTGGTTACTTCAGCCTCCAACTCGATTCGGTAATTATTCATCAAGTCGTTATATGCCTTGACTTTTAACAGGGAACGGACTCTGGCCAAAAGTTCCATCTTATCGACAGGCTTTGAAATAAAATCATCACAACCGGCTTCAATTCCCCGTACCCGATCTTCCGTTTCCCGCAATGAGGTAACCAGAATTATCGGAAGCAGCCGATGTATATTATCCTGCCTGATCCTGCGGGTAACTTCAAAACCATCCATGCCAGGCATCATTACATCCAGCAGAATCAGATCGATTGGATTCTCGGACAGTTTGTCCATGGCTTCTTCACCGTTTGTCGCCGTGACAATGTCATAACCCTGGGGGGACTATGGAGGTTAAGAAAGGCGATAGCTTTTTGGTGCATTTGTCATATCGGATGTGTGAGGGGTTTAATCATCTCAGATATCAAGTTTCAAGAGTTTGATAGCACAAACATATGACAAAAAATTATTATCTGAACAAAAGCAGACCATTAAAGACGCGATTTGCGGAATTGGCGGTAGGGCTGACAGTCAACCAGTTGACCGTGTGGGCCTTCGATTTTTTTCTATATCCTTTTGTTATTTACGAATTCGGTGTCATCAAGGGAGGCATGGTGATGACATTCCTTTCATTTCTTGCCTGTATCGGAAGTTTAAGATTTTATGACTGGTCAAAGCGGGACTGGCTCGGCATAGAGACAATTAAAGGGGTTCGAGAATATAACGGTGAAAAAAGCATTGGTCGGTTTACCTCATGGATTTTGAAAAAGAGCAATGCGGTCGTTTTTTTGTTTTTGTCGATAAAATTTGATGCCTTCATAACAACTGCCTATATGCGCCACGGCAAGTATAATGGTATGGGCAAACGGGAGTGGGGGATATTCATGGGAAGCCTTCTGATCTCTAACATTTACTGGACGCTTGCCTGCCTAATGGGTGTTACACTTTTGCAATGGGGCTGGCTGTCAATAAAAGGTTTGTTGGGCTACTAATGAGCGCTTTCGGGTTCAAATCTTTACTGCGGCCGGGAAAGGTCGTACAATCCTGCAAGTGAACACCGGGGGGATTCAAGGGACATCCATACTCAATCAACCGGCTTTCCCCTTTATTTTTCTTTGCCGTCCAAAGAAAAGTAACAAAAGAAATCCGCCCTGCGCTACGGAAAGCCCCCTGAGTGTTCGGGTTTCCGTGGCGTGGGCAAAAACTCGCTGGCTAAAGTGGCGCGCCGAAAGCTCTTGTGCCGATAACTTTTTGAATAATCGAAAAGTTATCGGCATTTATCCGCTCAAACAGTTTGCCCACGTGATCCACGAAAACCCGACCACTCAGGGCCGCACCGCAATGGGCTCCCAACCATCCAGCAGGGTGGTTTTCAGAGAAATGAGATTGGGTTTATTAGTGAAATGCAATAGACACCGCACCTAAATTAAGTTTTTCCGGCGACATGTTATTGATGGCGGTATGAATAGAGGATGGAAAATGCAACAACCCCCCGGATGAATCATTAATCATCCGGGGGGGTTGTCTTTTCAAACAGTTACTCGTGGTTTACAATTCTTGAATCTTTTCCGTCAGTTCGGGAATAAATTCCAGAATGTTGGCTTCAATACCCACATCCGCCACCTGGAAAATGGGGGCTTTGGGATTTTTGTTGACCGCAACGATAAAGGGATTGCCCTTGAGGCCGCCCATGTGCTGGAAAGACCCGCTGATGCCCATGGCCATATAGACTTTGGGTTTGACGGTCTGACCGGAAGTTCCCACCTGGCGGGATTTTTCCAGCCATTTGGCGTCGACGATGGGCCGTGAACAGGAGACATCCGCACCCATGGCCTTGGCCAGTTCAAAAACGATCTCCAGATTTTCCTGGTCTTCAATACCGCGGCCCACAGACACAAGCACTTCGGATTTGGTGATGTCCACATCACCGGCTTCAGCGGCAACCACTTCAAGGAACGTGCGTTTTGCGCTCAGATCACCGGCTGCACCGGATTTATCCGCCACTGCGCCGCCATTGGCAGTGCCGTCGGCCTGGAAAACGCCGCCCCGGATATTCATGACTGCGCCACCTGAGATATCACAGGTTACATGGGTGCTGACCTGGCCGGAAAATTCCTGACGCACGATTTTCAATGCGCCGCCGTCAACACCGTCAACGCCGACGATGTCCGCCACAAACGGGACATTCATTTTAATGGAAAGACCGGGGCCCATATCCATGCCGAAGGTGTCGTGGGCCAGCAGAACAATGCTGCCGGCCGGCAATACGTTCACCAGAGCCTTGCGGACGACTTCGGCGTTGGGATAAGCCAGGGCCGCGTTATCGATTTTCCATACCGCGTTATAGACGCCTGCCATTGCGGTGCAAACCTTGTCGAGGTCCGCGCCGGAGCCGGTGACAACAGCCGTGACAGGAGCGCCCGGCGCGATTTTCTTCGCCGCAACGATCAGTTCCAAAGCAGAATCATCGGCAACACCCTGAGCATGTTTGATATATGCAAAAACTTCGCCCATTATTTTAACCCTCCCTTGGCTTTTAAGTATTCAATGAGTTTACCAATGATTTCCTCGGTGGAGCCGGTGAGCATTTCGGCGCCTGCGCCGGTGTCGGGCACAAAGTAATCCACCCGTTTGACTTTTGCCGCAGCTTCGCCAACGGCTGAGGCGTCCACACCGAGATCGGCTGCGCCCAGTTCGGGGATTTCCACTGAAGCGACTTTGCGGATGCCGCGGATACCGACATATCGGGGTTCATTGATACCGGTCTGGATCGACAACACGCAGGGAAGCTGGATTTCATTCATTTCCTGATTGCCGCCTTCGATTTCACGGCCAATCTTTAATTTTCCGTCACCGGCTTCAATCAAATTGACCAGGGATGCATAGGGATAATCCAGCATGGCGGCCAGCATGCCGCCGACCTGTGCCGCGCCGGCATCCGCCTGGGCACCGGTAAGGATCAGGTCGTACTTGCCTTTTTCCACAGCGCCTTTTAAAATGGTCGCAACACCCTTTCCATCCGATCCTTCAAACGCATCGTCGGTCAGCAGGATGCCATTGTTGGCGCCCATGGCCATTTCCCGGCGCAGCACTTCTTCAGATTCCGAATCACCGACAGTGACCACCGTCACGGACCCGCCGACTTTGTCGACGATCTGAATCGCTTCTTCCACTGCATAGTTGTCCCACTCATTGACTGAGTAAACCAGATCGTCTCTTTCGATGTCATTGCCATCTTTGTTGATCGCAATCTCGTTTTCCGACGTATCTGGAACACGCTTCACACATACCAAAATCTCCATATCGCCCTCCAACTCTATCTGTTATTGTAAAATTTACAGACGTTTATCCGCCCAATTAATAATGCCTGAACTTTATATTAAATTCGATTTGATCTTTTCGTTACCCGTTAATTGTCCATATGGGCGGCAATCAGCTCACCCAGATCAATGGCTTCCATCTTTCCTTCCAGACCGGCTACCTTGATGGCGTCTTCCATATTCACCAGACAGAACGGGCACGCGGTGACAATGACATTGGCGCCGGCTTTCTGGGCCATCCTGACCCGCAGAACCCCCATTCTTTCTTCTTCCTCCGGTTCATAAAACAACATCAACCCGCCGCCGCTGCAGCAGAACGAACGGTCGCGGCTTTTGGTCATTTCCACCCGCCGAATTCCGGGAATCGCGTCAATGGCAGCTCTGGGTTCATCATACAAACAGTTATGACGGCCAAGATAGCAGGGATCGTGATAGGTATATACCTTGTCGTCCGCCTCGTTGACGGGTTTGAGCTTCAGTCTGCCGGCAGTCACGCTTCTGGTGATGACCTGGCTGATGTGCTCTACCGGCGGCAGGCCCGTGTATTCATTTTTAAGGGCATTATACGCGTGGGGATCTGCGGTCACGATATTTTTTACGCCGGATTCCAGAATGGCTTCCGTATTCTCCCGCTTCAGGTTCTGGAACAGCATTTCCTCGCCAAACCGCTTCACTTCGTTGCCGCTGTCCTTTTCATCTTTACCCAAGATTCCAAAATCAATGCCTGCCGCGCACAAAATTTTTGCGGTGGCCCTGGCAACGTTCTGCATCCGCTCATCATAGGAGGTCACGGAATCGACAAAATAAAGGGTCTCGGCAGTGTCGCCGTTCTCAAAGAGTTTGACTTCACAATCCTCCAGGCCCTTGGTCCATTCCGCACGTTTTTTCTCCATTTTACCGTAAGGGTTGCCGCGTTTTTCAAGGGAAGACAGAGGTTTTTGCAGGGTTTGGGGCACATTGCCGTCATCGACCATCCCCCGTCTCAAATCAACGATCTTGTTGATATATTCAATCCCGATGGGGCATTCCTGTTCACATGCGCCGCAGGTGGTGCAGGACCAGATTTCATCCTCGGTATAAATATCGCCGATGAGCGGCTCCTGGGCGACGAATTCCCCCATCAAGGGGAAGTGTGAAAACGCATAATCCCTTGCTTTGATGGATATAAACCGCGGCGAGAGAGGCCGTTTCACCGTGTTTGCCGGACACTGGTCCGAGCAACGGCCACAGTCGGCGCAGGTATAAAAATCAAGAACATCTTTCCAGGTAAAATCCGAAAACTTTTTGACACCGAAAGATTCCAGATTGTCCAGTTCTTCATCTGAAACGCCATACCGGACCGGCCGCACATTTCCTTTATCAATGCGCATAAAGAACACATTAAACAAGGAGGTAATCACGTGGAAATGTTTGCCCATGGGCAGAAAACAGAGGAAAAAGAAAAAGGTCAGGTCATGGATGTAATATGCAAGGATGTGAAGATTTTGAAGCTTGGCCGGGCTTGCGTCCAGCAGCATGTTTTTGAACACCCAGGCCAGTGTCGCCGGCGCCAGGAAGGTGGCTTCGTGGCCGGCCTGGACTTCCGCCGCCACCAGGGCCGCCTCAAAAAGACTTTCCGAAACCATCAGTGTGCCGATCACCGCCAGAACAAAAATGGCTTCATTGGTATGGTCATGGCCATATGATTTCGGGTAAATGTATCGATCCGGGCGGAAAATCCCCCGGCGCACGGCAGCGATGATCACCGCAAAGAAAACGGCGGTCGCCGCATAATCTTTAAAAAAATAGTAGATATGACCGAGAACGCCGCCCAGACCCGGCATGATAAAATCGCTGCTGATCCCTTTGATGACAAGTTCCGTTGAACGGACGGAGAGAATCAGAAAGCCCGCAAAAATAATAATGTGCAGAACGCCGGCCATCATGTACCGCGGGTGCCGATACTGAGCCAGCCATATTTTGAGCACATTGATGATCCGTTCCCTGGGACGGTCAAACCGGAAATCCGGCTTGGCTTTAACAATCGGCGCAAGTCGTTTGGCGATGATAAAAGCAAACAAGCCAACGCCGATTATCGGCAGCAGCACCGAAAAAATGACCGTTGGAATGAAGCCAAACAGCATAAACGATGCCGGAGAAATCAATACAGGTTCCATTGTTACTCCCTTTCACCTTATTTATAATACCTTATATAATTCAGGGGGCTGAAGCGGCGCCCCCTGAACATATACTCATAACCTACAGAAATAACTAACCGATAAAAGAGGCTTCATCAATGTCGATTGCAGCGCTGTCTGCCGCCAGAATGGCATTCATTTTTCCCAACGTTGCCGGAAGAACCGTGTTGCAGAAATATTGCACGCTCTTGAGCTGACCATCATAAAACGGCACATCCTTTTTCTTGGCGGTTTCCAGTTTTTCGGCAGCGATTTGGGCTCTCCACAGCAGCATCCATGCCATGACCACATCACCGGTGACTTCCATGAACGGATAGGAAAAAGCAAACGCGGTCAGGACTTTTTCAGACATGGCGGTTTTTCCCATGTGCATGGCCACTTCGCCCAGTTTGTTGAGGGCTTCTTCCAGTTTGACCGCATAGCCTTTAATACTGTCAATCTGTTTTGCGGCGCCGGTGACGGCCATGATTGCTCCCATGAGCTCCATGACCAATTTACCTTTCTTCATTCCCAGTTTTCTGCCGAGAAGGTCCATGGACTGAATGCCGTTGGTGCCTTCGTAGATCATGGTGATGCGGCAGTCTCTCATGAGTTGTTCCTGGGGATATTCTTTAATATAACCGTATCCACCGTATACCTGCATACCCATGTTGCACACATCAAACGCCCGGTCTGTGACATAGCCTTTGGCAATGGGAATCAGCAAATCCACCAGATCATGGAATTTTTCCTTTTCTTTTTCATCGGCTGTTGTGTTGGCCTTGTCTTCACACCATGCGACGTAATACAGAAGGCTTCTCATGCCCTCGACATAGGCTTTCATGGAGAGCAGCATTCTGCGGACATCCGGATGATTGATAATCGCAACCCCCGGCGCATTCTCCTCAAACATCTTGAGCAGATGACGGCCCTGGATTCTCTCTTTGGCGTAATTTACTGCGTTCATATAAGATGCGGTGGCGCAGGAGTATCCCTGCATGCCCACCAGCAGACGGGCTTCATTCATCATGAGGAACATGGCGCGCATGCCTTTGTTCTCCTCGCCCAGCAGGGTGCCGATGCAGTTGCCTTTTTCACCCATAGACATGGTGCAGGTGGCATTCCCGTGGATCCCCATTTTTTCTTCAATACCCACACAACCGATATCATTATATTCGCCGAGGCTGCCGTCTGCATTCACACGATATTTGGGCACCAGAAACAGCGAAATGCCTTTTGTGCCGGCGGGTGCGCCTTCAATACGCGCCAGGACCGGATGAATGATATTTTCCACAAGATCATGATCGCCGCTGGAGATAAAAATTTTCTGACCGGTGATGGAATAGGTTCCGTCACCGTTGGGCACTGCTTTTGAGGTGAGGGCGCCGACATCGGAACCGGCATTGGGTTCGGTCAGGAGCATGGTGCCGCCCCATTTGCCGGTAAACATATTTTTCAGATAAATTCTTTTTTGTTCCTCTGTGCCGAATGCCTCCACAAGCTTACCGGCGCCATGGGTCAAACCGGCATACATCATAAATGCGTAGTTGGCGCCATTGAAGTACTCCGCAGCAGCCATGGAAACGCTTCTCGGCATGCCTTGTCCGCCATATTCCGGATCTTCCGGCATGGCTGTCCATTCACCTTCGCATAAAAGTTCAAAGGGTTTTCGAAAAATTTCAGGAACGGTTACTTTGCCGTTTTCAAACTTGCATCCGATTTCATCACCTTCTTTGCGCGTGGGAAGAATTTCTTTAACTGCAAGATTCCGCGCTTCAGAAACAATCAGATCCACTGTTTTTTTGTTAAATTCAGCGTATAGATCATTCTTGCTGAATTGTTCCACATCCAACTGTTCATGAAGGACAAAATCGATATCCCGGCGATCTGCAATTTGCTGTGCCATAGTGTCATACTCCTTTGTTGGTGTTTATTTTTAAATACTATAATAATATGAAAACAATTACTGGATTTTAACCGTGTTGATGCCAATCCCTTTAAAATACAAATCTACCAGCGGGTCCGCCATAGCGACCAGATCGTATTTAATCCCGGTCACCACCCACGTGTTAATCACTTCATTTACTGCGCCGAGAATAAATCGTTTTGCCAGGCCGGGCTGAAAATCCTTTCGAATACTGCCCTCCTGTTGCCCCTGAACAATAATATCTTCAAGGATATCCAGATACATTTTTGTTATATCTTTGATGTATACTTCATCGATATAACGGGCCTGCAGCGCTTCCCGCTGGAAAACGACCGCCATATTGGGATCCTGCTGGAATTCGCATAGATGTCTGCGGATCAGGCTTCTGAGCTTGTCTTCCGCATGAGTGGCCGCATCTACGTCGCCCTTGAAACGATCAAATACGCGTCGCGTTTTATAGCTGAAAAAATTGAAAAGAATATCGGCTTTGTTTTTGAAGTAAATATAGATGGTGCCGTCAGCAACACCGGCGGCTTTGGCGACTTGAGAAATAGTCGCTTTGTGGTATCCCTGTTCTGCGAAAACTTTTATCGCAGCATTCAGGATCTGATGGTATTTGTCATTATTAGATCTGATGGGTTTTTCAGGATCTTTGATGACGCACCTCTTTGTTTTCTTTAAAAAAAATGAATCTTCATTCACTGAATGAAGATTCATTCATTATCAAAACGCCTATTTTTCTGTCAAGAAAAAAGTGCCGGATAAAGCAAATTTTGAAAAGCCTGAAAAACCTCTATTTTTTTACCCGTTCCACGTATTCACCCGTCCTTGTGTCAATGCGAATCAGTTCACCCTCTTCAACAAACGGCGGCACCTGCACTTCATATCCGGTTTCCAGTATCGCCGGCTTAGAACTTCCCGCAGCGGTATCGCCCTTTGCCCAGGGATCTGATTTGACAATTTTTAATTCCATAAAATTGGGCAGGGAAACCGCGATGGGTCTGCCATTAAATAAAAGGACGTTACATTTGGTGTTTTCTTTTAAATATTTAATATCTTCGCCGATTTGTTCTTTCCTTAAAAATTCCTGTTCATAGGAGGAAGAGTTCATAAAACAGTATTGTTCCCCGTCTGAATAGAGATATTCCATCTCCTGCTCTTCAAGATTGGCCGGTATAAATTTTTCACCGGACCGATAGGTGCGATCAAATTGACTGCCGGAAATCATATTTTTGAGTTTACATTTATACAGGGCCTGGCCTTTTCCCGGCTTCACAAACTCGAAGCCAACCACTACATAAGGATCGCCGTCAATTTCTATCTTTAGCCCTTTCTTGAGATCACCACTTTCATACATCTGATTAGTCTCCTGCCGTTATACATTCAATGATTTGTGTCTTATTGTTTGACGCCGGGGTAAATATATCCAAAAAACTTTTATAATCAAATATTATATAATTATTGCAATAAAAAATCAGCTTCTGCGCGTCCGGCCTCCGCCACAAATTTCGCAACCCTTGCAAAATCCTTTTGAAAACGAATGGGCATGCCGTTGCCGTCTCTCGCATTGGTCAACGTACAACTGTCCACACCGGCAGGCCGAACGGTGTGAATCCCCTCATAAACATTTTCCGGTGACAGCCCTCCTGCCAGAATAACAGGAATCCGGCTCGATTCCACCAGTTTTCGTGCGGCTTCCCAGTCACAAATTTTGCCGGTAATGCCGACAAATCCATCAACCGGTTGTTCATTATTTCCCGATGTCTCTTTAATGAGCGTATCCGTTAAAAAATAATCGCTGACCGGCTCAAATATTTTCGCCAGATCCAGAAATGGGAATTCAGACAAAGCGATGGTATCGGGGATGGGAATCGTGCGCATGATTTTCATTTTCGGGAAATCCGCTCGGATGCTTTGTTGAAGCCCAACCAGTGGTCGGCACCTGGCGTCAATCGAATCCTTAACGCGGCCATCCACCAGATTCTCGCAGAAATGCACTATATCCGGCTGATAATATGCCAGTGAAGCGCACACAAGATCCGGCTGGCTATACAAAAGGATTAAACTGCTTTTGGCCGCCGTTTGCGCCACCTGCCGTATTGTCGCCCGGATAGATGGAACCTTCCAGTTTTCAGGCGAAACGATAACGCTTCCGACATGATCAACCCCGGCGGCGATCGCGGCAATCGCTTCCAAAGGGGTTTGTATCTCATATATCTGTGTAATAATCTTTTTCATTTTTTTACAAAACGATTTACTGTTTTTAAAATTGAGTTGACTTTGCGGCTTGCATTAACATATTAATTTTATTTAATCAAACGGTTTATTAAAACCCAATTATCTAAAATAGTTAACAAATCAGTTCATTGAAGACAGAGGACACGCATGATTGTTGTTATTGATTTCGGCTCCCAATACAATCAGCTCATTGCGCGCAGAGTGCGGGAGTGCAAAGTATACTGTCAGATAGAACCGCCCGGGGTGGATATTGAGACCATCAAATCCCTTAATCCCGATGGCATTATTCTTTCCGGCGGTCCTTCCAGTATTTATGAAAAAAACAGCCCCAAAACAGACCCCGCCATTTTTGATTTGGGTATTCCCATCCTGGGTATCTGTTATGGCATGCAGTTTATGGTGGATGCCCTCGGGGGAACGGTCAAAAAAGCGACCAAACGTGAATACGGATTTGCAGAACTGACCATCAACAAGTCTGATAACTTGTTCGAAACCATTGACCAGCCCGCAACCTGCTGGATGAGTCACGGGGATTCCATCAGCAAACTTCCGAAAGAATTTGTGATCACCGCTTCCACAGACAACACTGAAATCGCGGCGGTGGAAAACAGGGATAAACATTTTTACGGCCTTCAATTTCACCCGGAAGTGGAACATACGCCACAAGGCAAACAGATGCTGCGCAATTTTTTGTTTACCATATGCGGATGCAAACCCAACTGGACCATGAAAACCTTCGCCAAAGAGTCTATTGAGCAAATCAGGGCTCAAGTCGGTGATAAAAAGGTCATCCTCGGGTTAAGCGGCGGTGTTGACTCATCCGTCACCGCAATGCTGATCCACAAGGCCATCGGTAAAAATCTGACCTGCATTTTTGTGGATAATGGCCTGATGCGATTAAATGAAGCGGCAAAGTTAAAAATCGTTTTAAAACAGCATTTAAATATCAACATTAGGTTTGTGAATGCTTCCGGCCTGTTTTTAGATGCGCTGAACGGCGTCGTTAATCCGGAAAAGAAAAGAAAAATCATCGGCAAAATTTTCATGGATGTTTTTGAAGCGGAAGCCAAAAAAATCAAGGATGCAGATTACCTGGCCCAGGGAACTTTGTATCCGGACATCATCGAGTCGCAATCCGCATTCGGCGGCCCCACGTCCGTCATTAAATCGCATCATAACGTGGGCGGACTGCCCAAAAAAATGAAATTGAAACTGATTGAACCCTTAAAATATCTTTTTAAGGATGAAGTCCGGGAACTGGGCAAAACACTGGGATTGCCGGAAGATCTGATATGGCGGCAACCATTTCCGGGGCCCGGCCTTGGAATCCGTATCATTGGAGAAATAACCAGAAAACGGTTAACTGTATTAAGAAAGGTGGACGACATCCTGATTGAAGAAATTAAAGCCGGCGGGTATTATAAAAAATTGTGGCAGTCTTTTGCCGTGCTTCTTCCCATTAAAAGTGTCGGCGTAATGGGAGACAAACGCACCTATGAAAACATCGTCGCCATCCGGGCTGTCACCAGCAAAGACGCCATGACGGCGGACTGGGCCAGATTACCCCATGACCTGCTGGCTAAAATTTCCAACCGGATCATCAACGAAGTAAATGGCGTCAACCGTGTGGCTTACGACATCAGCTCCAAACCACCAAGCACCATAGAATGGGAATAATCAATATAATATCATGACTGACAAAAGAGAATTCAAAATCAATTTAGAGGCGGTTGACGCAGAGGATGATTTCAACGCCTCCCGGACCGTGAAAAAACCTGAAAAACAATCAGCTAGTTACAGTTACACCCCTTCGCTGTCTGTTTTATTTGCGTTTATGGTGCTTGGGATCATGCTGGTATGGATGTATTATCATTTCAGCACGCAAATGCAAAACCTTAATAAGGAAGGATCTTCCGGAATCGCCTGCCTTTCCAGTGAATTTACAAGCACAATGTCTGAATTGTCTAAACAGCTTCTGGATCAAAAACAAGCCACAAAAGCCCTGCTGACGGACGTGGAAAGTCAGGTCACTAAATTAAAGTCGAAGGTTTCATCCTTACAAACCGGTAAATCCGATAAAAAAGACCTGGATGCCGCTGTCAACGAAATAAAGAAAACCGTCGCCCCGTTTCAGGGATCATTGGCACAACTGGAAGAGCAACTCAATACGATCAACCGAAAGACCGAGAATGTTGCGGTCAGCCTGAAACAAATCGAAAACAGCGTATCAAATAATACGTCGGATATCAGTAGACTTAATGAGAATCGCATTGACAAGGGATATGTTGATCAACAGCTTAAAAAAGAAAGAGAGCTTCATCAGCAAAAATTGTCCGCTTCCTCTGAATCATTGCTCAAAGAAATTGCATCAATCGAGACAAAAATATCCAATATGAAACAACGATTGGCGACGATGGAGATTCAATTATCCAGAAAATCAACGATACCGGATAAAATACCATCGTCAACAACCCAAAAACCTTATGACAACTCGGCCAGACCGAAACCAGGAGAAATTATTGAACAGGAAATTAAATAAGATACCTGAGCCCGGCCCGAATGAATGAAACGGCATTAAAATTCATTCTCAATTGCGTCGCCAGGGGTGAAACATCCATTGACGATGCGTTGCATAGCCTAAAACACCTGTCCGTTGAAGACATCGGGTATGCCCATATCGACCATCACCGCTCCCTGCGCAAGGGATTTCCGGAAGTTATTTTCGGACAGAATAAAAGCGTTGACCAGATTATCGGCATCATGGAACGCATGGACCCATGGGAAAATATTATCCTGGTCACCCGTATTGATCCGGATAAAGCTGCAGCCGTCATATCCCGATTTAAAGACGCGGAGTATCATGACGACGCTCAAATGATTTATCTTGCAAAAGAGCCTGTGCCGGTGACCGGAAAAGGAACCATCCTTATCATATCCGCCGGGACTTCCGATATCCCGGTGGCAAAGGAAGCCTTTTTGACCGCAAAAGCCATGGGGAATGATGTCGAAACTGTTTTTGATGTCGGCGTGGCAGGGATTCACCGATTATTTTCCCATAAAAAAACGATTGAATCCGCATCAGTTCTCGTTGTGGTTGCGGGAATGGAAGGGGCGTTGCCCAGCGTGGTGGCGGGCCTGGTGGAGCGTCCGGTGATTGCCGTACCGACCAGTGTCGGTTACGGCAGCAGCTTCGGTGGTTTGACCGCGCTATTGTCCATGCTGAACAGTTGCAGTTCAAACATTGCGGTGGTGAACATCGACAATGGCTTTGGCGCAGGTTATATGGCCGCCATGATCAATCGGGTATAAAGCATCCGATAAAAGTCATCAGAAAGGCACAGACATGAAAAAGGCGGGTTCCCGCCTTTTTCATGTCTGTGTGTTAGCCAATAAAAAAAAGCCCCTGGACCGATAAATCGGCCAAGGGCTTTTTATAG
>JBAQUK010000333.1:0-17422 GCA_049297455.1 Desulfosalsimonadaceae bacterium | reverse complement strand
AGCAGTTCCTCGTTGAACTTGTCCACATCCCTGGCCCGGTTGGTGGCGTTGTAATACAGATGCAGGTAACAGCGGCGCTTCTCCTTCGCCCATGGATACAACCGTGAATGGACATAGAGGACCTCGTTAGCAATGAGTCTACAGCGATTGGGTGAAGGGAAAAAACAGGAAAAACCGAATTGGGGATGTCCTTAAGTAATTCAATAACTTATTTTACAGTCTCTTACAGCTTTCCATAGACATCCTTTCGATGCCCCACCTTAACGATCCAGACGGTAAGCTCATCGTCCTGGATGGAATAAACAATCCGGTAAAGCCCCTGGCGAATTCGATACTTTTCCTGACCGGAAAGCTTTGCATGACCCGGCGGCCGGGGGTTAATGGAAAGGGAGCCGATACGCGCCATGATCCGCTTGAGATCTTTGTCCGGAATTTTTTCCAGATCCTTTAAAACGGATTTTCTGAAATAGATTTTATATTCGCCCATTGGCTTTCAGCTCTTTCAGAACGTCCTCAAATGCAATCAGCGGCTCGTTCGCACGGGCTTCAAAAGCCGCCAGATCTTCCGCGTCCTCGGTCAGCGAGAGGGCAATGGCTTCATTAACCAGTTCGGACATGGAGCGGGAAGTTTCAGCGGATTTTATTCGCAATGCTCTGTGAAGCATGGGCTCCAAATAGATCGTGGCTCTTTTTGTTGATGCAGGCATCATTTACCTCCTTTTAATAATAAATAACACCATAACGCTATAACAGCATGATGTCAAACCACGAATTTTACTCCCGTCCCACCTGGATTCCGGCCTTCGCCGGAATGACGGGGCCTCAAAATAAAAAAAGACGCATTGCCGATGGATTTATCGGCAATGTGTCTTTTACAAATCAGGATGAGCGCGAACCGGCTATTTTGATTGTTTTGAGAGCCCCATGATCGCCGCAGCGATCTCCCCGCTCAACTCCCCGAGGGCCTGGCTGTGGGCCGCCACCAGGGCGTCATAATCGCTCCCGGAAGCCTCTTTCCGGATCACGGACCGCCGTAGGATAAGGGGTTCCGCGTCACCCTCCCGGCCCCGGACGGCCCAGGTCACATTCAGCAGCACCGCTTCCCCCATCTGACCTTCAAATTGATGAACCTCCAGCTCGACCCGGTAATCCGGGGCCACCTGGTCTTTCCAGGAATAGATGAGAACTTTAGGAGAAGCCAGGCGGATAGAAAGGTTTTCCGCCAGAATGCTTAAGAAATCCTGATCGAGATTGCCGGCCCATCGGTGAAATTCGGAGATATTGAGGCGGTTTACGCCCGACCGGGTGACGATCTGGGGCCTGTCCAGGAAATTCGGAAACCGGGCCGGGCCGATGGTGATAACCTTGTCCCGCAAAGCGGAAATCTCCGGATTTTTATCCGCCGCCTCCTGAACGGCGGACAGGGTGTAGAAGGTCACCGGGGTGGCCGCGCTCCGGCAGCCGGGGGCCGCCAAAAATATCAAAATGGCAAGAAAGCCGAGGTTTTTTAATAATCGTTGAAATCTCATGGTTTGTCCTTTCCTTTTCCATAAATCACAGCGTCGGGGTTTCGCTCAATATAATCCACCAGCACCCGAATGGAACGGGCCGCAGCCGCCAGTTCTTCCATGGCGCGCTTGGCTTCCTGGTTCAGGGAAGAGTCTGTATTGAAGGACTTTTCCAGGGATACCAGGGTGTTTTTCGTCTGCTTCAGGGTTTCGAGGGTCTTGGGCCGGACATCCGAATGCATGGCCTGCATCAGGATCTTTGTGGTTTCCATGGCCTCCCGAACGCCCTGAACCGCAGCCCGGGCATCGGCGCCGACCTCCTCAAGGGGGAACTTGTTGATCCGGTCAAGGGTTTTGGAGATGCTGGCGACGATTTCTTCCATTGGCGTCTGAATACTCGGCAATTCCGGATATTTATCGCTCATTGCAATCTGCTGGGAAGGCGCATCCGGATAAAAATTCAGGTCCACAAACAACTGTCCGGTCAGAAGATTGCCCGCTTTGAGCTGGGCCCGGAGCCCCTTTGCCACCAGCGAAGCCATGTATTTTCTTCTGGTTTCCTCATCCGGCGATGTTCCGGCATTAAAGAGGCTCTCGGGTTCGATCTCGATGAGCACCGGGATACTGAATTCGAGCTTTTCCGCATCTATTTTTAAATTGATGTCCAGCACCTGACCGATCCGGATACCCCGGAATTCAACCGGCGCGCCCACCGAGAGGCCGCGCACCGACCCGGTGAAATTCACGATCCAGTAGTCCTTCACGGAATGCGTCTTTTTGAGGGCGTCTTTATGATTGCCATACAGCGTGAACGTTTCGTCAGCCTTTGCCGGTTCGGAAGATTCGAGATTGACCGGCGTATCAAACGCGATGCCGCCGAGCACGATGCTCACAATGGATTCCGTGTCGACTTTAAGGCCGTTGGCGTCCACCGAAAAATCCAGCCCGCCGGCGTTCCAGAACCGGGTATTTTTCAGAACAAACCGGTCGTAGGGGGAATGAACGAAGACTTTAATGTCCACCGTCTTCCCGCTTTTCGCCAGCGCGTAGCTTTCCACTTCCCCCACCCGGAGCTGACGGTAATAAATCGGCGAACCGGCGTCCAGAGAGCCCAGCCGGTCGGCCCTCAGCACGAAACTCCGGCCCGGCAGATCGGTGGTCACGATGGGGGGCCGGTCCAACCCCGTATAGGAATCAACGCGCTTGCCCTTTTTATTGGGGTCCACCGATATGTAAGAACCCGCGAAAAGGGTTCCCAGACCCGACACTTCTCCGGCCGAAATCCGGGGCTTGACCACCCAGAACCGGGTCTTGTCCGTCAGGTAGGCTTCAAACCCCTTGCTTAAGCTGGCGGACACCGCCACATTGGACAAGTCTTTGCTGAGAGACATGGCGGACACCACCCCCACCTCGACTTCCTTGTACTTGATTTTGGTTTTCCCGGCCTCCAGGCCTTCGGCGGATTTAAAGGTGATGGTGATTTCCGGCCCTTTTTCCGACAGGGTCTTGTACACCAGCCAGCCGCCGATGAGAGCGGCCACCAGGGGCACCAGCCAAATGATGGAAAAAGACCGTTCGGGCCGGAGAACCGCCTCCGGAATCGCCGCGGCCCCGGTTTCAGGGGAAATTTCTTCAGTCATGACGCGCCTCCATTTTATCCCATATCAGACGAGGATCAAAACTCATTGCCGCAAATATGGTGATCACCACCACCGCCGCAAAATGCATCGCTCCGGGAGCGACTTCAATGTCCGCGATGGCCCCGAGCTTCACCAGGGCCACCATCAGGGTCACCACGTAAATATCCACCATGGACCACCTTCCGATTATCTCGGTGATACGGTAAAGGCGGGTGCGGTCCCTGGGACGCCATAGGGAACGAACTTGCAGGGAAATGAGCAGATAAGTAAGAATGAACAGTTTTAAGAGCGGCACAAACACGCTCGCCACAAAGATCACGAGCGCGATGGGCCACATGCCGGTTTTAATAAAATAAATCACGCCGCTTAAGATGGTGTCGGCCTGGACCTTGCCCATGGAAGTGACCTTCATGATGGGAAGCACATTGGCCGGGATATAAAAAATAAACGCCGCGATCACCAACGCCCAGGTTCTGGTGATGCTGTCCGGTTTCCGTTCATACAGCCGCTCCCCGCACCGGGGGCAGACAACCGTATGGCTTCCGGAGGCCGCCGGTTTCCGGGTCAGCAAATGGCAGCTCGGGCAACTGAGCAATGCGGCGTTTTTTGCCGTCGGGGCGGAATCTTTCATCGCCTTCCGCCCCCCAGCTTTTCCCAGACGATATGCGGGTCCAGTGACGCCACGGCCCCTGCCAGCACAATGATGAGGGCCGCAAACGAGTAAAGGGAAATGCCCGGAATGATGGTGGCCATCTTGGCCAGCTTCACGATGGAAACCAGAATGCCCAGCATGAAGACCTCCATCATGCTCCAGGGTTGCAGTTTCCGGATGAACCGGAAGATGGGGGCGGTCATGGGGGACAACCGGTTATATTTCAGCGGCAGCAGCACATAGAGCAATCCCGAAAGCTGAACAAACGGCACCAGGATGCAGGTGAGCAGCACCAAGAGCGAAAGGCCCTTCATGTCCTGATCGTATAACGCCTTAACCCCCTGAAACAATGTTGTTTTCTGCAATATTCCCTGAGTTTTCAGTTCCAGAAGCGGAAACGCGTTCGACAGAAAAAACAGAATCAGCCCGGCGAGAATCAGGGACAGGGTCCGGTCCAGACTGTTTCGCTTGTGGGAATACAGTTCCGCCCCGCAACGTGTGCAGCGCACCTGTCCGCCTTCCGGCACCGGCTGAATCGTGTGCAGCAAATCACAGTCATGACAGGCAATCAAAAGCGGCCGTTCCATTTTCACGCCTTTTATACATCTCTCATCGATACGGTTTTTATCTCAACGGATATTGCTTCATACCATGCCATAACAGGACGGGCGGCGGCAACAGATTATTGAAAATCGGGGAATGCGCTTGCAATTGTTCTGACAAAAATTTCCTGCTTTCCATGTGACCCAAAAAAATATAGGATACGCAAACGGAAATAAAAAAATAGGTGCTTTCAGATCCGGCAATCGAATCATCCAAATGAAAAGAGTGTTATAAGGAGGAAGCATGCCCATATCCACGAAAATGAAAATGAGAAAGGAAATGAAAATGAAAAAAGCCCGCAGACGGTCCTGGTGGCTGGCGCTGCTGGCGTTTGCCGCGGGCGCGGCCAGTATCATCGGCACGGCCCTGGCCATGACCACCACGGACCAGGCCGGTTTCTGCGGCAGTTGCCACTCCATGTCCGAGGCGGCCCTGACCCACAAACAGTCGGTCCACGCAAAACTGGCCTGCAACGAATGCCATGCGCCCCACGATATCGCGGCCAAAATCCCGTTCAAGACCAAGGAGGGCACCCGGGACATCTTTTCCACCGTCACAAGCACCATTCCCGACCTGATCCATCCGGGCGGCGAAACCATTGAGGTGGTCCAGGTGAACTGCCGCAGGTGCCACGAGGCCGGTATCCGGAACGTGAATATGGAGGCCAAAGCCCACTGCACCGACTGTCACCGCCATGTTCCCCACGCCCCGAAACTTCCCATCGCCAAAAGGAGCGCCGCCGATGCATAGAATGACGCATAAACCGACGAATAAACACACTGTTACCATTCCAGCCGTTATCCTGGTGCTGGCCCTGACCGGCATGATCTCCTTCCTGTCCGGGTGTTCGGAACCCGAAACACCGGCGACACCGGAATTTAAAACCAGCCTGAAGGAAGAGGAAATCCGCAACTCCGCGTTTAAACCCGAATTTCCCCTGCATTATGAGACCTTTCTCCGCAACAATGAATCGAAGATCATGACCGAATACGGCGGGTCCGTGGCTTACAGCAAGCACGACAACGTCAATCCCCTGCCCGAAGGCTATAAATACGCCCAGCCGTATTTGAAAAACCTCTGGCTGGGATATCCCTTCAGTTATGAATACCGGGCCGCCCGGGGCCATACCTATGCCCTGAAAGACATCCTGAACATCGACCGGATCAACCGGTATGACGAAAAAGCCGGCTTGCCCGCCACCTGCATGAACTGCAAGACCGCGAAAATGAATTATTTCGTGAAGGAAAAGGGCGATAAATTCTGGGCCCAGGATTTCAATACGCTGCGGGAACAGATGGACCTGGACGAAAACACCATCGGATGCGCCAACTGCCATGACCCGAGGGATATGAAGCTTCGCCTTTACAGCGTACCGCTCAAGGATTATCTGGCATCAAAAGGGAAAAAATTTGACAACCTGCCCCGCAATGAACAGCGGGCCCTGATGTGCGGTCAGTGCCATGTGGAATACTATTTTCAGGACAAGGGGTTCGGCCCCGCCAAAAAACCGGTGTTTCCCTGGGCCAATGGCATGGACCCGGAAGACATCTACACCTATTACGCGACCCACGGCGACACCACCACCCCGGGGTTTGAAGGCAATTTTGTGGACTGGACGCACCCGGTGTCAAATACCCCCATGCTGAAGGCCCAGCATCCGGAATATGAAATGTGGTCCAACGGCGTGCACGGGTCCGCGGGCGTGACCTGCGCGGACTGCCACATGAACTATCTGCGGCTGGACGGCAAGAAAAAAATATCCAACCACCACTGGACCTCCCCCCTCAAAGATCCGGACCTCAAGGCCTGCCGCCAGTGCCACACGGACAAAACGCCTGAATTTCTTAAGGAACGGGTGCTGTTTACCCAGCACAAGGTATGGGAACAGCTCATGATCGCCCAGGACATATCGGTCAAAGCCCATGAAGCCATCCGGCTGGCTGCGGAATTTGCAGGGGAAAAACCCGCCGATTATGACCAACTCATGATCCAGGCCCGGCAGTGGTGCCGGAAAGGGCAGTTTTTCTGGGATCTGATATCCGCGGAAAACAGCGTGGGGTTCCACAATCCCACCAAGGCGCTGAACACCCTGGCCCAATCCCAGCAATACAGCCGGAATGCCGTGGATACGGCGGTGCGGGCCGCTGGCTTCACCATCGCCAAGGATATTGACGGGGACATCAAAACCATCGTGCCGCCCATTCTCCATCACAGCCGGGAACTGCAAATGGACCCGGAACACATGAACTCCCATCCGTGGTTTAAATACCTCCCGGTTACGCCAAAAGCACCCAAAATATGGGAAGGCAACAAGCGGCTCATTCCTGCACCGGCTCAAGCTCCACCCCAGATCGCCGGTTAAACAACATCGCATAAAAAACCAGACAGGCCCTGACCGGTCAACCGGCCAGGGCCTGTTTGTTTCATGAATGGGGCGAGTGGTTCAGCAAAAAATTGGGCCGGAGGGAGTCCTCCGAATGCTTTTTTACTTGTAAACCGATTTACAAGTAAAACCCATTGTCCAATGCGCGATGAAAATAGAGCGAAAGTATAGCGGTCGGGGATAAGGAATTTGTTGGCGAGGTCAACTCAAAGCCGGGGGCAATACCCATAGGCCGCTTGAATGCGAATTGGAATTACAACCCTCTTTTTGCCCCTGATAGTGCAGCCCAAGCCTTGAAAACGGCTACTTTTGGGATGTTTTTTCTGGAAAATCAAATAGATAATTTGGTCTGACAAGATTACGCAACACTGGGCGGTTTTCCGTGGAAGAAGGGGTATACTGTCTGAGCGGCGGAAGGGCAAAGCCTTTGATGTTTGAACAGATTGAATTCATGCACCAATCATGGAACGTCGATCAGCAAGGGAGTTTGTACCCCGCCACGGCAAACCGCCCGGCAGGGAAATAAGCGGCGGGGGGCGGGGTTCTTGTCTGCTTTTCTTGTCCACCAAGAAAAGTAGAAGAAAACAGGGCCGATGGAAATCATTGCGGCCTGGGCTGCATCGCAATGAGCATTCCCCACAACCGTTTGAATTACCCTGATTCCGGTTTTCTCCTTTTTCGATTAACAACGTCATCCCTTTCTCAAAGTGAGATCAAAGGCAACCTTGATTGTCAATTTCAAGTGCATATTATTTGGACAAGGTTATGAAATAAAATTTTTTTTCATATTCGAGCTTTGCCGTTTCAGGACATTTGAGTCTGGAAGCCTTGGAAGTCGGATTTTCGAAACCTGGAATGAAAGGAGTAACCCGCTATGCAAAAAATCACTCCATTTTTGTGGTTTAATGACCAGGCCGAAGAGGCAGTGAATTTTTATACTTCTATTTTTAAAAATTCAAAGATCCTAAATGTTGCCCGCTATGGTGAAGCAGGGCCTGGGCCGAAAGGGAGCGTAATGACAGTGGTGTTCCAACTCAATGACCAGGAATTCATTGCATTAAACGGCGGGCCTCTTTTCAAATTCACGGAAGCCATATCGTTTGTCGTCAACTGCGAGACCCAGGAAGAAGTGGATGATCTATGGGAGAAGCTTTCCGTAGGCGGAGAAAAGAGCGAATGCGGCTGGCTCAAAGACAAATATGGCCTGTCATGGCAAATCGTTCCCACTGTTTTGGGCGAGTTGCTGAGTGATCCTGACCCTGAAAAATCGCAAAGAGTGATGAAGGCAATGCTTCAAATGAAAAAAATTGACATAAAAACATTACAGCAGGCGTATGCGCATAAATAACCAGAATCTTATCCGGCCCCGGATTTAGCCGTTCAGCCGGAGGGAACCTGAAATTTTCGCCGCGCTGAAGATGAATATCTTGAGGAGGTGCAACATGGCAAATCCGTTTGTACATATTGAATTGCATACCAAAAACGTGGACAGGTCAAAGACGTTTTATACCAACCTGTTCAACTGGGAATTGGAAGAATTTCCCAGCATGGACTACACCATCATCAAAGTCGGTGAAGGAACGGGCGGGGGAATAATGAAGAACCCCTTGCCGGGTGGCCCGGACAACTGGCTGCCGTACATTCTGGTGGACGATATCGCAGCATTCACAACGAAAGCGGCGTCGCTGGGAGCTACCATTGTCCAGGATGTCACGGAGGTTCCGGACATGGGGTGGTTTAGTGTCATTGAAGATCCGACCGGCGCGGCCGTTGGGCTTTGGCAGCCGAAAACAGCCATGTAATTCCAATCCCAAATCATAGCGCTATCTTCGTTGGCTCGTCTTCGGCTCCTCAACGTACTAACTGTACGCCTTCGTCGCCTCAATCCTCGCCGCCTTGATATCATCTTTGATTTGGAATTGGAATAAGGTCCGGATGAAAAGGAGATACGCAAATGAGATTTATGATGTTAATGATCCCGAAAGGGTATGAGCGTGCGGCTCCGGATGTCATACCGGATGCCAAGGCCGTTGAAGAGATGATGAAATATAACAAATCACTCCAGGATGCAGGCGTGCTGTTGTCGGTTGAGGGGCTCCATCCCCCCGCAACGGGCGCCCGGGTCACATTCAAGAAGGGCAGGCCAAGGGTAACCAACGGGCCCTTTGTTGACACGCAGGAGACGCTTGGCGGTTTCTGGATGATCCAGGTGAATTCGCTGGAGGATGCGATCGACTGGGCTGCGCGCTGTCCGGCCTCGGACAATGAAATTATCGAAATCCGCCGGGTGCAGGAACTTGAGGATTTCCCGGCAGATGTTCAGGCCGCCGCAGCCGGATTCACTGAAATGCAGCATCATCCGGAGCAACGCCCGCAGGCGTTGAGTTAATCGATTACGCAGAGATCATGGAATCCCAATGGGATTCCGTCCTACAGCCCAGGGTTGCGGCAACGCCGCTACCCTGGGAACGTCCCCCCGCACGCGATCACCAACCCCACCGGGTTGCGTCATCCCTGCACAGACCAATAATCGGCCCTTCCCTTACGCTATTTACCGGCCGAAATAGGCGATGATGGACGCCTTGGCAATGGCGTTCTGGTTAAGGTAAAATCCCACCATGGCGGGCGGGGCAGCCGCATCCAGGCCCAGCTTCTCCACTTTTAGCGCATAAACGGTAAAAATATACCGGTGGGGCCGGTCGCCAACCGGGGGGCAGGCCCCACCGAAACCCGCCGCTTTGAAATCCGTCACGCTCTGGATGCAGCTTTTGGGAGCGAGACCTTTTTCCGGATTTCCGGCCCCGGCCGCAAGCGATGTCGCATTTGCCGGGATGTCGAAAATCAGCCAGTGCCACCAGCCGCTGCCGGTGGGGGCGTCCGGGTCATACACCGTGACCGCAAAGCTTTTGGCGTCTTTGGGCGTGTTTTCCCACAAGAGTTGGGGCGAAATGTTTTTCCCCTCACATCCGAACCCGTTAAACACCTGGTTTTCCGAAAGCTGCCCGGAAATATCATTGCTTTTCAGGGTAAAACTATCGGCAAATGCAACACCGGCGGATACGATGAGCGTCAGAACAATGGCAACAATTTGTTTTTTCATGCTTTTCCCCCTTAGTAAAAAAGTTGAACGGTTTATGTTCCGGCGACCCGGCTGTCGACCTTGGAGAGCAGCCAGGCTCCGGCAATGAATAATATAAGGATGCTCAAGACCCCCCACCGGGAATGGCCGGTGAGGCGGCCCACAACCCCCATGAGAAACGGCCCGGCAATGGCCGCGAATTTCCCGAAAACATTATAAAACCCGAAAAATTCGGCGCTGTTTTCAGCAGGAATCAGTTTCCCGAAAAAACTGCGGCTTAAGGCCTGAATGCCGCCCATGCTGGAGCCCACAAGAAACGCGATAACCCAGAAAATGGCTGTTTTTATGTTGATATCCGCTATTTCCGGGAGCAGAAACGCCATCAGGGTAATGACGCAGTACACGCAGATGCCCGCCATCAGCATGGTTTTTGCGGAAAACCGGCCTGCCAGCCGCCCGTAGAGAAGGGCAAAAGGGAACGCGATGATCTGGATGAAAAAGATCACAATGATAAGCAGCGTCACCGAAAATCCCAGGTCCCTGCCGTAGGCCGTCGACATGCTGATGATGGTGTCCACGCCGTCGATATAGAAAAAATAGGCGATCAGGAAGCAGAAGGCCTGCCGGTGGCGCCTTATATCGGCAAATGTCTCCCACAGCCGGTAGAAAGCCTCTTTTACGGGGGCCGGGGATGGGGGGGCGGCGTATTTCTGCTTCACGTTTTTCAGCATGGGCAGGGCGAACGCGAGCCACCAGAAGGCGACAATCACAAACCCGATTTTGGACGGAACCACCGGCAGCGAAGGATACGCATCCCCGGACCCGGTCAGGATCAATCCGATGATGATGAGAAACGGGATAACGCTGCCGATATATCCCCAGGCGTATCCGGCGGCCGATACCCGGTCCATGCGGTTTCCATCCATGGAATCCGCCGTTACGTCCACAATAAAGGCATCGTAAAAAATATTCGCGCCTGCCCATCCCACCCGGGCCATCAGAAAAAGCAGGAGGCACGGGAGCCACCGGCCTTCCTGAATCAGGGTCAGGGACAGGGTAAATCCTATGCCAAGAATCATGAAAGCGGCAAAGAACTTGATTTTAAAGCCTTTATAATCCGCCATCACCCCCAGGACGGGGGCGAGAAAGGCCAACAGAAGGGATGCGGCGGAATTGGCGAACCCCCAGTTGGCGGTGGATGTCGCATCCGGCAGTCCGCTTGCGGCGAAATCCTTGAAAAAAATGGGCATGATCGCCGTCACCATCACCAACACAAAGGCCGAGTTGCCCACGTCATAGAGGATCCAGCTCAGTTCTTCCCGGGTCAGGCGATTTTTTTTCATGAGAATATGATCCAGACTTTCGGGCGTCAGGTGATGGCGGGAATATAATCGGCCAGCCGGCGCGAGGTTTCCCGCAAATTCCCGCTGAGCAGCCGGGCAATGCCCTTGAGCATTTTCGCCCCGATTTTCGTGTGCCGTTCGAGGATATGGTCAAAGGCGCTTTTGGAAAGGGTGTAAAGGAGCGTTTGCGTGCATGCCCGGGCCGTGGCCGACCGGAGCGCGTCATCCACAATGGACATTTCGCCGATGGATTGCCCGATGGTCAGTCTGGCCAGCATCGCCTCATGACCGTCGGCCTCGGATTTTTTGATCACATCCAGTTCGCCCCGCACAATAAAACACACAAAATTTCCCTTGTCCGCCTCGTGAAACAGTATGTCGCCGGGGGCCAGCTCAATAACGCTCATATGCCGGGCCACCACTTTCAGTTCCTCGGCGTTCATCCGGTCAAAAATCGGCTGGTTCATGAAAAAAGCGATAATGTCCTTTGACGGATTATCCCCGAGCATACGCATTCTCCCTTGAGGCGAAAGGTTTCGATGACATGCGATTCAAAAAAATTTCAGGACCGGACCCTTCCGACGGTCTAAATCCAGGGGGGTGCAAATCACCGTGTAACCGGTTTAACAATATATCACTGTTTTTAAAACAGGAAGAGGAAAAAAATACCGGTTCCAAAACAGGCAGGCACGCCATTTCAGGGGTGTGCTTCGTATGTTTCCGGCAACGCCCTTGAAATTCCGGGGCCGATGCATAATTTTATTGTATAAAACAGGCTTGATGATTTTCTTAAAATTCAGAAGCCGAACCGCTTTGACCCTGCACCCTTAAACGCCGCCTGCTGAAAAATCAAATTCACATCCCCTATGTCCGACCTGACCAGCCTGCATCAGCACATGATATTAACCGTAACTTTAACAAAAGGAGGCGTATCATGAAAGCAAGCATTCTGTTTACCGGCTCAGGCCCCATCCTTATTTTAACGACATTCGGCTCCCTGACCCATCCCGAACTGGTGAAAAAACTTTCCATCAAAGGCATCAAAAAATTCATTGCATTTGAAGTTCCGGAGGAGATGGCCAAGGAAAAGTACGGCGGTCACTACAAAGTGATTCTGGGGGACCTGAAGCAGCAGGACGATCTTCGGGTGCTGGACTATGACGGGCATCACATTTTTTTAACTTTTTCTCTGAAAGACCTCGGCGAGCCGATTTTTTACGAACCGGAAGCGGCATAGATCCTTGCATTGCGAGTGCTCTTAACTTGTTAATTTTTTGAGGGGAATAAAGCATCTCCGGAAAATAAATTTTTAACCGAAAAGGAGGGGTGTGATGCAAAAAATGAAAAAATTCATGGTGGTTCATCGGGACCCGAAGGTGAGCTGGGAGACGGTGGAGGAAAACTGGTCGAAACTGGTTGCGGTTGAGCCGGCGACCTGGATCCGGACTTATTTTAATGCCGATGAAAAGGTCCGGTATTGCCTGTGGATGGCTCCGGATGCGGAAACACTGAAAAAGATTTTTGTCGGGTTTCATATCAACTGGGAGTCCATCTTGCGGGTTGAGGAAACCGTTCCCGATATCTGGGACAGGCAATATGCGGCGCGCATGGAAGAAGAAGAGCGGGAAGACGCCATCGCTGATTTTTAGGGGTCGGTCATGCGTATTTGCCGGTTTTACTGGCAGCATATGCTGCCAGTAAAAATCATCGCATCATTCTGAATCAGTATACCGGGCAGCAACCTGACATCCCTTGTTGAAAACAGCGCGGAAACCGTTTATATCTGGAATGCGGAAAACCGGTTGATCGCGGGTGGCGCTGGCAACTTGTTGCCAGTGTTCGAAGAATAAAATGAAAACAAGCAGCTGAATTTTAACGAGGGGATATCTTATGGTCCTGAGAGTTCGTCTAAAGCGTTCGGTGATACGTGTTTCGCTTTTTTTCGTTCCATTCCTTCTGCTGTTTCTCACCAACGTTTCGGTCTTGGCCGCAGCGGATGTTTCCGAGGGAGAGAAAATCTACAAAATGATATCCGATGCCGTTCGCGGCAAAGGCGATGGCGAACTGCTTCTCAAGATGAAAGCGGAAACAGCGACACTTGATTGGGCAAAAGCGCAGGAAATGGCGTTTAAAGGCAATCTCCGTCTGCTCAAACCTCAGGCAGATAATGGGGCTGCTGAGAAACTCCAAGTGCTTCTGATAAGGAACCTTTCGGGAGAGATATTTGTTCTGGTCACACCTCCTGCCAAGACCGATTCCCGTTACGCCGGTCTGGAAAAGATGTTGCAGAACAAGCTCGCCTTTAAAACCTTGACGGTAAAGGCGAATGTCGATGGCCGGGAATTGTCCTTTGCCCGTCTTATGGAGCGGCCTCATCAACTCCCCTTTGATAGGATTTTCAAGATATCGATCGTGTTGCTGCTTTTCTTCGTCATGCTGGGAATGGCGCTTACCCTCACCGTAAAGGATTTTGTGGCCGTTTTCACAAAGCCGCTGGTCATTATCGTCGGCCTTTTTGTTCAGTACGGTCTTATGCCGCTGGTCACCGTGATGATCGGGCGGTTGATGGGGTTCTATGAAGCCGCGCCTTTCATATTCGTCGGCATGGTGCTGGCCATGGCCTCGCCGGGAGGCGTCACATCCAACCTGTTTACCCAGTTGACCAAAGGGGATCTGGCCCTTTCCATCTCTCTTACTTCCTTGTCGACCGTTCTCTCCCTGGTTTTTACACCGCTGATTCTGACTTTTTACTGCTCCAACGTCCCCGATGTTGAAATTCCCGTGGGTCTCATCGTTTCGACCATCACCGTGCTGGTCATTATTCCCTTAGTAATTGGTATGACGGTGCGGGCCAAATGGGCCGTTTTTGCGCAAAAATCCACAAAGATATTTACACTTTTGGGGTTGGTGGCCCTCTTGTTTCTGGTCGTTGCAGGCATTGTAAGCAACCTGGAGGTGTTCAAGGATGTCCAACGATACGGTATGGGCGCCCTGGCAACCCTTTTGATGGCCGGCAGCGCCCTGGTTCTGGGAATAATCAGCGCTAAATTGAGCGGAGCCGGCAACAGTCAGAATCGGGCCATGACCTTCCAGTCTCTGATCAGAAACACGTCGCTCGCCATGGCCATTTCTCTTTTGATGCAGGATATCATGGGAGATTTTTACAGTTCCATGTTTGTGACAGTGGCTTTGTACAGCATCTCAATGTTTTTTGTGGGAGGGGTATCCATTGCCATCTACAAGAAATTCAGGTGGATTGGGATGACTTCAATTGAATAGATACGCGGGTGGCACTGGCAAGAATTGCCGGTGTCCACCTTACGGTGTAATTTATGCCTCATGAAAAACACCATACAAGCACACGAAGAAATCATCAGTATCACCCCTTAGCTGCATATCCAAAAAACAATCTCCCATAACATTTTTTACTCATGTCGCATGGATTCCCGAGCAGCCGTAACCAATCCGGATGGATACGGAAAACACTCGAAAGACCTTCCCCCTGTCCTTGTCATCAGACTGTTAACTCACAAATTAACGTTAATTGTTAACAGTCATCAACTGTAAAGAAAATCATACACCTTATTTGTCTTTCCGTTATCCCTTGTCCTGTATTCAAGTTTTTAATAAAATATAACTATTTTAAATTATAATATATTAATAAAGAAACGGGAGCCATGCACCCCCAACCGTTTTTATGGCATGATATTTGTAGGAATTTAATAATCGATGGACACAATCTATCCAAAACATGAGGAAAAATTTTGAAGAGTCTTTTGAAAAAGCTCAATTATGCATTTGCTCTTGTGGGCGTGGTTTTGACCGCCGTATTTGCCGTGCCTGGGGCGAATAGCGCCTACATTTGCGGGGAAACCACGAAATGCTTGAGAATTGTTTACGGTGGAAATTTCATGGGCAATATCGCGCCGTGCGGGTGAAGTGAAAATCAGGCGGGGGGGCTTTCCCGCCAGAAAACACTCATTAGTGGCATAAAAAAGAACTATGGCGATGAACACACCCTGGTCCTGAATTCGGGAAATAACTTTGATATAACAGCCCATGATTTTCATGTGGCGCCGAATTACATCGTGAAGGCATTGGAACTCTCCGGCATTGAAATGATCGGACCGGGCGTTTCGGAAATTGTCTACGGGGTCGAGCAGTTGAAAAAAATTCTGGGTCGATCACCGATTCAGGCGGTTTCCGCAAATGTGCCCGGGTTTGAACCCTATGCGCTTTTTTCCAAAAACAACGGAAGAACCAGAATCCTGGTTACTTCGGTGGTGGACCCGGATTTGTTGTCAGCCCGGGGAATCGAAATCAAGGGTCTTCGCGAACCCCTTGCAGCCATTGCGGATGTGCGGCAGCAGATCCGCCACGATCTGTTTATTCTCATCGTGCATGGAAACCGGGAAAAAATCGCCGCTCTCGTCCGTGCATGCCCGGAAATTGACCTCGTCATTGACGCCTTGTCGCGGGACATCTCCGAAAATCCGGAGCAAAAGCGACAACCGCCGGTGGTCTCAAATAATGAAGAGGGAAAGTATGTCGCCTATGTGGATTATCAGGGAAAAAATCACGCCGGCGCTTTATTTTCAAGTCCTGTGGCGTTGCGGGCCGGCGTTGAGCAGGTGGCTGAAGATCCCGGCATCGTGGAACTTCTGAAAGACTATGAAAGCAAGCGCGCGGCCGGTCTGTTACAGCAATCCAAAAGCGCATTGGCATTGTCGACGGACAAGGCCCTTGCCTGGGAAAAAACGGATGGCCCCTATATCGGCAGCCGTTCCTGTAATCTTTGTCATACAGAAATAAACGGTCAGTGGTCCAAAACCCCTCATGCCGGGGCGATGCGTACTCTGGTAGCAAAATCCAAGGAAAATGATCCCGACTGTCTTGTCTGCCATGTCACGGGGATGGAAGAAAAAGACCCGGAAAGGGATTCTTTTGCGGTTTCAGAGGTGCCGCCATTTATGACGGGGGTTCAATGCGAAGCTTGTCATGGTCCCGGCGCGGCCCATTCACGGGATCCCATGGGTGTTGACATGCTTTCTGTGACTGAAAAAACCTGCATCCGGTGCCATACGGAACGAACGGACCCGGATTTTGATTATGGCAGGGATGTTTCCCGGGTGGTTCACGGCTGGGTTAAAATGGGGTATAAAGGACCGTAAAGCCAGATTGAAACCTTCCCTCAGAAAATTTTTTCTTATCCAGCCCTTCCGGTTTTTCGAAAATAAAGCACTATGTTTTTCCCGAGCATTGGATTCATTAAGCGGTCCAGGGTCCGTGTGATTTTGGACTTTTCCATTGATGTCCCAGGTCAGGGGCCGGTGGAACATGAAATAAACCCTTCCTATCCCGCCGTCCCGCCCGAAAACAGTCTTTAAAAGCTTGCCAATACCCTTCGTGCCCGATATAATTCCTATAATTTTTTATGGTTTACTGCGGAATCAGATACGAGGATTCCCGTTCAACTCTGTTTTATCCATCATCCCATTGATGGAGCTTGGACAGCAGAACCAGCTTGCGGATCATTCTGTTAACCCGGTTCTTTGTCGGGATGAAGGATAAAACGCTATTTTTCGACTGAGAAATTATGAAAGCAATTCAACTTAACCATCATACTGCATTAAGAGCAAAATCTCTTGGAGCTTTGGGCGAATTATTAGCCATCAAGGCTTTAGTAGACAACGAGTTCAATAATATCAGGAATTTAAACGATCAAAAGAAGAATTACCCTTATGCCGATTTTTATGCAGAAAGGGGGGAAAGAAAATATGTCATCAGTGTGAAGGCAAGAAACAGATATGAAAGAAACGGGCGGTTGAACAGTCGGTACAATTTAGGAAGAGGCTGTGCATCTAAAGCTGAAAATGCTGAAAAACAATTCGATGCAAAAGCAGCATGGATGGCAATTTCTATTTTTGATAAAATTTATTCAATATATTTCGGCATGTTCGATTCGTTGTTGGTGAAGTCAGGGATTCCAATGGGTGAAAACTATTTTGCAGAATATGAATGTTTGGTAAATGAAAAACAACATGGCTTGGATTTTACCCCATATAAAAATGTATACGAATAAATAATCTGTTAATCTTTACATTCTATGAACCAAAACAGGCGGTGGATTTTTAGATTCCGTTGACAGATTAAAGCGATTACCAGAATAAATGAGCCTCTGAGAAAGAGGCTTTTTTCTTTTAAAAGGGCGGTG
>JBAQUK010000332.1:0-2060 GCA_049297455.1 Desulfosalsimonadaceae bacterium | reverse complement strand
TTGTCGACCTGTCGCAAGCAGGGAATGAAAGCAAGCCGTGCGCTGGAATTGTTGTTCAACGGCAAGCTGCCGGAATTTGTGAAGCAAGAGTAGTAATTTTATCGTGAATTACGCTGAATAGTTACGTCGTAACAAGCTTGGTGGCGGCGGTTGCCGCGGTGACCATGTATTTATGGAGGGGGGTATCGCCCGAAGCCTACCTGAGATTGTCCGTTGTGTTGATGGTCGCTCCTGTAGCCGTGACAATCCTTCTTACCGTTCTTTTCGTTCGTTCCCGGCAGGCTGGCCGGCGATTTTGGGATGGAAATGGTTGAGCATCCCCCTGTGAAGAAACCGTTATTTTCATGAACACGAGGAACCCCCTTATTATCGGAGATCTTGTCCGGAGGCAACTATATGACAAACCAACCTTTTGCTGTTCCGGCACTGCTCCTGTTCGTCCTTGCCGTGCCGCTCCTGCTTGGTCTTATACCGCGAAACCGGTTTTACGGGGTCCGAACCTTAAAGACCTTGTCCGACGATGATGTCTGGTACCGGGTGAACCGTCTTGCCGCCGCCGTCGTCATGGCCGCGAGCTGCGTGTATGGCATGGTTGCGATTCTTGTGCCTTATGATCGTATGGCAAATGATGACTTCCTGGTCTGGGGGATTCATTTGGCGGCATTCGCCGTGCCTATTGCCATCGGTTTGAGTCTGGTAATCCGGTATGCGAAGCGTCTTTGAAAACTGAGGAATAATTCCAAATAAAGAAACGATCCGCAGATTAATGCAAAAGGAGAATGTCAATGGGTGTGCTGGATAAAATTGAAAAAACGGAGATCAGGGACTTGCTCGGAAAGGGGTGGCTCACCCATGACGGCATGTGGTTTTACCATACATGGCAGGAATTCGGCATCGAAAAAGCCAATGTATTGAACCGGGCGGCTATCAAAGCCATGGCTCCTTTTGAGATCGCACGTATGAAGCGGGTTCTGGGAATCGGCAAGGATGCCTTTGATAATCTGGACAAGCTCATGGATTTCATGCTTTCGGCCCTGGAATTGACGCTGCCCGAATCGGTTTTCCGGAAGTCCCGATTCAGCCCACTTTCAGGAGATCTGATTCATTGGGAGTGGGAGAGCGGGCAATGCTTCGCCTACAAGGGGATGCAACAGATCGGGGCCATCGCCGGATACCGCTGCGGGGTGATGTACCGGATTGAGCGCTGGCTTGAAGCCCTGGGCATCGGGTATTCGATGCTCCCCCGGATTGAAGGGTGCCTCATGCATGAAAAAGGTGTCTGCGAGGGGGACATCCGGGTGTTTCTTGATGGGTGAAGGGCGGGCGGATGTAAGGCGGAGTCCTCATTGCAGCCGGAGAAGGGATGTCAGAAGATGAATCAAGCAATCAAAATGGCCGTTTTTGTATGTATAGTGATGGCAACCGCCATCGCCGGTGCGGAGCCCGCCGGAACAAATCCCGTTGCGATCCGTCCGGCAGCCTGGGCTCAGCCAATTGACGTCAAGGGCGTGCCGAACCTGCACAAGGTCAGCGACACCCTCTACCGAAGCGCCCAGCCGACGGCTGATGGATTCCGGAACCTGGAGCAGATGGGAATCAAAACCGTCCTCAACCTGCGGGCCTTTCATTCCGACCGGGACGAGCTCGGGGATACCGGCATCCGTGGCGAGCATATTTACATGAAGACATGGCACCCGGAAAGGGAGGACGTGACCCGATTCCTCCGGATTGTGACCGATCCCAAAGCGAAGCCGGTTCTGGTCCATTGCCAGCATGGCGCCGACCGCACGGGAACCATGTGCGCTATCTATCGGGTGGCTGTCCAGGGGTGGACAAAAGAGGAGGCCGTGCGCGAGATGACGGAAGGCGGCTTCGGATTCCACGAAATCTGGGGGCATCTTCCCCCATGGATTGCGGATCTGGATATTGAATCCATGCCTATCCGGTTGAGACAGGTTGGCGCTTTGGGGTATGACCCGCTGAAGATTGTCGCCCGAGTGGAGTTGTTGATCTGCAAGGACTTTACGGAGATGCGCATACACATACAAATACGTCTGAAT
>JBAQUK010000331.1:0-2731 GCA_049297455.1 Desulfosalsimonadaceae bacterium | reverse complement strand
GCACAACGCCCAGGGGTTTAAAAAAATCCGCCAGCCCATCCCGCTCCACCTGATTCATCAAGTTTGCATAAAAATCTGGCTGTCTGTCATCCAGCGGATTGCCCGTTGCAACAATATAAACCATTTTCCCTTCCTGTTTTAAAATCCGCAGCGCATCGATAATCAGCCGGTGATTCTTATGCGCCCAGAATTGATTAGGCACATGAAAATAAGAAAAAGGAATCTGATATTTTTTCCGCAATTCCTGCAAGGATACCCGGTCATACCCATCACCCGGCCTGGGCACAAAATTCAGGACAAACGATTTTGCCGCGCCCTGGGGACAAAATTGGGCAAGATCTTTTTGGGCGTCAAGGCTGCTCAAAATTACGCCTTTCGATATTCTGCACAATTTCATATACCGCCGATCCCGCCTTGCAATCTCATCGGAGGAAAAAAACTGGGGCAAATGGCGATGTTGAAAATCAGGAATCCAACATAGGGAAGGCAGCCCCGAATAAGAATCTGTCAGCCCCGCATGGGACAACAGCGCAATCTTCCGGTTTTTTAATAATCCTTTCAGCAGACCGTCGCATTTAACCACCCGTTTCATGATGCTTCTCATAATCCAGGCAGCAGACCATTTATCCATTAAATCAGAAACAATAATGTCATTTTTTGGAAACGTTTCTGAAACCCGCTGCAAATTTTTCCTTCCGGTGAAAATAACCGGCTCAATCTCTCTTTCCGGCAAATCCATAATGGTTTCTACCAGGGTTTTATAATAATTGAATCCCCCCAGCCATATATCAAAATCATAATTGATGATAAATCCGACACGAATCCTATCCTTCGGATTTGAACCAACGCACATAATCCGCAACCCCTTCCCGCCAGTCTATTTCAGGTTCAAAACCCCATTGTTTGATCCTGTCCACATTCGCGACATAGTGCGCCGGGTCGCCCCCCTTGGGATTGCCGGTAAATTGGATCGGAATATCCGCACCCAGCGCAGCTTTGATCGCTTCTAAAATCTGCCGCACGGAAACACCTTTACCCGATGCGCCATTGACCGCCGGGCATGAATCGCCTGCATGGCCGGATGCAAGATATAACAGTCTGGCCGCGTCCGACACATGGACCCAATCCCTGTCCTCATCGCCGGTGCCGAAAAAAACCGCTTCTCCCTGGAGCATTTTACTGCACCCATCCCAGAGCAATTGTTTCCGAAGTCCCGGTCCATAAACGGAAAAAAACCGGATAACAACCGTTTGTATCCCGAAAAAAAGCGCATAGGAACGCGCCAGCTCCTCCGATATCCTTTTATGGAATCCGTATGGCGAGACGGGGTGCTGCGGGGCGTCTTCATTGATGGGCAACTGATCGACAACGCCATAAACGGCGGCGCTGGAAGGGATCACAATTTTTGAAGCGGGAGAATACAACCGGGCGAATTCAAGAACATCCATCGTGGTTTGAACGGTGCGCTGAAAATCCTGGACCGGATGGGTCATTGAAAATGGAACCGATCCGCTTCCGGCGCAGTGGATGATGACATCCGGCTCACCGCCATAAGTAATCAGATTCTTTAAATTGACATCCGCAGTGCGCCAGTCGGACAGCCCCCATTGTTTCCACTCCTCCTGCACCCATGCGCCGTGGCCGATTCCTGAAACAAACCATCCCTGGCTGCTGAAATATTTCGCCGTATGGCGGCCGATAAACCCGTATGCGCCGGTAATTAGTAACTTTTTCATTCCATGCAATTGTCCAGATATTTCCGTATCTGCTGCACAAACTCTGCTGCTTGCTCCATCGCTTGATCACACTGGTCTTCAGCAGGCTCAAACATGCTTCCATAATCAGCATCCTGTCGAAGATCAAAAAGGCGATGCAACCATTTTGAAAACCGCTTATCGACAATTCCGGTTTTGACAAATTCTTTGTCAAAAAAAGAAATTGCACCCGAATGCTTTGATATCTGTGCTCTTTGTTGAACCACCAAAGCCTGTATTGCATAAAACATTGCATAATAGGCCCTGTTGATCGAACCCCGAATATGCCCGGAATGCTTCAGCACATCCATTTCCAAAAGAGATTCTTCTGCCTGTTTCAAACGATAAAGGCAAAGCGCCATTATCCGGGTTTTTTCTTCCGTCATGCGGGCACCCCTTCAGACCTTATGGTTTTAACAAGCGGACTGGCGGATATAGGACCATTTTCGTAAGCGTCTTCAGAAATCACAATTGTAGAAACCAGAATTCCAGAATCAAACCCCACATCCCAAGCTATATCGCTGATCGCAAGGCGATCCTCCGGCCCTGACTTTTCTAAAACAACACAAATATCAAGATCGGATTCTTCGGTGGCCGTCCCTCTTGCATACGATCCAAATGCCCGTATTTTTGCTCCAGGATATTTAGACCTTACCTTTGCTGCAAACTTATTCAGTGCTTCTATATAATGTGTATTCATATTGTAGCCCTTTTTCTGCAGGTAATGAGAGTCGTTAAATTAACATCCACGGTCCGCCAGTCGGACAACACCCATTGTTTCCATCCCTCCTGCCCTTTCCCATACCCTTAAAATTTAGGCTTCAGTCCAGCTTGCTTGCACAATTCATTTGCCGTTATCCTGTCAAATTGTCGATGGCGTTTCACAGGTATCGTCTTGATGTCATTTGTAAATATTGCATGATTCGCCCCTTCACGCAAAAGATAAAAACCATTCGCTTGAAAGTATCGTATCAAAT
>JBAQUK010000330.1:0-8223 GCA_049297455.1 Desulfosalsimonadaceae bacterium | reverse complement strand
TCCGAATATTTCAAATTAAATCAGATAGTTATAAGTTTCGAAAATTTTATTTAACTGACTGTTTTTATTAAAAATTTAACCACACCCGCAATTTGCGGGCCATTCGCTGAAAACCGGGAAACTTCAGATTTTTTTAATATTTCAAGGCTAAATACCACCGATCATGGTCAGCGGCTCGTTTATAACAGTTTAAGAACTATCCTTTGCATCTGCCGGTTATGAAACTTGTTTGACCGTATCATATGTTGTATCGCATGATCAAATCATCTTACCCTTATTCCGTTCCGCCGGATTTCTGCGGCGGGAGGGTTTTGGGCCGGATTTTTTTCCAGCGTTCGCCCACCGGGCAGGCACGCATGCATTCGATGCAATTATCCACGTCGGTAATATAGGTCTGGCCGCTTTCCACCAGCAAGTCGCGCCGTTTCATGTGCCCTCGCAGCATTCTGATATATCCGGGCCATTCCCAAAATCGGGCGGGCGGCAGGCGTTTAAATCCGTAAGACCAGTACACAAAACAGGGGTCCACATCATACCGATCCGGTTTTAAAGCCCCGGACGGGCAGGCCTCCACGCATCTGTTGCATCCTTTACAAAGACCAAAATCCTGTCTTGTATCCGGTTCAAGCACCGCCTCCGTCACAATGGCGCACAACCGCTGATGAGGCCCGAATTCCTGGGTGAGCAGCAGGTTGTTTTTTCCGATCTCCCCCATGCCGCAGGTCACAGCCGCATGTTTCAATGACAGAAAACCCAAGGCCCGGGTCTGGCGGAATTTTTTACCGGTTTCCGGGTTGTGCTTGAATATCTCCACCGGTTTGTCGGCGGAAATCGGAAGCGTCAGAAATCCCTCACGTTCAAGCATCCGGCCGATTTTTTCCGCAGCTTCATCCAGAAGCCGGGAGGTTTGCATCTTGCTCCGGGTCCAGAGCATGATGTCCGGTGTGTAAACCGATCCCAGGGAATGAGCCACCGCCATCACGATCACGCTTCTGGCGGACGGCATGAGGGCTGTTGCCGGCCGGGGCGGATACGCCAGAATCAGGTTTTGGGCATCGGCGATTCCCACCAGATCGACACCCTGGTCCTGGATAAATTTTTTAAGCTCCGGCGCGTTCATTTTTCCGGTGTTTCCGATTTCTGAAACCATCATGACTACCTTATATTACAGGGTTTTATTCAGGATAAGCTCTTTGCTGTTTGCCGGTAAACTAAACAGCATGCCGTCGACGCCCATGGTGATGGGTCCTTGATAATATTTTTCGGCATCGCCAAGGAACAGACTGTTCAGAAGCGAAGACGGCAATGGCGGAATAATGTGATACAGCGCGAGATGGCGGACGCCTGCTTCTCCGGCAATTTTCGCCGCATCTTCCGGGGACGAATGATAACTTTGGATCACCTCCGTCACCTCGGAAAGGGCGGGGAACGGAAAAAACCGGGCCTGATCATGAATCAGTTTGACCATCCAGGGGCTTAAGGCTTCATGAAAAAGCAGATCCGCGCCTTTGGCATGTTTGCGCAGGGAGGGTGAATAGACGGTATCCCCGCTGATCACCAGAGATCTCCCTTTATAGTCAAACCGGTATCCGACAGCCGGAACCACCGGGCGATGGTCCACTTTAAAGGCAGTGATTTTAACGCCGTCCTCGTCCACCACCACAACGGAAGCGTCTTCTTCAGGCCCCAGGGTAAACGGTCTTGGGATGCCGCCGGCCCCGGAGGGCGGCATGACTTTCCGGCTGTGGTGCGCTATCCGGTAGCCCGTATCCAGGGAATACGCCTTGTTAAACCCCTCAACAACAATTTCAACCCCAGCCGGACCAATGACATCCAACGGAATTTTATTGGAACCCCCGGCCCAGCGCTGAAGCATGAGCTCCCCCAAGCCGGCGATATGGTCCGAATGGAAATGGGTCAGCAAAATGGCCTCAATTTTCCCGGCCTGAAAGCCCATGAGATTGATATTTTTGGTGCTGCCGTCACCGGAATCCACAACATAAAGGTGTTTGCCCGCAAGAACCGCAATGCAAGGCCCGGCCCGTTTGGCGTCCGCCAGCGGTGATCCGGTTCCGCAGAGCCCGGCATGCAGTCCGTCTTCAAACGGATATACCAGACCGGCAAGGCGATGATGGATGACCTGCTTTAACAATGCCGTGGATACGGGTTTGGCAAAAATCGCCAGACAAACCGCCAGAACGCATAGACCCGCAACGGTCCACCGGGTTGTTTTGGACCTGAGGAATGCCCCAAACAGATGCTTTTCCGTTTTCCCGCTGCTCATCGATGAGAACCCCTCGTTATCGTATTGGTTTTGGAATGCCGGATTCGCACGGTACGCCGGTGGCGCAAAGGCCGCACCCATAAATAAAGATATGGTAGTTTTTGTTGCAGTATTTCAAGGATTTGGCCACTTTTTGGTAACAGGTTTCCTTATTATGCGCATTTTCGGCGGTGATGGCGTTCACGGGGCACCGCACGGCACACTTTAGGCACGGTATGCCCTGATACTGAAGGCAGTATGCATGGATATCCTCCGGCCGTTTGCGGTTGGGGGAAAGTTTCAGGTTGACCACAAAACTGCCGAGACGATGGGCGCACCCTTTTTCCGTAATGAGAAAATCCTGCATGCCGAAAGTGCCCAAGCCCGCGGCATAGGCAATATGGCGGTGGGACCAGGGAGACGCCCAGCCCACTTTCGGGTATCGCTTTTTATTAAATTTCGGGGTCACGTCCGGCGAAATGGCCAGGATGCCCCGCGCCATGAGATCAGCAACTATTTCACGCACCAGGGTCTGGCTGAAAATCTCGCCCAGAAGGCGGGTCTGGGCCCATCTTTCCGCAGGCCAGTCGGAGGCTGCCGCATTGTCGCATTTGGTGTTGCGGGTAAGGGGCATCACAAATGACACCACGCTTAAATCCTGCGGTTCCGGAGGGTTGACGCCGTTGTTTTCCGCCTGCCATTTCATGATTTCAAAAGGGGTGAAATGGTGGGGCCCAATCACCTCTTTGAACGTATCGAAAATCGGGTCATCCCCCCGGACAAACCCCACCAGGGGGGCCTCAAAAACCGGTTCGTCATAAAACGGATATTCCATGCCGTTTTCCGGATGACGGGCGATTTTATCGGTAAGGGTCTGGATAAACCATGCTTCATCCGGAACCGGGCTTGAGATATCCGGCCGGGCATCCGGGTTCAAGAGCGGCTGCCTGGGAAAAAACATCCCCCGCATCTCGCCGATGGCGTTTTTCATCCCCTCAACATCCGACAAAAACGAAACACGCCGGTACCGGTCCTTCATTCTCTTGCGATTGCCCATGCCTCCACCTCCGTTTTTCTTATTCCTTCAGTCTTCATGCGAGTATTACGATTTTGCCCTTGATGTAATCCGTCATCATTTCGGAGCCCGCTGGTGCATTCACCTGCTCCCAGTCGATATGGGCCGGGCGGCCGCCCTTTCTTTTCATAAAATTCATCATGGATGGATGCGCGTAGATGTTTCCGGCAATAAACAATGGAATTCGGGGGGTCTCGTAAAAACCGACATTCTCCCATGTATACCAGACGAATCCCCTGTTGATGAAAGACCGTATTCGGGTCAACCGGCCGGTGACGCCCACGTCAAAAAAACCGGTCTCAAACTCCCGGTTGTATAAAAGCCAGGCATAGGCCAGCGCCTCATGGGCAAACAAGTCCTCGGATGAAATAAGGATTCCCTGGCCGGGCTCGGTGACATGGCCGTTATCCGGCCCGAACGTGGCAAGCACCTTTCTTCCGGATGACACCACCAGGCGCAGTTTTGACGAGATGGCCGGGATCTGGTTGATCTCCTCATACATGGCGTAAAAGGATTCGCCGCCCTGGTGAAACGCCTTCCGGCTGTCCTCCCTCAAAAAACCCACGCCGATTTTCATGCCGGAAGTGATGTCGCCCAGAATATGGGAGCTTACCCGTGAAAGATAAATGATATGGTCCGTATCATTGACGGCGGATGTGACCCACACGGGTTCTTTCCAGTGGTGTGATCCGGCAGGGTATAGCGGGACGAACGCATCATAGCCCGGTTCTTCAAAAAATACCGCATCCGCCTTGTTTTGTAGAATGACATCCAAAAGCCCCGCCTTTTTGCAGCACTCCCTGGACGATCCTTTTCGCCCTTCTTTTGACCAGTGCACACTCTCCACCCCGCTGGAATCCCCCGCCATAATCCGTCCAGCCCCCTTTTCCCGCAGAACCCTGATCAAAAAAGCCAAAGCCCATGGGTCGGTTGTGGCCGGGAACGGATTCCCTGAATTTAATGCAAGCTTGATCAGCACGGAATCCCCCCTGGACAGCCAGGAAAAATCCGTGGATGCCTCGACGGTTTTTTTGAAAACATCATAGGCGTTGGCATGTTCCCCTTTTGGGATCCAGGCGCTTGCAGCGCGGGGCGTCCAGGTTTTATGGACGGGCATGGCCCCAAACTCGGAATCAAAGGTTTTCATGCTGTGGGCGCAGGCAGGCAGCATGACAGCGCCGGCGGCAGCACCCGTAAATTTTAAAAAATCCCTTCTTGACCAATGATTTTCCGGCATGATTCCGCTCCTGTTTTTCATTCCACAAGAAGATAGTCGGCGACCCAGCCTGGGACAGATGCCAAAGCAACATTTCCCTGGATCGTATGCCCCAGGTAAAGCAGGGTGTACAGCCTGACCTTGGATTTGTAATAAACCGTCTTTTCGTGTAGCTGCCGCATTTTTTCGGCAATGGTCAATATATTCGGGGGCAGCAGCGTGCCGTCTTCGCAAATCGCATACCCGGCGCTATGGCCGTCCGCCCCTGGCCAGGAGGCATACTGGGAAGCCAGCCCCGGCGACAAAGCCAGATATTTAACATGGGGATGGAGCAGGGCATCCGCCCACCCGTCTGTTTGACCGTGAATGGCTCTAAAATAGGCGCTGCCCCACTCCCCGGTATCCTTTAAAAAAGCGTTGGGCCGCCAGGAAGGGGAGGAAAAATCGACAGCGTAAAACCGGGCACACTGCCGGCATATCTCTTTGGCCGCTTTTTCCATCAATTCCGAAGGGATGGCGCCAAAAACATACGCGCTGATGCCGATAACGAGACTGTTGTCCAGATCAATGTCCGGCCATTTTGACAGAAGTGTTTCCGATGCCGTTTTGCCGTCTGTTCTCAACTGGTCCGGGGATTCCATCGGCAGGGTGATATCGTTTTTCAAAAAACAGATCTTCCCGTTAATCCCCTTCAGATGAAAACCGGCCCCGTTTTGTTCGCTTTCCATTTTTTCAAACCGCAATCGCCCCCCGCGAATCTGCCCCCCGGATGCTTCCCTGACAATGACCCGCACCTTTTTTTTCAACAGTTCTCTGGTTTCTGCTTCTGTGTCCGGCATGGCATAGATTTTTTTCAGCAGGGCCTCGGAAAGGTTGCCGACACCGCCGCCGAAATCAATCACATAGACGGGTTGCTCAGGGTTGGCTTTTAAGGCGTTCTTCGCGTCGTTAAGAATCTGGCAGCAAATCTCTTTTCGGGCCAAATGGTCCTGGGAAACCCAGGGAGAATCGGGCGCCAGGTGGTTTTCCGGCACCTTGATGACCGGATATACCCCCATGAATCGCCTTTTTTTCCCCCACACCAAAAATTCGGCGGGCGTTTTGATTCTGGATGTGCCGGCATGGATCAATGCATCCATATTGGCCGCCACATAGGCGGGAATTCGCCGGGTCATCTCGGCATGATAAACCGGATATCCCGGACCCAGCACTTTATACAGGTCAAAGCAACCGATATCACTGGCAAACGCAGCTTTCGTCAGGGAGATTTCCGGCAATGTGCAATGCCCCAGCACCACGCTCTCCGGGCAAAACCGGACATTCATCTTTAAAATCGCAACAATGATCGCCCGCTGTATCCGGTAACCCGGCAGGCTTTTATACTGTTCATGAACATGCCGCATAAAAGGAAAATTTAAAATCGCCTCGGCCTGCATCGACATCATGTATGCGGGGACATCCTGGTCATGGAAACCGTTCAGATCACGATTACCGGCCCGGTCAACCGGCAAATGGGCGACAGGGCCATTTTCAACCACGGATTGGTTTAAGGTTTCGTTTTCCGTCAACTCCCCGCTGAGGAGCGCCTGCCTGCGATTTTTCAAGTAAGCGGCGCATTTGCGTACCGGAAACGGAAACACGTCGTGGGATCTGACGGGTTCCCGGGATATATTAAAATCGTCATAATTCCGGATCTCATCAAAAACATGTTCAACCATCATCTGCGCTCCTTTGGCACGATCACTCAAAAATAACAGGATTCATAAACATTCACTTATCTCATTTGGGCCGTTTTTGACCGTACAATATCCTCCTCCTTTTTACAAAGGGGATGTTAAACTGGCCCTATGATTTATGATTGTTTGCTCCGTATTTTACTCTTGAGAAACGTAAACCCCGGCGTAATGGATTCATTTAAGCCCATGGCCAGCAGGGTTTTGACCGGCTGGCCGATGTTCATGTCACCGCCGGACTTGAAAAGGCTTTCAACGACCATTGATAGCTGGGCTGCCGGAAGACCTATGGCGATTTCCTCCGGGCTGATACCGGCAAACGCCCGGTCCCCCATGCCGGGAATGACCACTTGGGAACGGCCGGTGATAAAGGGCGCAAGGCCCCCCTTGAAACAGGTTTCCCCGAATCCTTCGAATGTCGACATCACCGGCACGGTATAGTCGTAGCACAGGGCCTGGATCATATGGTTGATGTGGGTGCCGTCACCGAACACCAGAACGGTGTCCGGCGCAAGGAGCGCCTTATGAAGCGGCGAGCAGACAAACCCCATATATTCCTTCATTTTTTTAAGGATCTGGTCTCCGCCGGGACCGGCAAAGAGATTTTTAAAAAAATGAAGCCGGTTTTTTTCGGCGGCCCGGTCCTTATGCCAACCCTGCCGCACTTGACTTTCGATCAGATCCTCGTCGGAAACATCCACCCATTTGTGGAAGGCGGACGCGGGCACGCAGAAATTGTCGTCCGCCGTCATGGCCACATGCCAGCCATGGCGACGCGCATAAGTGACCGCCTGGCAGAGACTCCATTTCTGCCCCATGGCCGAGGGCCGGACCGCCGCTTCCGGTATCTCTTCCTTGGTTTTGATGTAGGTGATCCCCACCGGCCAGGTCGGGAGATGCAGTTTGTGGTAAAGCGACTCGCCAAGCTCTCTGAATTCTTCTAAAGTCATGATGAGACTCCTGTCGAATGATGAATGATGATTTTCCGACGCCGTATTTAACGATCGTTAAAAATTTTAATGGGATGGCGGCTTTCTGTCAAGGATATTTTAACGATCGTTAAAACACCATTGACAGGGTTGTTCATAACCATCATAATACCCGCCATGACAACCGCAGAAAATACAACACCTTCTAAAAAAATACCGTCCGGTCAAAGGGCTGTCGGAAGCCCGAAAAAAAATACCCGTGAGATCATCCTTTCGGCGGCAATCAAAGTGTTTTCCGATTACCCCTATTATGCCGCCAGCATCCGCATGATCGGGAAAGCGGCGGGAATTGAACATCCGCTGATCAATTATTATTTCCCCACCAAGGCGGCGCTTTTTGAGGAGGTTCTGGAAACCGTTACCGCCGACTATTACCAGGCCAACATTTCATGGTTTGAAGGACTTGCGGGCTTAGGCCCGGAGACCGCCCTTTCGCTGTATCTGGACCGGTTCCTGGATTTCGCCCTGAACCATCCGAAACCCCTCCGGATCATCGCCCTCAACCTGGTCCAGGCGGAAGGCCCGGAAATCATTCCCGGATATCAGCGCATCCAGTCCCTTTTCACGAAAATGACCCGGACATTTATAAACGCGGCCCCGTTAAATGCGCCGACAAACAACGTCGAGATGCTCACAGCGAGCTTTAACACGCTGGCCATCAATTACCTGGGCGCAAGCACTTATTATTCCGGAATCTTAGGTCTGGAACCCCAGAGTACGGAATACCTACAATGGGTGAAGGACTCGCTCACATTTATGATCCTGCCCCGCCTGAAACAATTGCTCGTCGGACAGACAGAAGCGTAATTCAGTGTTGACATAACGAATAAGGATAGATCGTGAGAGCGAAGCGAACCACGATCTTATCCCCGGTGGTTGAACAAGCCCGGTGTCGATTGAATTTGTGTCTGTATATAAGAAAATATCTTTTTTTGAGCAGGTGGCAG
>JBAQUK010000329.1:0-41308 GCA_049297455.1 Desulfosalsimonadaceae bacterium | reverse complement strand
CCTGCCACCTGCTCAAAAAAAGATATTTTCTTATATACAGACACAAATTCAATCGACACCGGGCTTGTTCAACCACCGGATAAGATCGTGGCTCGCTTCGCTCTCACGATCTATCCTTATTCGTTCGCTGTATTGAGAAGCCCCGAAATTCATCCTTGACATTGTTCACATATATGTTTACATCATAGCCATGAAAACGGTCAACTTCTATCGTACAGCATCTGGGAAATGTCCAGTCGGAGACCATTTGGATACCCTTTCTGATGCCCAGGCGAAACCAGAAAACTCCTACCTTGGAGATTCAATTGGCGGAAAAGCGAAAGAAAGAATATCTCAGCAGGAGGCAAACCGATGGATGATCTGGATAAATATATCGAAACAAGAAAAAAACAACGCCCTAATTTTGCGAAAAATTTTGATAAAGGGTATGAGCAATTTAAAATTGGTGCCCTTCTGAAACAGGCCCGTCTTGAAGCTGGCCTGACACAGGATGAGGTCGCTAAAATTTTAAATACAAAAAAATCTGCGATTTCTCGAATTGAAAATCATGCTGAAGATATCCGCCTCTCCACCTTGTCGAATTATGCACAAGCGGTAGGGAAAAACCTTCATCTCAAAGTTGCTTAATTGCAGCGAGCACCACACTTCACAGAACGCCAAACAGCCGGCGCCTGTGAGTTTTGCGTTATGCGACACCCGCAAACTAACCATAAGGAGTCCGATTTGAACTAAAAAGACACGGGCAACTTCTCCGCCGTACTTGATCGCCGCGATTTTCTCATTGCAGCGGCGGGTTCCGTCGCTGCCCTCGCAACGGGCTGCCTTTCCAAAACTGACCAAGTGGCGCCGCCCCATATCTTACCTCCTCTCCCTTACGCCGAAAATGCATTGGAACCGGTTATATCAGCCAAGACCATCGGTTTTCATTACGGGAAACATCACAAAGGGTATGTGGACAACCTGAACAAGCTCGCAGTGGGAACGAGCCAGGCGCAGCCGTGTCTCAGTTCGGGAGCGGGTGGGCCTGGGTTGTTCTTGATGGGGACAAGCTCAAGGTGGTGAAGACGGCCAATGCAGAAGTCCCATGATCAATCGCAAGGAAGTGGTGAATTGGCTGTTATCCCAAATTCAAGAATAAGGGCTGAGGAACGAACCGCATCGAAACCGGAGGTCCGGCACAATAACAGCCTGACACAATGGACCCGGAGCGGTGAAATCATCTGCGGTGGAAGGGTGAAAATAAAGGAATCCGTGAGATTTTTTGACAATAATTCCAAATAAATAAATTTAAGGACGCCCCCATGAAATTGCGCATCGCCCTGAAAGACATCCTTGTTGCGCCGGGCACGCCCCTGGATTCGTCATCATTCCCCAAAAGCGGATGGATTGACCGGATACGGGAACTCTACGGCGCTATTGTTAAGGTGATTGACGTCGCTATCGTCGATGGCTTTGCGGAGATCGAAATTCCGGAGATGACCATCAAACAGGTCACAGCTTCCTTGCCGACATTGTCCAGAGGCATGGATGAATTGATCAAAGGCCGGTATCAAAAAGCCCTGACCCTGTTTTTGAAGGTGGATACCATTTTTCCCGGCAGTACGGATGCCCGTGTGAACATGGCCAGGGTTTATCTGAAGCTGAATGATCCCGGAAAAGCGGCCAGATACCTTATGTTTGCTCATCAATCCCGAAGACGCCACCAGCGCCCTGATGCTCGGCGAAATTTACGGGCGCATTGAGAAAAATCCGGAACTGGCGGCGTTTTATTATGATAAAAGCCTGGCGAGCGCGCCGGACAAGGCCGATGTACTCACCGGTTACGCCTATTTTATGATGGACAAAGAGGAGTTTCAGAAGGCGGAAACGTATTTCAGGAAGGCGATTCGCATCGAGGCGAACCCCGGGGCTTATTACGGGCTGGGGCTGATTCTTGTGAAGGCCGGAAAACTGGAATCCGCCCGTCAGGCCTTGGAAGATTTTTTTGCCCGGACCGAAAATAACAAAGGCATCAAAACCTTTCCGGTATACCATCAGGTGAAGGAATTTTATAAAGACCTCAGCGTGACGATGGGGCTGTCAAAACGCAGCCACTGAAGGGGAAGTCTGAATGAAGGCCCGGACATTCCTGTCCGGCATCGCCGACAGATAACGGCTATCAGCCTCAGCAAACCGGATCAGGGAGCCGGAATGAATGTTGAACAACCACCTTATTTATTCCGGCTCCCTCTGACTCCTGTTAAGCGGCTTTAATTTCAATTTTTTTGGTTCCAGTCTTGGGCAGCGATTTTCTCGGAATATTGATTTTCATGACCCCGTTCTTGAACACCGCGCTGATGTTTTCCTGGTCCGCGTCTTCAGGCAGGGACAGCACCCGGTGAAAAGACCCGTAAGACCGTTCCACCCGGTAATAATCCTTTTCCTTTTCTTCCTTTTCCTGTTTTTTCTCGCCTCGGATATTTAAGGTGTCGTTCACCAGCTCCAACTGGATATCCTTTTCATCCACACCCGGCACTTCCACGGTGACGGCATATTCCTTTTCGCCGGCGCTGACGTCCAGGGTCGGTTTGAGCACGCCTTCCGTCATGCGGGAGAACGGCCCTTCGAAATCAAAGGACGGCCATCCGAAACCGCGATAGAAACTGTCGAACATGCGGTCAATTTCCTGATGGAGCTGGCTTACCGGATGATATCCCGAAAAACCGGCTTCCCTGCCCCTGCGGTGCAGAATCGGCAGCCCTTTTTCAGCGGTTTTTTCTTCTTTTTTGAACCAGTCCCAAGGTACGATTTTTTTAATGTCCATAATGTCCTCCTTTCAATGGATGGCGGATCTTCTTAGGATGTCACTGATGGTCTTTCTGACAAAAAAATAATAAAAACGAAGGGGTTGTCAAGGGTTGGGATTTGAAAAAATGGGGTCATTTTTCCCGCCGCCGGTCAATGGTCACATTGAATTCCAGCATCTGAACGCTGGCGTTTTTGCCTTCGCCCACCAGATGGAAGGAAAAGGATTTTTTATCCTTGGGGTTTTCAAAATCAAATTCGATCCCGCCTTCCTCGCCGGTATGAAGCACCGGAAATTCGGGAAACGGAATGTTGTTGGTCAGGATTTCATACTGCCGGATGAAGAGTTTTAACTGAATGCCGTTTTCCGGGGCCTGAACGGCCTTGACCCGGATGGATACATGGACTTTGGAGCCTGCCGGAAAATTCAAGTATTGCGCGCCGGCCAGGTTCTCGGACCATTCGCTTTCGGGCAGCAGTTTTTCAGGCAGTTTCCGGATTTCTCCGCCCGCGAATTTCATCACCTGCACTTCCTTTTGGGAGGTCAGTTTATGGTCCAGGGCCGCAGCCAAAGCCCAGAGCCGGGCGCCGTCCTCCCTGGGGGCCGGTTTCATTTCTTCCGCAGGTGTTCCCAGAATGCTTGCCGCCTTTCCGGCCCGGCAGGACCCGTCCTTTTCGCATTCATACCGCATGCCGGAGGCTTTGTGCCAGCGGAGTTTGCCGCTGGTGTAAGCCATCATTTCGCGGGGCTCGCTGTAATCCCGGAAAAAACTTCTGCCGATCAGGCTTTTCGGGATTTCCAGGCCCAGATAATCGAGAATGGAAGGGGTGATATCCACCAGCCCGAAGCTGCCCTGCTTGATGCGCGGCAGCCGGGCCTGTTCCGGGGCCAGAACAGCGCCTATTCCCCAGCAGCTCATCCAGTCGGCCATGTCCGATCCATGGGATTCGTCACAAGTTAGGATCACCAGAGTATCCTTGAATACCCCGTCCCGGCGCAACCCTTCAATAAACTGGCCCACTGCCTCATCCAGAATGGCCACGGTGGCCAGTTTCCGGGAAGCGTATTTCTTTGCGATTTCATCCGGCGCCGCATAGGGCTGGTGGGTGCCCACCGTCAGCAGGGTCAGCATCCAGGGTTTTCCTTCGGCCTGCAAGTCGTTGATGTATTTTCTCGCGCCCCTGAAGAATACCGGGTCAATGACACCCCAGGGAAATTCATAGGGATTGGGCTCGGTGAACCATTCGATGCCGTGAACATGCTGAAACCCGATGGCAGGCATGACCCGGTCTTTTCCCATGAACATGAGGTTCGCGGCCTGAAGATAATGGGTGGTCCATCCGTTTTTCGCCATCCGGGCCGGCAGGCAATCGGCGGCCCGCTCCGGGTTCTGCTGCAATTCAAAAGCCTTGGGGGTTTCATTGGACAGTTTGCTGACATCGCCGCAGAGGATGGCGTACAGGCCCCGGATGGTCTGGTGGCTGTGGGCGACAAAATCCGGGATCAGCATGGCGTCCGGGGTGCTTTTCGCCATATGATGCATCACCACCCCGTCGGATGACGGAACCCCCATGGCCTTGTGGATTTCAGGATAATACAGACCGGGAATGCCTTCCAGGACCACGATCAGAACGTTGTTTGCAGCCCCTTTTCCTGCAAGCAGGGGCGTGCCCGTGAGATCCGTCTGCCGGAGGCCTGCCGGAAGGTCTGCTTCCGTGAGCGTCACCGGTGGGGGCTGGAAAGCCAGAATCGCCACATCGCTGATGAACCAGTGCAGGGGGTTGTAACGGGCCGCCAGACTCTGGTTGTCATACCGGCGGTTGAGATACCCTTGTGCCGCCAAAAGGCAGACCCCAAGCGCAAGGCCCTTGAACCAGAACCCTTTGCCCGGCCGCCGGACCGGGAAAAAACACGAAAGGGCCAGGGACGCAAACATGACCCCCGCAAGCAGAGGATAGGTAAGGTGAAGACCGCTGGCGCTTTTCTCCACAAAAGACGGGTCCGCCAGATAATGAAAATCTTCCCAGGAGGGAAACCGCTGCATGGCCCCGAACAGTTCCCAGGCCCCGGTCTGAAACATGGCCCAGAGCAGCACCAGGACCATCCGCAGCCAGTGGGGGAAGAGCAGGGCGATCAGAAATACCGCAAGCCCCGATACGCCGTCGGACATCAGGCCGATGGACTGGGAAAATCCCTGGTGAAACAGACGCCAGAACAGGGGCGTAAAACAGGGGATGCATAGAAGCACAAGCGATAATCGGTTTTTCAATGGAAATGACTCCAATATTAACAAATAGTTATGTATGTTCGCTCACGCATATAGCCCTCTCATTTCAGCGGTAGCGGCCACACGATTGATGGCGACAATAAAAGCGGCGATGCGTAATGGGACGTTATATTGTTCGGCGGTGTCCACCACGTCATGAAACGCTTCAAGTCGTTTTGGACCTGTTCTTCCGACCAGTAATATCCGGCATTATTCTGGACCCACTCCAGGTAAGAGACGGTTACCCCGCCGGCATTGCATAAAATATCAGGGACTATCATGACATTTTTTTTCTCAAGAATATCATCTGCTTCCGGAGTTATCGGACCATTGGCGCATTCCGCAATCAAACGGGCTTTTACATCCGGAGCGTTTTCTTCGGTAATCTGGTTTTCCAAAGCAGCAGGAACCAGAATATCAACGTCCAATTCAAGCAACTTCATCGGATTATTTAATTTTTGCACTCCGTGTTGATTTTCAAATGTCGTTAACAGCCATCGCTTATTGCTTTTACAGGTTCTGAAAGCCAGGTCAATATCCAATCCGTCAGGGTTATAATAAGCGCCGGAAAGGTCGGAAATCCCGATAATTTTTGCTCCGTCTTCATTCAGCAGTTTTGCCGCATGGGAACCTGCATTGCCAAAACCCTGAATGGCGATGGAGGCTCCGGTGAGATCAATGCCATACTTTTTACATGCCTCACGCACGACATAAACCATACCCTGGGCGGTCGCCTGTCCACGCCCTCGTGATCCACCCACTTCCAATGGTTTTCCGGTAATGACGCCCGGAATATATTCTTTAAGATGCATGCTGAAAGTGTCCATCATCCACGCCATAATCTGCGGGTTGGTATTAACATCCGGCGCCGGTACATCTTTGGTAGGCCCGAACAGGTCGGCCATCTCCGCAAAATACCGCCGGCTCAGGCGTTCCAGTTCGTTGATCGACAGTTCAGCCGGATCCACAACCACCCCGCCTTTCCCGCCCCCCATGGGGATATTCACCACGGCGCATTTATAGGTCATCCAGAGCGCCAACGCTTTTATTTCATCGACATTGACTCCCGGATGAAAACGAATCCCCCCCTTGGCCGGGCCTCTTACTATGGAATGCTGAACCCGGAAACCCTTAAATAAGCGGATTGAGCCATCATCCATCCTCACCGGCAGATTCACTTCAGTAACCCGGCGAGGCTCCTTTATCATGGCAATCTGACTATCCGTCAGTTTCAGCAGTTTGGCTGCCTTATCAAATTGCTTTAATGCATTCTTGAACGGATTTATCTGCTTCAGAAAACTCATGAATACTCCCTATCGCTGATCCATCGGTACAAACGCGCATTCAGCGGGTCCGCAATAATCGCCTATGTAAGCGGACGACGGACGATAAAGCGCCGGCTTCGGTGCAGCCCCGGCGAATTGTTCTTCAATCACATGGGCGGCCCACCCCGCGATTCTTGAAATCGCGAACACCGGCGTGAACAGGTCAATGGGAATTCCCATGGAATAATATACCGATGCGCTGTAAAAATCGACATTGGGATAAATGTCGATTCCTTTGCGCGCCTTGAACACGGCTTTTGTCTTTTCTTCAAGAGCGGTGGACAATTCATACCATTTGGTATTGTGAATCCTCTCACCCAATTGTTTCGACATGGGCGCCAGAATCAGCGCCCGGGGATCCCCGTTTTTGTATACCGCGTGCCCGAGCCCCATAATCAGTTCCCCGCTGTCAAGTACGTGATTTACATAATTCTCAATAGCATCAATGGAATCGATGGCGATGAGCATCTGCATGACCCGGGAATTGGCGCCGCCGTGCAATTCGCCTGATAATGACCCGACGGCTGCTGAAACGGCTGCGTACATATGTGCCCGGGTGGATGCCACTTCGCGTGCGGCAAATGTCGAGGCATTAAATGAGTGTTCGGCGTGGAGCACCAGACAGATATCAAAATCCCGGGCGGTCTGCTCATCGGGTTTTGCGCCCGTGAGCATATAGAGAAAATTGGCCGCATGGTTTAAATTTATGTCTGGCGGCAGGGGCGCCCTGCCGTTTCGTATGCGATCCCAGGCGGCAACAATGGTGGGGATCTTCGCCACCAGTTTGACAGCAATATCCTCGGCCTTTTCCTTTGTCAATTTGGCCGCATCCGCATCATGATTTGCCAGCATCGCAATGGCCGCCTGAAGAATATCCATGGGAAGCGCGGTTTTGGGGCGGGTTTTAAGTGCCTCGATCAACGTTGCCGGGATGGCGCGTTCAGACGCCAGTCGCTGGTTTAAGATTTTTAATTGACCCTCACTGGGAAGTTTTTCAAACAGCAGAAGGTGGACCAATTCTTCATATGTGGTATTTTTTGCGAGATCCGTAATAAGATATCCTCTGTAAATCAGCTTGCTGGCATCACTGTCGACGTGGCTGATTTTAGTGCTGGCTACCGTTACCCCTCTTAAGCCCGTGTTGATAATGCTTTTTGTCTCGCTCATCTTCACCTCTCCTTGTTTACAGGTAATCTTGTGATAAATCTAAATTTTTGTTTGATTATTTTATAATTAATATTAAATTAAATTAAAGAAGACTTTTTTCATTCTTGTTTTTCCCTCAGTATTCATAAACTAATATATCCGTGTTCGTTTGTCCATTTCTTAACCGCATTAAATCTAATTTTAGAGGTGAGAAAATCCATGGCCACGAAAAATACATTCCAAACCAGGGACACACTGACCGTTGACGGCAATTCTTACACATATTTCAGTCTGAATAAACTGGCGGATCAGCTTCAGGTTGATTTGGCGCGGCTTCCCATCAGTATTCGTATACTTATAGAGAACCTTCTCCGCCACGAAGACGGCAAACTTGTCACCCGATCTCATATCGAGGCTTTATCCCGCTGGTCCCCTGTGCCGAAAACAGCAGGTGAAGTGCCTTATCTGCCGGGCCGGGTATTGATACAGGATTTTACCGGTGTTCCGGCGATTGTGGACTTGGCCGCCATGCGGGACGCCTTGGCCCGGCTGGGCGGTGATCCGAAACGGATTAATCCCCAGATACCGGTTCATCTGATTGTTGATCATTCCGTCCAGGTCGACCGGTTCGGAACGGTATATTCATTTGATTATAATGCTGAAAAGGAATTTGAACGAAACCGTGAGCGTTACACCTTTTTAAAGTGGGGCCAGAAAAGCTTTAAAAATTTCAATGTGGTCCCTCCGGCAACCGGCATCTGCCACCAGGTAAACCTGGAATATTTAGCGCAGGTGGTGATGACAAGCATAGATAACCGCGAAAGATGGATATATCCGGACACCCTTTTGGGGCTGGATTCCCACACCACCATGATCAACGGCATCGGCGTGCTGGGTTGGGGTGTCGGCGGTATTGAGGCCGAAGCGGTCATGCTGGGACAACCGTATTACATGCTGACACCGGAAGTCATCGGATTTGAACTGACCGGCCGCCTCCCGGAAAGCACCACCGCGACGGATCTGGTGCTGACCGTCACCCAGATACTGAGAAAAAAAGGAGTTGTCGGAAAGTTTGTCGAGTTTTTCGGAGAGGGATTAAGCACCTTGAGCCTGCCGGATCGCGCCACCATCGCCAATATGACACCCGAATTCGGCGCCACCACCACATATTTCCCGGTTGACGGACAAACGCTGGATTATCTGTCATTCACTGGAAGAACAGCAAACCAGGTCCGTCTGATCAAAACCTATCTTGATGCTCAAGGATTGTTCTGGAGCAAGGATATGCCGGCGTTGCAGTTTTCCGAAACGCTGGCTCTTGATTTAAACACGGTCGAACCTTCCGTGGCCGGGCCCAAGCGCCCCCATGACCGTGTTCCGTTGAACCGTGTAAAAGAATCATTTTTAGATGATTTTAAAAATATTTACAGCAAGAAGCAAACCGGACTGTCCCACCACGGGCGATGGGAGGAAGAAGGGGGGGCTGTTCTTGATCCGGAAATGGTGAATCCGGAACGTCTGAACCGTCAACTTGTTCTTCGAAAGCCGTTTGATGAGGAAAAGGTTCCGGTTCACAGACCATATCTGAGCTTTTATCTGGACCATGGATCCGTTGTTATCGCCGCCATTACCAGTTGCACCAATACCTCCAATCCGTCTGTGTTGATCGGCGCCGGTTTAATGGCCAAAAAGGCGGTGGAGCACGGACTGCAGGTCCGTCCATGGGTTAAGACCAGCCTGGCCCCGGGATCCAAAGTGGTCACCGATTACCTTTCCGCCGCAGGTCTGTTGCCCTATCTGGAAGCCTTGAGGTTTCATCTGGTGGCATACGGCTGCACTACTTGTATCGGCAACAGCGGACCGCTGCAGTCGGATGTGGCCAAAGTCGTTGAAGATGCCGACTTGATCGTAGCCTCGGTTTTAAGCGGAAATCGCAATTACGAAGGACGGATCAACTCGATGACTCGGGCGAATTATCTGGCCTCTCCCATGCTTGTCATCGCTTATGCGTTGGCCGGCACCATCGATATCAACATGGAAAAAGAACCGCTGGCTCATAACTCCAATAACAGGCCTGTTTTTTTAAAAGATATCTGGCCGACCCAGGAAGAGATTTCAGCAGCCATGAAATTTATAGATCCGGAAATGTTTCGAACGCAGTACAGCAATGTCTACGAGGGAGATGAGAACTGGAAGAACCTGCCGATAACGGAAAGCGAACGGTATCAATGGGAAGGCAAATCCACCTATATCAAGGATCCGCCGTTTTTTCAGAATATGTCGCTGAATGTCCAGGATCTTGCCGATATTACATTCGCCCGGGTGCTGGCGCTGCTGGGGGATACCATTACCACGGACCATATTTCCCCGGCCGGCGCGATTCCTTTAGACAGCCCCGCAGCAAGGTATCTTGTCGGGCAAGGTGTGGTGAAGGAGGATTTTAATTCATACGGATCACGCCGGGGAAACCATGAAGTCATGATGCGCGGCACGTTCGGCAACGTGCGTTTGAAGAATCAATTGGCACCGGATACCGAAGGCGGATGGACCCGGCATTTCCCGACCGGAGAAACGCTTTATATTTATGACGCGGCAATGAGATATCATCAGGAGAATACACCCTTGATCGTGATCGCCGGAAAGGAATACGGCTCCGGCAGTTCTCGGGATTGGGCCGCCAAAGGAACCATGCTGCTGGGAGTGAAGGCGGTGATTGCGGAAGGTTTTGAAAGAATCCACCGGAGCAACCTTGTTGCCATGGGGGTATTGCCGTTGCAGTTTAAGGACGGAGAGACCGCCCGGTCATTAGGGCTGAGCGGAGAAGAAATATTTCATATCAAAGGGATTTCTCCGGGATTGTCCCCGAACGGAGCCCTGACCGTGATTGCGGAAAAAATCAGCGGAAATTCAATAATATTTAATGTAATAAGTCGGTTGGATTCTGACGTGGAAGTGGAGTATTATCAACATAACGGCATCCTGCAATATGTTTTGCGGCAGATGATTCAAAACAAAAGGTGAGGGTTAATGAGACATACCGTAACACTTATTCCCGGAGACGGCGTCGGACCGGAAATCACCCAAGTGGTCAAAAGCTGTGTGGCGGCATTGGATGTGGACATTGACTGGGATATTCAGCAGGCCGGCGCTTCGGTGATCGAAAAAGAGAAAACGCCGCTGCCGGATCGGGTGCTGGATTCAATTGCGAAAAACAAGGTCGCGCTTAAAGGTCCGGTGGAGACGCCGGTAGGAAAAGGGTTTCGAAGCGTCAATGTTCAATTGCGGAAAAATCTTGACCTGTTTGCGTGTTTAAGACCCTGTAAATATTACGAAGGTGTCCGCAGCCGGATAACCGATCCTTCAGGAATTAACCTTGTCATTGTCCGTGAAAATACCGAAGACCTCTATGCAGGCATCGAATTCATGGAAAGCTGTGGTGGTGATAATCCGCTGCTCACGTTCATTCGCGAGAAAGCGGGCGTGGACCTTGCCTGCGACACCGGCATCAGCATCAAACCAATCTCCATCAGCGGTTCAGAAAGAATCGTGACCTTTGCATTTGAATATGCAAAGAAATATGGCCGCAAAAAAGTCACCGGTATAGACAAGGCCAATATCATGAAGCTTTCAGACGGCTTGTTCATGAAGGCAGCTGAGGATGTCAGCAAAAAATATCCGGAAATTTTATATGAGCACAAACTGGTTGACAACATGTGCATGCAGCTTGTCCAGTTCCCGGAGAAATACGATGTGCTTGTGCTCCCTAATCTTTATGGCGACATTATATCCGATCTTGCCGCAGGCCTTATCGGCGGACTCGGCGTCGCACCGGGTGCAAATATGGGGAAAGATTATGCCGTATTTGAGGCGACCCATGGCAGCGCACCGGACATTGCCGGGCAGGATAAGGCCAATCCGGCGGGCATGCTTCTATCCGCGGCCCTGATGCTTGCGCACATCAATGAACCGGATGCTGCCGACCGGCTTGAACGGGCTGTCGCGGAAGTGGTCCGGGAAGGAGCATCTGTCACGGCTGATTTGAAAAATGAAACGGATCTTCGCCCTTCCGTCGGCACCCGGGAGATGGGGGAGGCGATTGTGAAACAAATAATCGCTTAATATGCCGTTTTAGAAAGCTTAAAATTCAACAGCTTGCAAGTTTTCCGGGTAAGGAGACCGCCATTTTAACGGTTACGCCTTTAAATTCATTGCCGGTTGCTGCAATCCGGCAGTTCGGATCTGTACCCTATGCGGAAGCGCTTTATCTTCAGCAGGATGCCATTGCCGGGCGGAAAAAGAAAACCATACCGGATACGCTGATTCTGCTTGAGCACCCGCCCACTTATACGCTCGGTTTACGGGGAAAAGAAAGCCATTTTCGTGTTCCCGTGAATCTGCTTTGTCAAAAAGGAATCGCGGTGTTTCGGGCGGATCGCGGCGGTGATGTCACATTTCATGGTCCCGGACAACTGGTGGGCTATCCGATCATCGATATTGCCGCCCGTGGATACGATATCCGGCAATATGTCCGTCAACTTGAAGACATGATTATTGATGTTCTTGCGGCATGTTACATCGACGCCCGTCATCTGTCCGGATATCCCGGCGTCTGGGCCGGTGAGAAAAAAATCGCGGCTATCGGGATAAAAGTTAATGCCGCGGGAATCGCCAGCCACGGCTTTGCACTCAATGTGAATACGGATCTTGCCTGTTTCGAAAAAATCATCCCCTGCGGACTGGGTCATAAAAGCGTCACCAGCATGGCGGAAGTTCTGAAAAGACCGGTTCCTATGGGACAGGTGAGGACGCTACTGTCCGAGGCATTTATGCGGGTATTCGGCTAAATGAAGCTATATGCCAAAGAATCTTATCCGTTGGCCAAACCCCCGTGGATACGGGTCAAGCTGCCGGATACGGAGCAGGTCCGGTTCATCCGGAATTTAAAAAACCGGCAGCGCCTTCATACCGTCTGTGAATCCGCTTTGTGTCCGAATATAGGAGAATGCTGGGCAAATGGCCATGCCACGTTTTTGCTCCTTGGAGAGGGATGCACCCGGCAGTGCGCCTTCTGCGGAGTGTCAAAAAATCTTCAGCCGGCAGATGAAACAGAACCTGAACGCGTGGCAGAAGCAGTAGCCGCGATGGGGCTGAAACATGCGGTCATCACGTCGGTGACGCGCGATGATCTTTCAGACGGCGGAGCCTGTCATTTTGCGGCCGTGATCCGTCATATCCGGAAACTATGCATGGACACGACCATCGAATTGCTGATTCCCGATTTTGCCGGCAGCCGTCAATCCCTTGAAACCGTCCTGGCGGCCCAGCCGGATATTCTGGGTCATAACATGGAGACCGTTTTCCGGCTTTACCCGGCAGTCAGGCCGGGGGCTGATTTTAACCGGTCTTTGTCTCTTCTGGAAACCGTTAAGGCCATTCGCCCCGGCATGATCATCAAGTCGGGCATCATGGTGGGATTGGGTGAAACAACCGATGAAATACTTGAGATCACCACCTCGCTGAAAGCGGCCGGTGTTGACATCGTAACCATCGGTCAATATTTGCGCCCCGGCCCCCGCCAATTGCCGGTTGAGCGCTATTATCATCCGGATGAATTTGCAGCATTTAAAGAAGCGGCGATGAATCTTGGGTTTTCCTGGGTTGAATCCGGTCCCCTGGTACGAAGTTCATATGGGTCTAAACAACAGGCAAGCGTTCTTTGCGGCAGGAAAAGGCGATGACGAATATGCGGCAGATCCGGTTCGACAATCATCTGGGTGAAAAACTGGCCGGAACGCTTGATGAGCCGTCTAATCCGAATGGCCGGGGGATCATACTGGGCCATTGTTTTACCTGTTCGCGCCACACCCGGATATTAATGGATTTAAGCCGGGATATGGCAACGCATGGATATATGGCGCTACGGTTTGATTTTTCAGGAAACGGCCAGAGCGAGGGAGATTTTAAGGAATCGACCTATTCAAAGCAGATCCGTGAACTCCAATGCGCCGTTGATTATATCCGGGCAAATGATATTTCCGATATCATCCTGGCCGGTCATTCCATGGGCGGCACCGCCGCACTGTTCACCGCCGCTCAGACAAACGGAATTACCGGCGTGATCGCCCTTTCCGCTAGCGCAGAATTGCTTTATCCGGAGCGTCTTTTATCCGAAGGCCGGAAAGCCGATCTTTATGCAACCGGGGAGGCCCAGTTTTCAAGCCGGGGACGTGATCTTATTATTACAAAGGATTTTTTTACAGACGCCGATAGGTATGATCTTTTAAAAGCAATATCTGAAATCCGTTGTCCGATTCTGCTGATTTATGGCGGGCAGGACATGATCATTGCGCCGGATTCCGGCCGGATCCTGCATGATGCGAATCCAATTGGTACGGAAGTGTTTAAGGTCGACAACGCCGATCACATGTTCAGCGCTGATGAGGATCGAAGCAAGGTGGTTGATCATGTAGCGCGATGGGCGCAGCGGCTGTGAACAAGATTACCTGAAAAAAGGAGCAACATATGGCTTATTCGGGCCCCTGGAGCGCTGAATATATCGAATCCCAGTATGAACGCTGGAAAATGGACCCCAATCAGGTGGACAAGGATTGGCGGTTTTTCTTTCAGGGATTTGAGCTGGGCTTTTCACAGCCGCCGCAGGAGGCTGTTGTCTGTGATGAAGACACCATGCGGAAGCAGTCGCAGGTTGAAGCCCTGATCTACCGGTACCGGGATATCGGCCATTTGATGTCCTGCCTGGATCCTCTGGAATCCTGCCCTACCGATCATCCGCTTGTCAGTCTCTCAACGTTTGGTCTTGGCGCAGATGATCTGGAAAAGGCGTTTTATATGCCGGGTCTTGCCAAAGGCAGGACAATGCCCTTGAAAGATATCCTGCAATTGATGCGCAAGACCTACTGTCGTTCCATTGGTGTGGAATACATGCATCTGCAGGATCCCCATGAGCGGGAATGGCTTCGGGAGAGGATGGAACCATCGAAAAATGATCCGGATTTTTCAGTTGATGAGAAAATCCGGATTCTCCATAAACTGTGCCAGGCAAAACAGTTTGAACAGTTTGTCCACAAAAGGTATCTGGGCCAGAAGCGGTTTTCCCTGGAAGGAGCCGAGGTGATCATTCCGATGATCGATGCACTTTTTGAACGGGCTGCATCCCACGACTGCCGCGAAATCGTCCTGGGCATGTCCCATCGGGGACGGTTGAACGTCCAGGTAAATATCATGGGAAAACACTATGAAGCGATTTTTCGCGAATTCGAGGATCAGTATAATCCGGAAGGGGCGGTCGGCACCGGAGATGTCAAATATCATAAGGGGTTTGTGTCAAAATACACGGCTCAATACGGAAAAATTATCGATGTGGTGATGGCCAACAATCCAAGCCATCTTGAGTCGGTCAATCCGGTGGTTGAAGGAATGGCCAGGGGCCGGATCGATACCATCGGACCCGATGATCCGTATTGCGTCCTGCCGGTGCTGCTCCACGGCGATGCCGCATTCTCCGGTCAGGGGATCGTTGCCGAGACGTTGAACATGTCCCAACTGGAAGGATATAAGACCGGCGGCACCATTCATATTGTCGTCAACAACCAGATCGGTTATACCACTCTGCCTGAAGACGCCCGTTCAACCCGCTATTCCACGGACATCGCCAAGGGAATGATGATCCCCATCTTTCATGTGCACGGCGAAGACCCAGAGGCGGTTGCGCATACGGTGCGCCTGGCTTGCGACTACCGGATGGCCTTTGCAAAGGACGTGGTCATTGATGTGGTCTGCTACCGTCTCTACGGACACAACGAGGGAGATGAACCGTATTTTACCCAGCCGCTCATGTACGACCGGATCAGACAACGGTCATCTTTGGATGAGTTGTATGCCCTCCGGCTCATGGACGGACAGGTGCTGGACCAGGCGGAACTGAATCGCATCCGGTCGGGGATTGAAACCTGCCTGACCATGGCGTTTGATGCCGCAAAGGAACCTTTAAAGCGCGCCTCGACTGAAAAAAACATCCCTGATGACGATAATTCATCTTTTTATGAGCGGGTTGCCATCGACACAGCGCTTAAAAAAGAGGAACTCCTCGCGTTGGCCCGGCAGCTTTCCAGTCTGCCCGATGGTTTCAATGTTAATCTTAAGCTTGCGAAACTGCTGGAAAAGCGCAGGCAGTCGGTTGAAGAAGGGGAAGGGATTGATTGGGGAAATGCCGAAGCACTGGCGTTCGCCAGCATCGTTGCGCAGGGGCAACCGGTGAGACTAAGCGGTGAGGACAGTCAGCGGGGTACCTTCAGCCAGCGGCACAGCGTTCTGTTTGATATCAAGACAAACGCCGAATATACACCCATCAGTACGCTCAGCAACCAGCCCATGTTTTATCCCATCAACAGCCTGCTTTCCGAAGCCGGGGTGCTCGGTTTTGAATACGGTTACTCACTGGTAAGGCCAGATTGCCTTACCTTATGGGAGGCGCAGTTCGGTGATTTCGTCAATAACGCCCAGGTGGTCATTGATCAGTTTATCGTTAGCGGTGAAGCCAAGTGGGGCAATAAAAGCGGGCTCGCGCTGCTGCTCCCCCACGGGTACGAAGGTATGGGGCCCGAACATTCCAGCGCCCGTATCGAGCGTTTCCTTCAGCTCTGCGCAAACGACAATATTCAGGTCTGCAATCCGACAACACCGGCTCAGTATTTTCATTTGCTGCGACGCCAGGCTATCGGCAATGTGTTAAAACCCCTGGTGATCATGACCCCGAAAAGCCTGCTCCGCCACCCCCTGGCCGTATCGGATATGGATGATTTTACTGAAAATCGCTTTGAGCCTGTATTGGATGATCCTCTTGCGGGCAAAAATGCGGAGAAAGTGGTCTTTGTCAGCGGCAAGATCTATTATGAGATTTTCAAGGCCCGCGATGAGAGACGGTTAACAAATACCGTCATTATCCGCATCGAACAGCTCTATCCGTTCCCCCAAAAACAGATAGAGAAGATCATCAAAAAATATAAAAAGTGCCGTGAATGGCTGTGGACCCAGGAAGAACCGGAAAATCAGGGGCCATGGCAGTTTATGACCAGCTTATTTCAAAAGAATTTTTCAATAACGTTGACCTTTATCGGACGAGACCCATCGCCCAGTCCGGCCACCGGCTATCATCATGTCTTTGTGGAAGAACAGGAAAATATCGTCCGGAAGACCCTGCCGGGATCGTCTTAGCCCATAATTAATATGACAATGACAGTTTTTTTAAAGGAGGCCGTATGGCGCTTGAGATCAAAATTCCCAATGTCGGCGAATCGGTTCAAGAGGCGGTTCTTGCCCAATGGTATAAGAAAGAAGGGGATTATGTGCTGAAAGATGAGCCGCTGTTTGTCATCGAAACCGATAAAGTAACCCTGGAAGTGCCGGCGGAAGCCAGCGGCCGGCTGCATATCCTTGCGGCCGAAGGAGAGACGCTTCCCATCGGCGCTGTTGTGGGCAGCATTGACACGGAGGCTGCCGCAGAAAAACCGGAGGGAAAATCGGAAACCGGCAAACCTGAGCCCAAACCCGAGCAAAAATCCAAACAGGATGCAGCAGCGCCCCCAAAGACGGAGGTGGAAAAAATGCCTGTTCCGCCATCAATCGAGACGGTTACTGATACGTCGCCGCTGTTGCCGTCCGTCCGCCGCCTGGTTTCAGAAAAGGGGATCGATGTCAATCAAATCAAGGGCACCGGACCCGGCGGCCGCATCACCAAGGGGGACGTTATTTTGTATCTTGAATCAGACCGCCATGCGGCTGTCCAAGGAGAGCAGGCAGCCGATTCTCCGGTTCCGTCCACGCCCTCAGATGCAGGTTCGGGCTCCCGGCAACTTCCTGATAAAACAACCAAAGAAGCGTCTCCTTGTGTCATGCCGGGCCAGGAGACGGTCACGATCAAACCCATGACACCCATCCGCAAACGCATTGCCGAGCGCCTGCTTTCCGCCAAACAGAACACGGCCATGCTGACTACGTTTAATGAAATCGACATGAGCCATGTGATGGCAATCCGGAATCGCTATAAAGATGCGTTTTTTGAAAAATACAAGGTCCGGCTGGGGTTCATGTCTTTTTTTATCAAGGCGGTTGTCGAACAGTTAAAGGAAACCCCGGACATGAACGCCCGCATCGACGGTGATAATGTTGTGTATCACCACTATTATCATATCGGTGTGGCCATCGGCGCAGAGCGCGGGCTATTGGTGCCGGTGATCCGGAATGCCGATCAAATCAGTTTCGCCGGTATTGAGGCGGCGATTGTCGAATTTGTGGAAAAAATTAATGCAAACCGCATTCAATTGGAAGACCTGGAAGGCGGCACGTTTTCAATAACCAACGGCGGCATATACGGGTCGCTGCTGAGCACTCCCATTCTCAATATGCCTCAGAGCGGTATTCTGGGCATGCATAAAATAGAGGACCGGCCGGTGGTCATTGAAAATGAGATCATGATCCGGCCGATGATGTATGTGGCGCTCAGTTATGATCATCGGATCGTGGATGGCAAAACCGCCGTCACCTTTTTGCGGCGTATCAAGGAATTTATTGAAAACCCGGAACGCATCATGATGGAGATATGACATGACCCGCAATAATCAGGATAATCAATTCGATTTGATGGTGATCGGCGCAGGCCCCGGCGGTTACGTGGCCGCGGCACGTGCCGCACAACTGGGGATGAAGGTCGCCTGTGTCGACAAAGAGGCCCGCCTGGGGGGAGTATGCCTGAATGTCGGGTGCATTCCCAGCAAAGCATTGCTTGATTCCAGCGAATATTACGCCATGGCCCAAAGAACTTTTGCCGGCCACGGCATTCTTATCAAGGGGCTTGATTTTAATCTTGATACCATGATGAAACGAAAGGATGAGGTGGTCCGCGCATTGACCGATAATGTCCGGAAACTCCTTGAAGCCGGCAAAGTGACAATCCTTTGCGGCACCGCAAGGCTCCTGAACAAAGCCCAGGTGGGGGTTCGGCTATCCACTGATAAATCAGCCGATAAATCCTCAAAAAAAGGTAAGGAACAGGTTTTGGAAGCCAAAAACATTCTGCTTGCCACCGGGAGCCGGCCGGTGGAGGTCACGGGCATGGAATTTGACGGACGTTATATTGTAACATCGACGGAAGCGCTTGTCTTTGACGCTGTCCCGAAGCATCTGGTGGTGGTGGGAGGCGGATATATCGGCCTGGAATTGGGATCTGTCTGGTCCCGCCTGGGTGCTAAAGTGACGATTGTGGAAATGATGCCGGCGATTGCAGGCGCTACTGACGGCCAGATCAGCCGAACCCTGTTTCGTGTATTAAAAAACCAGGGATTAAATTTTAAATTGCAGACAAAAGTTATAAAGGCCGAGGTGAAAAAGAATAGTATTCGCGCAACAGTGATGGGCGACGGCGGCAAGGAAGAGATTCTGGAATGTGACAGGTTGCTGGTTGCCGTGGGACGGCAGCCGTTGACCGACGGGCTGGGCCTGGACGCCGCCGGAATTACGCTCAATTCCCGGGGAGGGATCGCTGTTGATGCGTCGTATCGCACCAGCGTAAAAAATATTTATGCCATCGGCGATCTGATCGAAGGTCCGATGCTGGCGCACAAAGCATCGGCGGAGGGACGGGCGGCGGTGGAATGCATGGCGGGAATGGCCGCAGAAGTCAATTACGACGCTATGCCCGCTATCGTCTATACCTGGCCCGAAGTAGCCTCCGTTGGTCTGACCGAAGAACAGCTAAAGGAAAGGAATATTCCTTATTGCAAAGGGACTTATCCGTTTTCAGGAACCGGCCGGGCCCGGTGCATGGGTGAAACCGAAGGCCTGGTCAAAATATTAGCCCATGCGAAAACCGACCGTCTGCTGGGCGTGCACATTATCGGCGCCAGGGCGGCGGATATGATCGCTGAAGCCGTGTTGGCCATGGAGGCCGGTGCGTCTGCCGAAGACATCAGCCGCACGGTGCATGGACATCCCACGTTTGCCGAAGCTTTCCAGGAAGCCGCCATGGCGGTCAGGGAATGCTCAACCTATTCAAGTTGAATTTGTGCGATGTGGTCTATGAATTGACTGTATATACACCATTGGGGCTGAAAAAATGGATCAGTAGTGGTATCGCAGTTGTGCAATCTCAATGGCGCTTTCAGAAACTTTATAAACAAACCGGTGCTCATCTGTTATGCGCCTGGACCAATACCCTGCGAGAGCGTGCTTTAACGGTTCAGGTTTACCTATCCCCTCAAAGGGATTACGCTTGGTATCTTTAATCAGTGTATTGATACGGTAGAGAATTTTTTTATCGGTTTCCTGCCAGAAAAGATAGTCATCCCAGGCATGATCAGAGAAGATGAGCTTCACTCGATCAGCTCCTTTTCAAGACCTTTGCCGCTTTCAAGCTGGGCGATTGATTCCAGCAACCGCCTTGCGTTTTTCGGTGATCGCAAAAGATAGGCTGTCTCTTCAAGGGCTTCAAAGTCCTCAAGCGACATGATGACCACGGAATTCAATGATTTTCGGGTTACAATGACCGGGGAATGATCCATACAAACTTTGTCCATTGTTTTTGCAAGGTTTTGTCTTGCCGCCGTATAGGTTATTGCTTCCATTTGACACCTCCTGTACAGCATATTGTACAAATAATAGTTGAATTGTCAACCATTTTGATGGCATATTTGCCGGTAACCGGCGACGCCGGCAAAGGTATGACCGCTTACCGGCCATGTCCATACTGGAAGATAAAATGCCGGATTTGTATAATAATTCATGGTTTTTTCATGGGAATCATGTTAAAGAACGTAAGCATGAGGGTTGCTCATTCGGGTGAGACACGTTAGAGCTTTTCGTTATAGCCGAACGGATAGTGTGTTTTCCTGTAACAATTCGATCTTAAAGGAAATATGCATATGGAATCAGCAGCAAGTGTAACCATGATAAAGATGCTTGAAACCCTTCCGGAGCCGTTGCAGGATCGTGTCCTCGAACATATGCGAGACTACATTGAGGACATCCGGGATGAAGCCAAGTGGAATGAATCTTTTTCCAAGACTCAAAATAAACTTGTTGCCGCTGCCCGGCACGCCCGGAAAGAAATTGGCGAAGACAAGGCTTCACCCATGGACGCAGAGAAACTATGAATTCCGCCACTCTCCCGTCCTTTTGGGACAGTTACCAGAAGCTTGATCAACGCATCAAAACCAGGATGAAAAAGGCATCTCTTATGGACTAAAGATCCATTTCATCCTTCATTGCGCTTCAAATGTATTAATCAAGCGGAGAATATTTGGGCGGTTCGGGTGACCCTTGGGTACAGAGCTTTGGGGATACTTGATGGAAGCACCGTGACATGGTTTTGGGTAGGCAGCCATGACGAGTATGAGAGGTATTTTGGGTGAAGAAGAAGGGGCATAACACAAACTCAGAGGGTTGTCGGCTTGCGGCACCGCTTCAGAGTTATTTTTGGTTTTGACCCTTGTCGTTAACTTTCAAGGAGGTAACACAAATGTTCCGCTCAAATTTTTTTAAACCATGTCTGATTCTTGTCTTGGTCTGTTTCCCCCTGTTATTTTTAGGTTGCGGCGGGGGCGGGAGCGACGACGACGACAACAACGGGACTGCTACCCAGGCGGCGGTGATTGATGAGGCATCCGTAACGGAAGAGATGGAATTCATAGAGAAATCCGTTCCGGGCTGCCAGATGGTGGAAGCCACGGAAATCGCGGCTGGCATTATGGGATCGCAACTCCCCCCGGATTCATCCGGCGCGCTGGCGGGTCTTTTCGCCACCCGGACCGCCGCCCGGAACCGGACCGTCGATTACCTTACATCCATAAACATAGCCCCTATGGAAATTGAAGGCAGCTGCGGCGGCACCATGACCATCAGCAGCTCCCATTCGAACGGGACCACGACGTTTACCCTGGTTTTCACGGATTTCTGTTCTTCGGACGATACCGCGAATCCGTCGGTTGAAATGAAAATCAACGGCAAGCTCATCGCCAAGCAGATCGGGACCCCCAGCGCCGCCGGCCCCATCATTTCCAAATACACGGCTGAGACGGACGGGAAACTGACCGTTGAAGCGGGTGCGGAAAAAGTTTCCCTGACCCTGGAAAATTTCATTTATACGCTGGGTTCGCCGGGGGTTACACCGGGCGCGCCCACCCTGACAAATCCGGACCAGGTCGCCATGGACCAGTTGACCATCAATTTTGAAACCCAGAAACGGGTGATGACCCTGACCGATTTGCGGGCCACATCTTATGAAGATGGTGATAATAAGGTGGCGGAAATGAGTTCCGGCCGGTTTTTACTTGGCGACAAGGGGTATGTGGACGTAAAGACCAGCCAGCCGCTGGTCATGAACAGCGACAAGGATATGGTTTCCGGGGCGGTGGATTTTACGGGCGCGAACGGCAATGTCGTCACCGTTATCATTGGGGATGAAACCGGCAAATTCACCCTTGAAATCAACGGCGAGCCCATGGATATGTGCATGGATTGTTCAGGCTTCGGATTGGACGACATTCCGCTGCCATTGTTATAGCGTCCTGTCGAAATCCGTTTCCTGCGCCCAAACCCATATTTTTGGAAGCATCTGCTGAAAGTCCGCATGGTCTCCGGCAAACTTGTCGCGATGGGCGAAAAGAAGCTGATCACCGGGCCCCAGGACAAACAATCCGCCTTGCTGCCAGAGATCGCCCGCGCTCCGGCCCTGGCGGAATCCTTTTTTCATGGTCCGGATGCCTTGAACCAGGGAAGACAGGCCAAGGGTTTTGATGATCCCGCGTTCCAGGTCAAACGCTTTGTAGACTTTGAGATTCCGGTTCAAGTACATGTCGCCGGTGAACTGGAAGTCATCGACAAATTTCCGGGCGCTCCGGGGTGATCCGCTGCCGACGGCCACGAGACCCACGGCAGCCGCATCCAGTTTTTTCTTGATGTTCATGAGGTCAGCCGCCTGCTGACGTGCGAACATTCATCCGAAATGGCGCAGAAACGCCAGCACTACCCGGCGGCCGGCCCACAGCGACTCCACGGGAATGTCTTTGCCGTCAAGGGACTGGACGGCTAATCCTTTGATTCTTGGCTTTAAATCGGAATATTGCATGGTTCTTCCCCCTGTAATTGACTTTTTACACGACTGTCATACATTGTCGCCATAAAAACAGACGTTGCTCCGATTGATCGCTGTAATTTAGACAAACTATCAGCTTTGCAATTCCGGTTCAATGACTTTATCGGATTGTGTGCGAGGCACCGTATTTTAATATTTCATACATAAACCCGGTTGGTTATAAAAATGAATGCGATTAATATCTTAGAAGAAGTGCTCCAGGCCGTCACCGCTTCGGAAAATCCGGACCAGTCCCTGGATGCCATCGTCCGTCTGGTGGCGGACCGGTTTAAGGTCGATGTATGTTCCGTGTATATGTACGAACCCTACGGCAACAACCTGATTTTAAAAGCCACAAAGGGCTTGAGCAGGGCGTCTGTCGGAACCATTGAAATGGATGTTCATGAAGGGCTCACCGGGCTTGTCATAGAAACCACGGCACCTGTTTTTATCGTCAATCCGGCGGCCCACCCCCGGTATAAATATTATGAAGGGAGCGGTGAGGAGGTTTATCACACGTTTTTGGGCATTCCCCTTATTTACCATCAAAAAGTTCTCGGCGCGCTGGTGGTCCAGACCCTGGCCGAAGACGGCATTTCCGAATCCCAGATCGATATTTTTAAAAACATCGCCGGCCAGATCGCCGCAACCGTGGCCTATATCCGTCTTCTGGAAGACCGGCAGTCATCCGGCGCCGGACAAGCGGATACATCCGCCGGAACCGCCTTCGTGAACGGCAACCACCTGAAAGGCGAGGGCGTTTCGGACCAGGCGGGAGACGGGTACGCCCATTATATGTTCGACAGCGTTGAATTCGATCAGATTCAACTGAACCGGACGGACGATCCGAAGGCCGAGGCGGCGCGGCTGAACCGGGCGTTTGATGAAGCCGCAAGCCAGATCAAAACGATTGCTACGGAGGCCCACGGGCTGTCGAAACAAGACAAAGCCATTCTGGAAGCGCATCTCATGCTGGTGGGGGACAAGTCCCTGCGGAAAAAAATCGTGAACCGGATTAAGGAACATATCTCCGCCGAATCCGCCTTAAAACAGGTGATCAGCGACTATGTCGACATGTTCAAAGCCATCAACGACCCTTACTTAAGCGAACGCAGCGGGGACGTCATGGATATCGGCCGCCGGGTTCTCGGCAACCTGAGAGGGGTGACCGGAGATCAGGGTACGGCCCTGACCAAGGACACCATTATTATCGCATCGGATCTGTCCCCGGTGGATTTGCTGGCCATCCGGCAGCCGCACCTGAAAGGCATCGTGCTTTCCAAGGGGGGCAAAACATCCCATACGGCGATTATCGCAAGATCTCTGGAAATACCCATTGTCGTCGGGGTGGACGGGCTCCTGGACAAGGTGCGGGAAAACGATTTCCTGATCATCGACGGGGTGTCCGGGTATGTATACGTCAACCCTGACCCGGATATCCGAAAGGAATACAGCCGCCGAAAACAGGAAAATGAGCAGGTCCTGAAGCAACTTGAAAGCATTCGCGACCTGCCGGCCGTCACCGCGGATGGTTTTACTGTCCGGCTGGGTGCCAATATCGGCCTGCTGTCGGATATTATGCAGGCGAAAAAATACGGGGCCGAGCGGATCGGTCTGTACCGCACGGAATTTCCGTTTCTGCTCAGAAAATCCTTTCCGACGGAAGAAGAGCAGGTTTCCATTTATACCCGGGTTCTGGAGAAATCGGAAGGCCGGTCCGTGACCATCCGCACCTTTGACGTGGGGGGGGACAAGTTTCTTTCCTACCTGGATTATCCAAAGGAAGACAATCCCTTTCTGGGATGGCGGTCCATCCGCCTGAGCCTGGATCTGGAAGATGTGTTCCGGACCCAGGTCCGGGCCATCCTGAGGGCGTCGGCTTTCGGAAACGCCAAAATACTTTTTCCCATGATCACCAGTATAGATGAAATCCGCCGGGTGGTGGCCATCGTGGATGATGAAAAACAGGGGCTATCCCGGAAAAACATCACCCATGACCCGGCTATTCCCCTGGGTATTATGGTGGAGGTGCCGGCGGCGGTGCCCATACTGGACCGGCTGCTGCGGTATGTCGATTTCGTCAATATCGGCACCAACGATCTGGTCCAGTATCTGCTGGCCGTGGACCGGAACAACCCGAAAGTGGCCGCGCATTTTAACGCCCTGCACCCGGCGGTGATTACCGTCATCAACGACATCATCAGCGTATGCCGGCGGTTTGGCAAGCAGGCGTGCATTTGCGGGGAAGCGGCGGGAGTCAGGGAGTGCCTTTTTCTGTTTGTCGGCATGGGCGCCGACGATGTCAGTATGACCCCTTCAGCTATTCCGGCAGTCAAGCAGTTTATCCGGGGGATCCGCCAGTCGGACGCCCGCCGGGTTTTGGAAGCCTGTCTGGCCATGGAAGATGCCGGGCAGATCAGGGATTGTGTCAGGGATTTTTTGGCAAAATGAGGGACGCGGCGTCTGGGGTCACGGTTGACGCTTTTCCAGCGCTTTCCGGACCCCGGCGGCCAGTTCATCCATGGAAAAGGGTTTCTGGATGAAGTGGACGTTTTTATCCAGGACCCCGCGATGGGCGATCACATCGGCCGTATGGCCGGACATGAATAGGGGTTTAATTCCGGGATAAAGGGATGCCAGACGCCGGGCCAGGTCCCGGCCGTTCATTTCCGGCATGATCACGTCGGTTATCAGCAGGTCGATCGGGCCTGGGTGGGACTCGGCAATACGGATGGCATCGGCGGGGGAACCCGCAGTCAGCAACCGGTAGCCCATGTTTTCCAGCATCAGCCGGGCCATATCCAGAATCGCCGGTTCATCTTCCACCACCAGAATGGTTTCGGCCCCGCCCGCGGGCTTTTCCTGCCGGGTTTCATCATGGGGGCGGGCCGTACCCGTGTCCCGGGGAATATAAATGTCGAAGGTGGTTCCCGCCTCTATCCGGCTGAGGACCCTGATCGTCCCGTTGTTTTGCCGGACAATGCCGTAGATGGTGGCAAGGCCCAGGCCCGTGCCTTTGCCCACGTCTTTTGTGGTGAAAAACGGCTCGAACAGTTTGTCGATCACCGCCTGAGCCATGCCGCAGCCGTCATCGCTCACTTCAAGCAGCACATAATCGCCCGGCGCAGCATCCTCCTGATTCGCGCAAAAGGTTTCATCCAGATGGATGTTTTCCGTTTTGATGGCGATATTACCCACCCCCCCGGATTTATCATGGATGGCGTCCCGGGCGTTGACGCAAAGATTGGCCAGAATCTGGTCCACCTGGGCCGGATCCATCTTCACCGGCCACAAATCGGGGCCGGGCATCCATATCAGATGAATATCCTCGCCGATAAGCCGCCTGAGCATCGTGATCATCCCGCCCACGGTCTCGTTCAAGAAGAGCTGTTTCGGGGATATGGTCTGCTTTCTGACGAAAGCCAGAAGCTGGCGTGTGAGATCCGCGGAACGCTGGGCCGCGCGCTGGATTTCCTTTATGGAGTTGCGGATCGGCAAGTCCGGGTCTGATTTTTTAAGGGCCAGCTCCGCATGACCGAGAATGACGCCCAGCATGTTATTGAAATCATGGGCCACGCCCCCGGCCAGCCGGCCCACGGATTCCATTTTCTGGGCCTGGTTCAACAGATTCTGAAGCCTGCTTTTCTCCGCATCCGCCTGCCTGCGGGCCGTGATATCGCTCAGAAAATTGAGGGTGGCGGGCTGCCCTTCCCATTCGATGGCCACCACATTGAGTTCCACCCATCGGGTGTCTTTGCCTGCGGCCATGATCCGGAATGCGTATCTGGATGGCGTATCCTCGCCCTTCATCCGTTTGAAGTGCCGATCCAGCACCATCGCCCGGTCGTCCGGATGGATGAAATCCGTAAACATGCGGCTTGTCAGTGTTTCTTTCGGGTATCCGATGGTTGTTTCCGTGGCGGGGTTGACGTATTTCAGCTTGCCGCCCTGGGCCACAAAAATGGCTTCTCCCGAGTTTTCCACGAGAACCCGGTATTTTTGTTTACTGGCCTGCAATGCTTCTTCCGACAATTTCCGGTCGGTGATGTCATAGGCCTGGAGCAGGGAGTTGGCATGGCCGTCAACATCCATGAATACGGTGCTTTGCACTTCGCCGATGCGGCAGTCCCCGGTTTTTTTGATAAATGAAATCTCATAACGGTCGGGCACCGATTCCCCGCGCTGGCGTTTCGTATACCGTTCAATGGCAAGCTGTTTGCTCTCTTCGGCCAGAAGGAAGAAGAAGTTTGCGCCGATAATTTCTTCTTCCGGGTATCCGGCAATATTGCAAAATTCGTTATTCACGTAAGTATATTGAAACTGGTTGTTAACTATGGCGATGCCCATGGGGGATCTTTCGATCATGGCGCGGAATCGGGCCTCGCTGGCCCGCAAGGATGCTTCCGCGGGTTCCAGTTCGAGGATCCTTTTTTCCAGTTCTTCATATGTGGGTTTTCGGGGCATCAGGTCTCCTGACGGACAGTGCATCCATCTGATTTTGATTAAAAAAGGCGGGATTACCGCAGCGATTTTTTATCGACCTTGCCCACCGGGGTCAACGGGATGGCATCGATAAATTCGATGACTTTCGGCACTTTATATGGGGCCATGTTTTCACGGCAACAGGCAATGATATTTTCCTTTAAAAGTCCGGGATCCCCGCCCCTGCTTTCCGGGGCCAGTTGAATCACTGCTTTGACGATGTCGCTGCCGGGCCGTGCAGGGTCCGGAAGGCCGATGACGGCGCAGAAATCGACCGCCGGATGCCGGTGCAAGGTTTCTTCCACTTCACGGGAAAATACCTTGTAGCCGCCCACAATGAGCATATTCTTTGACCGGTCGACGATATAGAGATAGCCGTCCCCATCCATGCGGGCGATATCCCCGGTGTGCAGCCAAATCTGACCATCATAGGGCCGTTTTACGTGAGCGGTTTCTTCCGGGTTGCCGTGATAACCTTTCATGACCTGGGGTCCCCGCACAATCAGCTCGCCGGGCGCATTCACCGGCATCACCAAATTGCCATCCGCCACGTCCACAATCCTTACAAACGTATTGGACACGGGAACGCCCACGGAGCCGATTTTTTTTTGGCCTTTGAGGGGATTGCCGCTGATGATGGGGCTGGTTTCCGTCATGCCGTAGACCTCCACCACTTTGCCGGAGCCAACCGTCTGCTCAAACCCCCGGATCGACTCCACAGGGAACGGGGCCGCCCCGGACACGAAGATTTTGGCTGAAGAAAAATTCAGTTTTTTAAATCCCGGATCATCCATCAACATCTGGTAGAGGGTAGGTACATTGGCGTAAATGGAGGGCCGGTGGCGCCGGATATCCTTTACCATGTGCCGGGTGTTCCGGGGGTCCGGAATCATTACTTGGGTGTTTGATGTGGCCAGGGCCGCCATGCCGAACATGAGACCGGCCAGATGGAAAAATGGAAAACCGGAACACAGCACATCCTGCCCGGACTGGAAATCGGCCCAGTGCCGCACCTGAGTGAGGTTGGCGAAAATGTTGCGGTGGGTCAGTTCAACCCCTTTGGGAACCCCCGTGGTGCCGCCGGTGTACTGAATCAGGCAGGTGTCATCCGGACGGATAGGGGGCGGTGTGATGACGCTTTCGGGCGGGGTCGGGGAATGCGCGGTCATCACCTGTTGAAAGGAAAGAATGGTTTTGCCGGCCAAAGGCGTCACCCGGCCGGAGGGTATTTTTTTTAAAATTTTGCCTAAGAATCGTTTGACCGGGGGCAGATAGTCGCCGATGTTCGCGGTGACGATATGGGACAAATCGGGCAGCGGGTCGCTGATCCGGGTCAATACCCGTTCAAACACCGCATCCAGGGTCACCAGCACCCGGCATCCGGAATCATTCATCTGATGGGCGAGTTCTCTGGGGACCAGGAGCGGCGACACGCCGGAGACCGTGCAACCGGCGCGCATCGCACCACACAGGGCGATGAGAAATTGGGGGATGTTGGGCAGGCTTAATCCCACCACATCGCCGGGCCGGACCCCGCTGTCCGCCAGAAAAGCGGCAAACCGGCGGGACAGGTCATCCAGTTGCCGGAAGGTCAGGGTGGTGCCCATAAAATGCATGGCGGCGCGATTCGGAAGCGCCGTCAATCCTTCCATCAGGGCGTCAGTGTAAGTCTTGTCCGGGATGTCGATATCCGGCAGAATTCCTGGGTCATAGGCCCTCAGCCAGGGCCTGTCGTCATAGGTCGTCATGGATCCCCCTTTTGCCGGATGCGGCATGGCATGCTTTTTTACGGGATTGGTGTTGCCGGGATTTTCTCGGGATTTTCTCGGGATTGATTATTTTTTATAATATACGGGAAGCTCAAAATCAAATGGTAAATAGGCCCGCGAATGACGCCGGAATGATTTAAACTGCCGGATTGGAATTGACAATCCGGTCCGGCAATGGCAATCTGAAGCATTTTAAAAATTCATGCCCGTTTTTTTTTCAATGTGACGCTTCTTGCAACGGACGGACCCTGTGAACGATACGAACGTCGGAATGCATGATCTTCCCCATCCCCCGGTTCCACGAATCCTGGTCGCCGGACCGAAGTCTTCCCGCACTATGGATGTTATCATTTGCCTGAAACGCTTGTCCTACAGTGTCGGACCGCTTGCGGAAACAAGCGAGTCGGCCATGTCCCAGACCCAATCCCACCCGCCCCAACTGGTTCTGGTAGATATCCATATCAATGGCCCCAAAACCGCGTTTGAAACAGCGGACAACATCCGCTTGCAATGTGATGTTCCGGTGGTGTTCCTGTGTGAAGGAAATGAAGCCGGCTGCATTCCCGAAATTTCTTTGAGTATGCCTTTCGGATATCTGGAGACGCCCTTTGCCGACCGGGACATTCACCGGATGGTGGAAGCAGCCCTTCATGCCGCCATGCTTGAAAAACGGCTGAGAATTGCGGAACAGGCCCGATATCAGGTGGAAACCAGCTATCACCTGCTGGCGGATAACGGCAATGACATCACGGAACGTAAAAAAATCGTCACCCGGTTACTGGAAAGTGAAGAAAAATTTAAGGCTCTGGCGGAAGCCTGTCCCTTCGCCATTATGATGTATCAAAATGATTACTGGGTGTATGTCAATCCGGCTGCGGAATACATATCCGGCTATTCCAGGGAGGAATTGTATCAAATGCCGTTCTGGGTGATCGTGCATCCGGATTTCCAACCCCTGGTGCGCCAACGGGGGGCAGCAACGCCAGGCCGGACAGCAAGCGCCCCCGGCCTATGATTTTAAAATCATCAACAAGGCGGGCAGGGATATCTGGGTATCGCTTTCCGGCGGCGTCTTGATGTACGAAGGCAAACCCGCTGGCCTCATCACGGTGATCGACATCAACGAGCGTAAGCAGGCCGAGGCTTCCCTCCGGGAAAGCGAGGAAAGATACCGAACCATCCTCGAAGGCATCGAGGACGGGTATTACGAAGTGGATCTGTCCGGTAATTTTATTTTTTTCAATGATCCCGTCTGCCGGATTTCAGGCTTCAGTCCGGATGAAATCATCGGTGTGCATTACCGGCAATATGCGGATAAGGAAAACGCCGTAAAGCTTCGGGTGATATTCAGCACGGTTTTTAAAACAAGGACCCCGGCCAGGACATGTGATCTGCAAGTCATCAGCAAAGATGGTTCGCATCGGCACCTGGAAATATCGGTGTCCCTTATTCTGGATGCATCCGGTCAACCCCTTGGATTCCGAGGCATTATCCGGGATATCACCGAACGCAAGCTGGCCGAGGAACAAAAGGCAAAACTGGAGGCCCAGTTGCAGCACGCTCAGAAAATGGAAGCCATCGGCACCCTGGCGGGAGGGATTGCGCATGATTTCAATAATATCCTCCAGGGCATCAACGGCTATACCCAACTGCTGCTGCTGAAAAAGCCGGAAGAGGACCCGGATTGCCAGAAATTGATTCAGATCCAGCAGGCCGCTGATCGGGCGGCCCGGCTGATTGACCAGCTTTTAACTTTTAGCCGGAAAATGGAAGGCCATCGCTGCTCCCTTTCCCTGAATCATGAAATCCGTCAGGTGGAGCAGATATTAAAACAGACGGTCCCCAAAATGATTCACATAGATCTTAATCTCGAAAACGAATTACGGCCTGTTTATGCGGATCCCATACAAATTGAACAAATCCTGCTGAACCTGGGGAGCAATGCGGCGGATGCCATGCCGGACGGCGGACGGCTGACCATTGAAACCGGCAATGCCACTTTGGACAAAGCTTTTTGTAAAAATCATTTGGGTGCGGACCCCGGTGAATATGTCATGCTGACGGTTTCAGATACCGGCTGCGGAATGGAGCCGAGCACCGTTGCGCATATTTTTGATCCTTTTTTTACGACCAAAGGCATCGGCAAAGGCACCGGTCTGGGACTGGCGTCGGTTTACGGTATCGTCAAGAGCCACGGCGGGTACATCACCTGTTATACCGAACCAGGTCAGGGCGCTGTTTTTAAAATCTACCTGCCGGCCATTTCACAACCGGTGGATTCCCTTGAACCGGTTCTGCCGGAAACCCTATTGCCCGGCGGATCGGAAACCATCCTGGTGGTGGATGACGAATTGCCCATCCGGGAAGCGGCAACCGAAATGTTGTCGCATTTCGGCTATGCGGTCATCAACGCTGAAAACGGCGAAAACGCTTTAACCATTTACCGGGAATGGAGCCGCGATATTGATCTTGTCATCATGGACTTAAGCATGCCGGGCATGGGCGGGTATCAGTGCTTGAACGGAATGCTCTTGGTGAACCCCCGCGCCAAAATTCTCATCAGCAGCGGTTACGCCACCCAGGGCAATGCCAGGGAGGCCATGCAACACGGCGCTTCCGGATTTATCGGAAAACCCTACCAACTGTCGGATTTTATCACAAGGGTGCGCGCCGTCCTGGATGGCGCCTGAACCCTTTGATGCGGCATCCATCCCCAATTCTCAATTTTCAATCGTAATTCGTAATTACTCAAATCGTTCCCACCGGGTTTGCAGGCGGGTGATTTCCTTTCTAGTGGTTTCATTGATGATCGCGTGCAGGAAATCCATGGACGGATTGGTCCGGAGGCGCTGGGTTTTTACGGTGACGGGATCACCGTAAAGGGATTCTCCCAGATAATTCACGGTGATCGCTGTCGGTCGGCAGGTTCGGATGATGTCCTGGGGAACGGTTTCAATGCCCCATACCACATACACCGAATTGTTGACATGGCGGTTGAAATCCAAGTCATGCATCCGGGCGTTAAATGACCGGGTCGCGTCAGTGCGGCTGACTTCCGGCACACTGACGAAGTCGTCTGTGATGGGTTGCTGCAGGCCATTCATCATTTCCGGCGGAAGGTGTTTATTTAAGCGAACGGGTTTTTTGGAATCGATGCTGGTCAGCACCCAGGAACTTTTGGAGGATATCAGCAGGTTGTCCTGATCATCAAAAATTTCGTACTGCCTCAGCTCATATAAATTTCTATATGGATACCGCCAGGTACGCATCCTTATATTGTCTTTCCATGAAGGATAGCGGAAAATATCGATCTGGTATTGAAATATCACCCAGGCAAGACCTTTGGGCAGCAGGTCCATGGCGGAAACCCCCATCTCGGCGCTATGGTCGCTGGCGATATCCTGAAAATAATTCAAGATATTGACCGGTTTGAGTTTTCCGTTGACGCCGGTTTCCGCATACCGGACGGTAATTTTTTTTTCGAGTATCATCATTTTGTGTAAACGAGGGCTCGCAATTTTGCAGCGGACGGATTCATATCCGCCCGCTGCAGATTCAAATGCATGTTTAATCGTTTTTTCGCAGCCAGCCGGCAATTCCGGTGATTGAGAAAACCGCAAGCATCATCACAGTCAATACACGATGGTTGATTGGGTTTGAAGCTGAAGCAATAAAACAACTGTCGTCATCGTCGTCATCATTATCCTTGTCCGTATCGGCGATTTCCTTATCGGCGTTGATGGCCACCAGTTCATGGGCACTGGTGGTGGGGTGGATGCTGTCCCAGAAAAGGTAATCACTCGCAGGTTCATTGACCGCGCCGGTATAGTCGCCATTTTCATCCAGGACCATGTATGTGCCAGTGGGATTTTTAAATGTGCCGTTACTGATCATTTGATTCATATAGGTATAAACATCAAAGGTATATACCGTGATTCCGGGAAACGATTTTTTAAAATTCGTTAATCCGGTTTCAAGTGCTGTGTTATACGTAAAAGATAACGTGGTCGCAGCGGCGATTTCGGCGGGCGTTCTGGAATTAAAAGCCGGTGTTTTGCCAAGGTCGGGAAGATTTAAGACCAGAAAATGGGTTGCGCCTTCACCGGCAAGTTTGCTCATTGAATTGATGACATTATCAATGGCATCGTTTAAGAGGGCATCCACGGATGTGGCATCAGACTCGCCTCTTCCGTATTCGAGCAGGTCATTTCCGCCGATCCATATGGTAAAAAGTGTCTCATCCGCCACAAACACCGGATCTTCATTGCTGAAGCTGTTGACCTGACCCACCAGGCCGAGTTGAGGCAAGAGGCCCTGGTCTGAAAGAGCCTGAATCTGTTCACTTTCATGTCCATCGGTCATTGCGCCGGCAATGGCATTGTTATCCAGTGTTGCGTCCATGATATCGGCGAGATATTCCACCCACACATCACCGTTTGTCCATGCTTCCAGCACGCCGTTTGGATTGTTCACGGGATGATAGAGTCCCAGATAAGCTTCAAGACCATGATGGTCTGAGAGGCTGTCGCCAAATGCAATGATTTTATCAAAGGATTTGGCAAATGCCCCGGCAGGAAGGAGCAGCATCAGGGATAACAGGATAATGACGACGCGTTTGAAGCTGATTTTGATTGTTTTCATTTTTTCTCCTTGTTTCAATTTTGATGGAACACGAATGAAGGCATACTGCCATTTCGGGCTGTTAGGAATTATTCGACCAGTCAGGGATCAATAGGCATAAGAAAGGTTGATGCTGGCAAATTTCTGGGCTTCATTCTGGGTGTCAAATTCTTTTGAGCGTGAAACATAGGCAAAACTGAGCTGGCCCTGTCCATAGCTCAGGTTGACGCCGGTCATCAAATCACCCACCACCGGTTTTTTATCCACGCTGTGGCTGTCGGTGAATGTGTTGCCATCTAAAAAGATATTGTGCAACACCGCTCTCCCTTCAATCGAGGCGAACAACTGAATTCCGATTTTCGAGGATAGCCGGGTGTCACTATTCTCCACGGCGCCGTTAAAAGAACTGATCGGCCGGATGGGCATGACGCCGAAATCATTGGGCAGGTTCCACCCGGTACGGAACATCAGGCCCAGATTATAATAGGTCAGCGCATTGCCAACGCCGCCACCGGTGTTCAGGATAACATCATATCCCAAACCACCGCTGGGGTCGGGAGCCTTTATTTTCTTTTTGTGTTCATATACCAGACCGAGGATGGCTTCATTATTCAGTTGGTTGTCCCATCCCTGAGGCTCAATGTCATCAAATACCTGATGGACGGCCTTCTGGCATTCTTCCGCATAGGAGCTGGGGCCCACCAGTCCTAATGATACTTCCACCGAGTCCATCTGGCGCATCAGGCGATTGTGAAATCCTATGGAAAGATAGGTGATTCCCGCATAGGGCCGGTCATCTTCCACCACTTCTTCGGTTTCAATATCCTCAGGGGTAAAAATATTCTGGCCCAAAGAAAAGGTAACGTTTCGCTGGCAATCGGGTTTTTTTTCAAAAGGGATGTGTTTGATGATCGGATACAGCCAGCGATGGGGCCACACGTCCTTGGGGTATTCCTCCTGAATGCCGGAGCTCCAGGAAAGTTTCAGGCCGCTGCTGTAACCGCTATCCGTACCTGCAAAATAATCATTTTCAAGATACAGACCGACAGAGCTTCGGTTGGGTTCTGCAGATGTGTTCCGGGTTTCCGTTTCTTCAGGGGCAGGCGCTGCTGATAAACGATCGGCAAACGCAGTCAACGACAGAATTAATACGAGAAAGATTCCAGAAAAGATAGGAATCAAAGTCGGTGAACGCCGAAAACCGGCTCTATGTTTTAAGTTCATGGCATGTCCTGAGATTGAATGAACCATCAGTTTTGTATCGATCGTCAAATGTGATTTTCCAGCCATTTTGCAAGATCGTTCAGCACTTTTTTTCGATTTTGTCCCAATTCATTGTAGATTTCATGATACAAATCATCATAGAAAAAAAGGGTCTTGTCCTTTGTCGTCAGTGATTCGAAAAATTTTTTTGAAGTTTGTGGCTCCACAAGCCGGTCAGACCCGGCCACTTGCATGAGGGTGGGGATTTGGATGGCGGCAGCATTGGAATTTGTCGCATCCATGGCGGATAAAAATTCGGTAAACCAGCGGGCGCTGATTCTCCGGTTCACCAGCGGATCATCCACATATGCCTGCACAATTGCCGGATCATGGCTTAAATGGGAAGGGTCCAGTTCATTATCAAAGGTCAGGGTCGGCCAGATATTAGAGATGAGTTTCGCTACCCCGCCTTTGACCACCGGGATTTTCATGGCGGGAGCAAGCCCGGGAGAGGAGGCAATCACGCCATCGACGGCATCTTTAAAGATTTCGGCAAAACGAAGAACGATCAGGCCGCCCATGCTGTGACCCAGAAGGAAGCATTTCATGCCTTCCGGCTTGCCTTTTTTGGCCACGTCGACCACCTGCTTCAGATCCTTCAGATATTGATCGAACCGGTCGATATGGCCCCGGCTGCCGCCGCTCTGTCCATGGCCCTGATGGTCGATTGCCCAGACGGATATTCCCAGTCCAACCAGGCGGTCGATCACATGATCATATCTCCCGGAATGTTCGCCCAGACCGTGGGCGAGCACTATCCGGGCGCGTTCGGTTCCTGCAGGGCTGCATCGGTAAAAAACAGATACGCCGTTATCCGCCGTAAAATTGCCGGTAGTTTCAGGTGGATTCATCGTGGATTCCTGTCATTCCTTGTTTGGTGGTATTAAATGCCGAGTTTGGACAAAAACGTGCAGATGGCATTTACGGTATTGACCAGTTTCGGGTAGGATGCGTGGAGTTCTCTTACAGATGTCGACAGACCGTCTAATGATATTTGCATCAGATGAGGATCGATGACATCACGAGTGGCTTCATGGGCGGTGATTTTGGTAAACCCTTTGATGCTTTGGGCTCTTTCCTGTTCTGTTTTGCTTAATTCATTTATTTCATTGTTTAATTCGTGAAGCAGGTCAAAATATTCGGTTTTTTTATCATCCGGAATATTCGGCGACAGCTTGATCTTTTCCTCGATTTTTCCCAGTGTGTGTTTCAGCATTTCGGTTTCCTCCATTCATAGGTTTCGGGCGAATTTAACAAATAATTCGGAGAAGATCAAATGATTATCTATTCGGAGCAGGATAAATGAATTATGTGACCATTGCTCTATTGACGACAAAATCTATGAGTGCTACGGCAGGCACCCGGAAACCGGTGAGGCCGATGTTTTGTTAATCAGTCAAAACCAGAGGTGGACTGTTTGCCCCAATTTGAAAAAAATCTGGAAAATGCAGCATCTATGCTCATCGGCCCTTTGTATGTCAGGCGCATTATTGCATCCTTTATAAGGGCATTAATGGCATGGCAGCCGGATTTCTGGCCATGCGGGAAAAGTATGAAATGATTCGATAAATATATAAACCGGGGCCAGTGTTATCCAGCCTCGGTTTATAGTTTTAATTTCTAATTTTATCCGAAACCTTTAAAATGATGGATTACGCCACTTCCGGATGCAGCAAGCCGGCCAGTTCCGATAGCCCGACGTTTTCAAGTACCTGTTTTTCGGGAACGCCGTCGGTGTTAAATCCTCGTAATTCATAAAATTCGGCCAGCATCCGGTCCATATCCGGGATGCTGCCTTCGGTGGGGCCTGCTTCAAGAGCCGTCATCAGGCGGGAAGGGAGCCGGTCATCCTTTGCCCTGGCGCCGAACAGGTTGGTGAGGCCCCGTTTGAGATACCATAACTGCCGGCCGATTTTTAGAATTTCTTCCAGGGTATAGTCAAATCCCGTGACGTGGTTGACCATATCAATGGCCTGGGTGGCATTTAAGGGGGAGCCGCCCAAATTGCAGAACACGGCGCAGTTGGAAAAAAACATGCCGTAATCCTGGGCCGCCACATTTAGCCCGGCCCGGTCTTCGCTGCCTTCCGGCAGATCCGAGGAGAGTTCCGGGATTTCGGGGATAAAGATCAACCCGCCTTCCGCTTCAAAGGTAAGGCTGGCTTCATGGCATGCGCCCCTGGGAGAGACGGCATAGGCCAGGCCATATCCGTGGGCGCCCCTCGGGTCATGCATGGGTGCTTCCAGTCCCTTGACCGTGGTTAAAAAATCCCGTGCGTTGCCGCCGATCTTTTCTGCGGCTTTTTCGCTTCCCAAACTTAAAATCGCGCCGAATCCTTCCTGTTTGCCGATTTTTTCGGTCAGCTGAACGATGGCTTCTGAATTGCCCCAGGTCAGACTTAAACCGTCCGTGTCTTTTTCCGTGATCAGTCCGTTTTCAAAACAGTCGATGGCAAAGGCGATGGTGGAGCCGCAGGTGATGGTGTCCATGCCGTATCGGTTGCAGATTTCATTGGCTTTGGCGATGGACTCGATGTTGGAATTGAGGCACATGGAACCGAAAGTGGCGATGGTTTCGTATTCGGGGCCGGGGCCTTTTTCCATTTGGAACGGGCCTTCCTTGACCTCAGCGCTTTTTTTGCACGCCACCCCGCATCCGAAACAGGTTTTATGGCCGGCGAATATTTTTTCTTCGATCATTGATGGCCCGATGGCATCGATGTCCTCCCATTCGGTCTGCTGCCAGTTTTTAATGGGAATATCGCCGCCGATAATGCCGACATCCATATGGGTGGCCGTGCCTGCGGAATGAAGGGCCATGATGCCGATACTGTCCGCATAAACTTCTTTGAGTTCCGCACGCAGGGCATCAAGCGTTTCCGGATGGGCGACCTTGATTTTTCCGGTACCGTTCACATAAACAGCCTTAAGGCGTTTTGCGCCCCATACCGCACCCATACCGGTGCGGCCCGCCGCATGTCCTTTGTTGTTGATAAGCGATGCGAACCTGACCCCGTTTTCGCCGGCCGGCCCGATAGCCAGCACCTGTCCGGCTTTTTGATCGTCGTCTTTCAGGTCCTGTTTCAGCGCATCGGTCACCGTATAAACATCCTGGCCCCAGTATTTTTCCGCGTTTCGGATTTCAACCGTCCCATCATTTATATAGAGGTAGATGGGGGAGGCCGCCTTTCCGGTGATCACAATACCGTCATAGCCCGCGAATTTCAGGTACGCGCCAAAAAAACCGCCGGTATTGCTGTCCCCGTAAAATCCGGTCAGCGGCGATTTTGAGCAAACAGTCCACCGGGCCACCCCGTTCATTTTCATGCCGGTGAGGGGCCCGGTCATGAGTACAAAGGGGTTTGATTCGGAAAGAGGATCAAAATCAACTGGCTGGTTTTTAATGAGATCCAGATATATTTGGGCACCAAACCCCAAGCCGCCGATGTGTTTCCTGGCAAAGTCCATATCCAGCATTTTTTTTTCAATGGACCCGGAAGTCAGATTCACATAGAGAATTTGTCCTGCATAGCCGCCCATAATGGTCTCCTGATCCGGATGAACCGGAAAAATGAAGGGGAAACGTTAAGTCCTGTGTGAACCCTGCCATCACGGGGTTCACACGGCTGTCATTGATTATAATGTTTAAGCCTTCTGCCTTTATGCTGTCGGCGGCGTATAGGCCTTGGTGATGTTGTATCGTTCAAACCCGTTGGCGTCCAGGTACTGGGGATACATGGCGTATGAAGGCTTGATGGCCGGAAGGAGTTTCAGGACTTTGGGAATGGGGCCTTTGGCCACCATTTCCTTGCGGGTCAGGGCTTTGGTCAGGTTGACCATGCCGAACCAGAACCGGTGGGCGATGTCGGAGGTCATGGACATTTCCACCACAGCCTTGGTTTCCGTATCATGGGCCCTGACTTCGGCCTTATCGCCGGCGCAGTCCACCACCACTACCAGGTCCGGGTCCGTGTAGGTGAACCGGATGACCATTTTCGATTCCAGCAGCTTGTCAGCAATGATCGGCGTATTCCCCACCAATTGGAAAAAACCCACAATGACCTTCTCAAATTCTTCGGTTGTCTTAAACATACCCATGACGCCTTCTCCTTTTTTTAAATTTAATATGCATTTTGAAGGTACGGTAATAATTGTTCCGCATCCACTTCCCGTGGATTATAAAAAGAGGAGCCGTCATTAACAGCCCCTTCAGCGATGGCAGCAAGGCCTTCTTCGGGAACGCCCACATCCCTTAAACGCAGGGGCAGTGCACCCAGCGCATTGAGCTGTGCGGAAAGTTTCCGGATAGCGGCAATGACCAGCCGGGCCGCATCCTCATCCGATAACCCGCAAACATCTTCCCCCATGACCGGGGCCAGCCGGGCGAGTTTTTCAGTGATCTCCTCAAAATTGTATTCCAATCCGAAAGGCAGCAGGATGCCGTTGGCGACCCCATGGGGCACCCGGTAAAGGGCGCCGGTGGCATGGGCCATGCCGTGAATGCAGCCCACCATGGAATGGGAAAAGGCAATGCCGGCCATGGTGGCGGCGATGATTTGCCCGCCCCTGGCTTCCACATCGTTGCCGTCTTTTGTCGCGTTGACGAGATGTTGCATGATGAGCCGGATGGCGCCCTCGGCAAAAGCGTCGGATACCGGGGATGCCTGGGTGCCCACATAGGCTTCCACAGCGTGGGTGAGGGCGTCCATGCCGGTGGCCGCGGTCATTTTGGGAGGCAGGGAAAGCGTCATTTCCGGGTCCAGCACCGCCAGGTTCGGCAGCAGGTATTTATCCACAAATGCCAGCTTTTCCTTGTTGTCTTCATCATAGATGACGGAAATCATGGTAACTTCGCTGCCCGTGCCGGCGGTGGTGGGAATCACCACATGGGGTTTCAGGGGCCGTGTCAGAGTCTGGGCGCCGGAATAGTCTTCCACCAGATCCCCGCCTTCCGAGAACAGGATATTGACCGCTTTGGCCGTGTCAATGACGCTGCCGCCGCCGATGGAGATCAGGCCTTCCGCACCGGACGCCTGTACCTGCGCGAGGCATAGTTTCACATCATTGAGGCGCGCGTCCTGTTTGACCTCCAGATAAACACCCGTCACTTCACATCCGGCCTCAATCAGTCCGTCCGCGACCTTTTGCACCAGGCCCAGGTCGTTGATGACATGATCGGATACGATAAAATATTTTTGAATGCCGATAATATCCAGTTCCGGCTTTAAATCCGTGGCAACTCCGACTTCATAGACCACCTTGGTGGGATTGTAAAATTCGAAAAATTCAGGCAACATCGCATGCTCCTTGGTTCGGGGTTAGAAATTAAGATGCTTGGCAAGACTAATTTTTTAACACAGCACATGGACAGCGTCAAGCAATTAAATAATGAAAATTAATAATTTTTTACAATAATAACAAATAAATGAATCTCTTCGTATAAAAAAACAAAACGCGGTTCACCGGAAAAAGCCTGGTCGCTCAATCCATTTATAAGTCTTGAAATTGAGCGGTTTTTGATTTAAATGGAAATTGTTTTCCATCTATATTGAGAACCCATCCATTTTTTTGAAAGGAGTTCATTTTGAAATCATTTCTCTATGTTGCGCTTTTTGTTGTTGTCATGTCTTTTTCCACAAACACATGGGCGGGCGGCTGAGGCTGCTCGGCTCCGTCACGGAGCGCTTCCCCGGTGGGGAAGGGTGGTATTGAAAACCGGATGACACAGCGGCAGGCCGATGTCTCGCCGTTTAATGCAGACCTTCGGATCGGCGGCCTTTATGATTCCCGGGTCGGGTCCACGTCCGGCATCGGGGATGAAGATAGTGACACCGCTCTGGCTGCGACCCTGAATGCCGGCTGGCAGGCCCCCCTTGAGGGAGATATGGGTCTTCGGATAGATTACAGCGGGTATGCGGACTTTCATCAGGATTTCGATGAATATGATGTGATTGACCAGAGCATTTCGTTGGAACCCCAGTACAACGACGGCCCGTTTGTTTACAGCCTGCCCATTGCCGTAAATTACGCCATGGAAGATGGAAAAAGGGATTATCAGCGGTATTCGGTCGCTCCCACCCTGACATATTTAATTCCGGAAACCAGTCAGGCGGTGGCCATCTATGGCATCGGCGCACTGATTGATGATCGGGATGACGTCGATACCGATGAAGACGGGGAATCCCTTGGCGGCGGCTGCGCCTACCTGTATTTTTTCCAGAACAAAAGCCGGGTGCGCCTGTCTCTGGATTATCAGCATACGGATTACGACGCGCATCTATCGGAATACGATATGAATCCCCTGCATACGGATGAGCGTTCAGACAATATGGTCGTTGCGGGTCTTGATATGGTATACCAACTCACCTCCCATTTTGGTCTTTACACGAATTATTCCTTTATTCACGCCAATTCCAATATCGATCGTTATGAATATGATCGCCATGTGGTGGAAGGCGGCGCGGCGTTGAAGTTTTAACCGGCGGTTTTTACTTATTCATCACTCATC
>JBAQUK010000328.1:0-26844 GCA_049297455.1 Desulfosalsimonadaceae bacterium | reverse complement strand
CAAGTTAAAGGACCGCAACGATTAAAATCCCTTATCCAGAAGGCTCTCAACGGCAGTAGTACCGTAGGATATCATGCAATATGCGGGTTTGCTGGGATTTGATTTTTTTTCATTTAACATTTAAGTTTTATGCCCGACGTGCACTTTGACGAAAGAATCCAATTTCACGAACCTGCCTTGTAACATTAATCCGATTAAAAAATCATGTTTTTTCAATGAACACAAAAGCATATCATTTATTTGACGCCCATCTCTTTCATCGGCTATGCGCTGTTCCTTTTACTTTTCTTTGGCGGGCAAGAAAAGTAACAGAAGAAACCCGTCCCTGCGATGCGGAAAGCTCCTCGGCCCGATGGTTTTCGTGGCGTGGGCAAAAACTCGCTTTGTGAAATGGAATGCCGGGATTCGTTTTGCCGCTCCCGCGTATCGCAACCGGCAGGTCCATTGGCATTTAGCCGCTCAGACAGTTTGCCCCCGTACTTCCACGGAAACCATCGGGCCAGGGCCGCATCGCAATGGGAAAAACCGGCGGACAAGGTCGTCGGCAAATTTTTATGGGCTTAATCCGGAATCTTCAAATAGGTCCATAAGGCACTTGCTTTCGGATCCACCCAACCCGCTGTCGACTCTGCCGGTCCCGCCTGCTTTTCCTCCTGCTTAGTTTGCGTTAAAAATGTTTAATATCAATTAGATGTATAAAGTATGGGGGCAGTTGTGAAAGTCTCCTTACACTTTTTCCGCTGTGGTAATAGCAAAATTGTAAAGCCGCCAGTGACAGGCCACTTTTGAAAAACCGGCTCTCCGGAGCCAGGTAAAATGGTCTGCAATCGACATCGGATGATGTTTCTCCATGTGCTTGGAATACCAAAGATCGGGATCTTCTCCCTGGGCTTTCATGAATTCTTTCCAATGGGCGTATTGGTCCTGAGCGACTGCTTTATCCTCATCAATGATGATGTCCCTGGCCAGAAACAGCCCGCCTGGGTTCAACGCAGCGTACACGGTTTTATAGAATTTCTCCCTTTCCTCCCAGGTGAGATGGTGCAGGGTGAGGCCGGCGATAATGATGTCATAATCTTTGCCGAAGGCGTCGATACCATAGTCACCTTGTCTGAGTTCAAATCGGTCTGCATAGCTTGATAATTTCTTTTTAAACGCATCCAGCATATTTTCAGTCAGATCAAAGCCGATCACAAACGCACGGGGAAGTTTCCGGAATACCAACTCGGATAAAACCCCATTCCCGCATCCCAGGTCGAGAACTCGATAATCGCCATCTCCTTTGGGCAGCAGATTGTAAATTATTTTATGTTGCTCAAGATATTGAGGAACGAGCCTGACCATTAATTCCTCATACGCGTCTGCCTGTCTGGCAAAGTGGTCTTTAACTTGGTCTTGTTTCACGATTTTTTACCTTTAAGATGAACATGGCGCATTTTATTTATGGGATTCATACCTTTCCTTTTCAGCCTATTTTCCTCAAATAAGCGAATGTCTCCGGTGCGTTTTCCGGATGCTTTTTTAATGATGCGAGGAGATCCAGAAGATCTTCTTGGGTGTCGATGTCGCGCCATTCGGGAATTTGGCGGATCGGAAGACCGGCTGCGGCGAACCGTTCCAGGGTGGTTGGAAGCACCCGGTTGCTGCTCCAGGGAACGCCGTCAAACACAGCGGGCGTGAAGGTGTCGGCCCGGAACCCGATCAGGTAGTAGCCGCCATCTCTGCTTGGCCCGATGACGGCGGGGGTATTGTGTAGAGACGCCAGGGCGTCCGCCACAATTTCAGCGGGCAGGTCGGGCAGGTCGCTGCCCACCAGCACGGCCCGTTGGATTCCGGCGCTGAAAACCTGTTGAAACGCCTGTTTCATGCGTTCTCCCAGATCCATGCCGGTCTGGAGGGCATAAGCGCGTTCTTCGCCCAGCCAGCTTTTGATGGCCGCTTCCGCATCCGGGGGATCATAAAAAATGCGTAAGACAAGATTCTCGGCATCGATTTTCCGGACCAGATCGTTCACAAAACATCGGTACAGCAGAGCGGCCGCCGAAGCGCCCAGGCGCCGGGCCATCCGGGTCTTGACCTGCCCCGGCACCGGCGCTTTGACAAACAGGATAACGCATGAGGAATCGGGGTTCATCGGATGTAGGGGCACCCTTTGCCCAGGCATTCCTTGTTTTTCGCCTGCTGGCTGCATGTTGTCCGGCCTTCGGCCCTCAGGGGAATGGGCAACAGCCGCCGGGACAGGTCGGCGGCGGTCTTAAGGGCCGTCCAGGTTTCCCGCTGGCAGCACCGGGCCGCTTCTATGGCGTTAATGGCCCTGCTGATGGTAGCGGTGGCCTCCTGAACCGCGTTGCGCTCGCCGGGTTTCAGCGGATTGCCTTTCAGGATCACCGCAAATCCCACACCCGCGCCCAGGGCCGCGCCGCAGGAACCCCAGAACGCGCAGACCCCGCCGGGAATGGCGTGCCCCCGCTCGATGGCGGTGGCGATATCCGCATCCGACACATCGCCCCCCAGGTTCCGGTAAACGGATACGATCACCCCCGGCACCGCGAAATGGTGTTCCGGGCCGTGAAGGGGCATGGCCGGATGGCTGCGGATGGTGTTCAGGAGGTCGATCATGTCGGTCTGCCGGGAGGTTATGCAGACGTGCCGGATCATTTCCAGGGCGTCCCGGCTGTGACAGGCGTCGCACACAAAATGCCCCTGTTCGCACACCGTATTGGCGGATTTGACGATTCCGCAATAGGCGCAGGATTTCGGGGCGTTGTTTTCCAGATAGCTTAGGGGGCTGCCGCACACCATGCATTGGGCTGAAAATCGCGGGGCAGGGGACAATGACAATCCGATGGTCAGATTCTGCGGCGACGATTTCAGGTTTTGGGCCGGGGGCGCAAAGCACGCGCAGGCGTTTTGGGCCTTGATATTCGCCGCATTGCCAAGGTCATCCAGCACAAACACACGGTCGCCGCATCGATCGGCCGTGGCCGCATCCAGGGTTCCGGTGTGTCCCCGGACCAGCAGTTTGCCGGAATCCGTGACCACGGCGGCAAAGGGTCCGGGATAGACCACCGAAACGTCCTTTGTTTCGTCCGGCTTAAACGCCGTATAGGTCAGGGAATAAAACCGGTGGCCGTTAACCTCCCGGTAAAAAAAACGTTTTACGAATTGAATGTCCCAAAATCCCACGGCTTCCAGCATGGCGGCCAGATAGGGCTGGACAAAAGCCCCGGCAATGCACTCCCCCCGCAGTTGCTCATCATTTAATATGTCCGGCGGGGGCGGGGTGTCCGTCACCACATCCGAAATCATGATCCGTCCGCCGGGCTTCAGTATCCGGAAAATCTCAGAAAAGGTTTTGCGCTTGTCCTCGGACAGATTGATGACGCAATTGGAGATCACCACATCCGCCGTATGGTCCGGAAGGGGCAGGTTTTCAAGATATCCTTTTTTAAACGCCACATTGGCGTATCCGAGATGGCGGCTGACGGCCTCAAGGGATTTTCCGGCCCGCTCAAGCATGGGGTCCAGCATGTCGATGCCGAACACATAGCCTGTTTTCCCCACCTGCCGGGCTCCGATGAAACATTCCATGCCAGCGCCCGAGCCCAAATCCACCAGGGTTTCACCGGCCTTTAAAGCGGCATCCAGCACCGGGCTCCCGCACCCGTAGGACCGGATTCTGGCGGATGCCGGGATATGGCTGATTTCCGTTTCCGGATAGCAGACGGGATTTTTGATGTCCGGGTTGGGGTCGGCGGCTGCCTGCCCGTAAAATTGTCCCACCTTCTGGCGGGCGGAGGCCAGGGTGAGCACGCAATTGGAATGGGTGAGGGCAACACCGGTGTTGTTATGGTCGCATTGCAGAACCCGGTCCCCCATTTTTATCCGGATTTGGGGGAAGGGGGCCGATGTTCCCATGTCTGGCGTCTCGGAACCCGCGGACCGTGCCATGAGCCACAGGGCCATCCGGTTGTAGAGCGGAACATACGGGTCATGGCCCACATACGCGCCGCCCGCATAAAAGCTGTGGTCCATATCGCCGCCGCCCACCAGATACCGGAGGGGATTTTGTGCGTAATCCGGGGCGTCGGCAATGGTCAGAGCCCGGATCTGTGACAACGCGGGACCGGTTTGCCAGACAGCGGTCAGGCTGTCCCGGATATGGCCGCACCGGGCCGCCTGCTGGCCCACCAGGGCCGGGGTGGGATATACGGACCCGTCCGGCCCGATGGCCAGGGATTCCCAGCCCGCGCCCCCGAGGTCGTACCGGGTGCCCGGAAGGGAGAATATCTGGGATTCCAGTTGCCGGATATTATCAATAGTCACGTCTTTCTGCCGGGCATAAGCTTCCGCCGCCGTCAGATGCTGAAAAATGGTTGCAGGGTCGGGCATCATGCCAAGGGTCGCGTTTCCTGCGGCGAACAGCCAGAGATAATGGACTTCCGGAATGTCATGGTCGGCGGCGATCTGAACAATGTCCGGCATCTGGCCGACGTTATCATTGGTCACGGCCATGGCCAGGGTGACATGGACTTTGGTGCCGGACACAAAGCCAAGGGCGTCCATCAACCGGTCGAAAGCACCCGTGCCCCGGTACAGGTCATGGGTGGACTGCGTGCCGTCGATGCTGATCTGAAAATGCAGCCGGTCAAGCGGGATCTGAGCGAAAAGTTCCCTGTGCCGGGAAAGCAGGAGACCGTTGGTGAGCACCACCAGATGGGTGTCACCCGACATGTTTAAAATCAATTGGCAGATATCGTCAAACTGCGGATGCATCAACGGTTCGCCGCCGGTGAGGTAAAACGTGCGGGCGCCTAAGCCGAATGCTTCCCCAACGCTTCGGGCAAGGTCGTCAAACCCCAGGGTTTTTTGCCGCAAGTGGTCGTTTGCAAACAGGCAGTGGCGGCAGCGAAGATTGCACTCGTCGGTGATGTGGAACCAGCATTCCTTCAGCCGGTCCAGGGACAACACCCGGTTTCTTCCCGGATAAAGACCCGGCCGGGGTTCCGGAAACAGCGAAAGGAACTGCCGGGCGCGGATGAGGCCGATGTTTTTCTGGCCGTTTAAGGTGCCGAGGAAGGCCGATACCCCGTCAGCCACGGAACGGGTTTGTTGAATCCCAGTTAAAAGTCTGTCTCCCGCTGGATTGGGTGCCATCCAGTCCGGCGCGTCCGGGTCAACATAAATGGCCTGGCCGTCAAACACCAGCCGTTCCCATTTCAAGAATTTTTCCACTTCCATGCATGGTCTCCAAAATCAACAGGTTCCGCCGTTCCCGGTGTTCCGCAGCCGGGCGCTCAATCATCCGGCGGTCAGGACATTTCAGTAGCATGAAGTATTTCATAAATAAAGCCATACGTAGATTTCAAGTTACAAAACCCAAAAATTGTGTTGATTTTGTGCCATACCGTTGATACTTTTTATGTGTCATATAATTGAGTAAAGGAGGATAAATAAATGCATCAAAATGTATCATCAAAAAAAGTCCGGCTGAATGTTCAGATTCCGTTTGAGCTGAGAGACAAGCTTGACTGGGCGGCCGGTGTTGAAGGGAAAAACTTGTCCGTTCTGGTCCGGGAGTCACTTGAAGATCGGCTGGAACATATTGAAAAAAAAGTATTTGAAGATAAAATGAAAGCCGCCTATCTGGCGCTTGCGGAAGAAAACATGGAAATCACAACGGATTTTACGCATTCGGACGCTGAAAATCTTTAACGGAACACAAGGCCGAAAACAGGAATCGAAAGGCAAGAATATGGAAAACCTGCAAATTAAACGGGGTGATGTCTATTATGCGGGCCTTGATCCGGTAACAGGGCATGAGACGGGAAAGACAAGGCCCGTGCTGATCATTCAAAACGATATCGGCAACCAGTATTCCCCAACAACCATTGTGGCGGTGATTACGGAATATTCACCGAAAAAAGCGTCTTATCCCATCTGCGTTCCCATCCGGAAGCAGGAGGGGTTGTCAAAAGATTCAATCGTGAACCTATCCCAAATCCGGACGGTCGATAAAAAACGGCTTCTCCCCCCCAGACTTGCAACACTTTCGGCAGACATCATGCAACAGGTTGACGCGGCCATTATAAACAGCCTGGGGTTATAAACAGCCTGGAGTTGTATATTCTCATTTCCTGACTTTGCTCGAAATTGATGTATGATCAATAGGTTCTGCAAAAATAGAACGAACAAATTGGTAAGATTAAAGATTCGTCCTCGATTCCTACTCAGTTTTATTGACTCCTTGTAAAAACTCTGTGCCAAGAGGATATTTAATAGTCCAATATGTTTTCTCTGCGAAACAAAAGGGGAATAAAATATATTCATATATTATTCCGTTAACATTCATCCGATAATTTCCTGCGATTATTTTATGTTTGGAAATATGAGATGTTTGATTGATCATCTCATAGCTAATTTTGTGAATTAATGTTTTTGATCTCCTTGCATTGTAATAGACTGCTGATCCTAAAAAAAAGTATAAGCAAGCGAAGACCGATACAAATAGGGTAAATTTAGTCTTTAATTTTGATTTCATTGATGTTTATAATTCAAGTTCCGATGGTTTTCCCATAAAATCACGTATCTGTTCTCCGCTAATATACAGGCAACCCGAAAAATAGAATAAGAAATTTAATTTCAGATAGTTATCAAAATTGAAAGCCTTTCCCGCACACACTCACACGACCCCATCCAGCACAGCCCTCAGCTTTTCACCTAACTCCCTTCTCGAAAAAGGCTTCTGGATAAAATTAACCCCCGGTTCCAGTACGCTCCGGTGGGCAATGACATTGGCTGTGTAACCAGAAGAAAATATGAGCTTTGTTTCCGGCGAGAGGGCGCTTATCCGCGCGGCGAGATCCCGGCCATTCATTTCGGGCATGATAACGTCGGTCAGCAGCAGGTGGATCTTGCCCTGATGGTTTTCGGCAAGGCGTATGGCCTCACCCGGGGTTCCCGCGGGGAGAATGTGGTACCCCAGGTTTTCAAGCATCGCCCGGGTCAGTTGCAGAATGCCGGGCTCGTCCTCCACCAATAAAATCGTTTCATTTCCACGGCTTATTGCGATCCTGCCCACATCGCTCCGAACGCTGACCTGATCTCCCAGATGGCGTGAAAAGTAGATTCTGAAGATCGTGCCTTTTCCCGGTTCGCTGTAAACATTAATAAACCCGTTGTTTTGTTTGACGATTCCATATACCGTCGCCAACCCGAGGCCGGTACCGTGGCCCAAGGCCTTTGTGGTGAAAAACGGCTCGAAGATGTGCGCAAGGGTTTCTTTTCCCATGCCGCAGCCGCTGTCGCTGACGGCAAGCATCACGAAATCTCCGGGAAAGAAACCGGAATGATCCGCGCAATAGGATTCATCAAAGGAGACGTTCCGGGTTTCGATGGTCAGCGTGCCGACCCCGGCGATGGCGTCCCTTGCGTTAATGCATAAATTGGCGAGAATCTGGTCCACCTGCCCTGGGTCCATAAAAACCGGGTTTAAATTCTCTCCGGGGTTCCAGGAAAGGTCAATATCCTCGCCAAGGAGCCGGCGGAGCATTTTCAGGATGCCGTTAACGGTTTCGTTCAGGTTGACGACCTGGGGGGAAACGGTTTGTTTGCGGGCAAAGGCGAGAAGCTGGCCTGTAAGATCAGCCGATCTCTGGGCCGCCCCTAAAATCTCCTGAAGATCCTCGTGAATTGCATGGCCGGGGGGGGTCTGGTCAAGCGCCATTTCAACATGGCCCATGATGATGACGAGGAGATTATTGAAATCGTGGGCCACGCCGCCCGCGAGCTGCCCGATTGCCTCGAGTTTCTGGACTTGTCTGAGTTGTTCCTGGGTGTCTGCGAGGGCCGCCGTTGACTTGTCCCGCTCAGCCTCGATTTCCATACTGCGCAGGGCGAACGCGATGTCCCCCGCCACTTCCTGCAACAGGTCCTGCTCCTCAGGGTCGTCTCCCACGCCGGCGGGCAGGCAGGTCACCATGAAACCGTATAACTTGTCTTGCTGTTCCAGGCCCATGACCAGGGTGTCCTGATTGTGGCTGAGGTCCGCGGCTGCGGGGCATCCTTTGCAGGACCGGTCGGAACATGTCCGAACCACGATTTTGCGGTTTGCCATGGCCCGCCGAGCGCATTCCGGCATATCCCCGCGCTCAAACATTTCCAGCAGAGAGACCAGTTTTTGGCCCGCCCCGGCATGGGCCAGAACCCTTTCGTCCGGTCCGTCGGTCAACCCCACCGCCACGGAATGGAATCCACGCGCCTCCACGAGGAGGTCGCAGGCCTTCCGGATCAGCTGTTGCGGCTCCTTCTCCCGGGTGATGAGCTGGTTGACGTTTCGGATGCCGCGCAGAACCGCGTTGAGGTGCGTGACCTTCGCCTCCATTTGCTTTTTTGCCAGAAAATTGGCGATATGGTCCGCGATCCGCCGGAACAGGGCGATCCGCTCGGGTGTGAAACGCCCTTTTTGCTTGTCGTTGAACTGTATGAGGCCGAACGTTTCGTTGTTGGAACGCAACGGAATGAGGGCCACGGACTCGTATCCCTCGCCGTTGCAGCGGTTTCGGGTGCGGGCCTGGCGATCGGCGTCGGTGGTGGTGGCCAGCAGCTCGGTGGTGCAATTGCTCCAGAAGCAGCCGTCGGCCGTGAAAAAATTTTTCGAAGGGTCGAATCTTCCGCACAGGATATTGCCGCACATGCATTCCAGGATCGGCTTGCCATCCTCGCCGCGTTTGACGTCGCCGTCTTTTCCGTAAGAGCAGAGATATTTTTCCAACCGGACAAATTGTTCCGGAAACCCCGAAGTCATGAAATAGGGGAAGTCCGGACCGTCCTTGTGCCGGATGCCCACAGCTTCGCATTGAGACCATTCCTTTAAAATTCCCAGGATGGATTTCAGCAGGGTTTCCCAATCTTCGGCCCCATTGATCAATTGCAGGGCCTCGACCATCATCTTTTGTTCCGTTTCGGCCCGCTTGCGCTCGCTGATGTCTAAAGAGAAAATGAACACGCCTTCCGGCACCGGCTCGAACCGGACGTCAAACCAGCCTTTCGATCCGTCGGGGAATGCGAACTCGTTTTCCATCCGGCGGGGAGTCCGCTCCTCCATGCACTGCCGGAGGTTGGCGAACATGGACGTGTTCTCGATGCCGGGGTAGGCCGCCATCATGGTCCGGCCGACAAGCTGTTCCCTTGGACGCTTCACCTGGTTGAGGACGGCATCGTTGACATACAGATACCGCCAGTCGGGGCTGATGATCTGACAACCTTCAAGGAGATTATCCAGAAGGTTATGGGAAAAATCCTCAAATAACGGCCGGGCGCTCTCCGGGTCTTTTAATTCCTTCATATACCTTCAATCCTCCCCAATTTTAGTCTTGCTTTTTTCCCGAAAAAATCGGAATTCCATTCAAACAGAAGTTCAAATCCATTATCAAAATAGAACAGGGCCATGCCAGCGAAAGATTTGTCAAAATATCGGTTGCCCGGATTAAAACCAACCGGCATTCGACGGTTGAAAGCCGAAATGGCGTTCTATGCGGAAGAAATGGCGGAACTGATCGCAACTTCTCCGGTTCCGGACTGGATGGATTCGGTAAGCCGTTTTTTCCCCAGGAAAAATCCCGTCATAGCCTATATCAAAAAGCTGATCACTACGGCCTTTGAAGCAATTTTTCTGATGGCGGCCGTCTGGACGCTGTGCTTGATTCTTCTGTATATTTCCTTTCTGATGTGGCAGCTTTATCTGCAAACCCCCATGGGACAGCATTTTCTCGTTTTTTTTCCCGAAAAAGCAATCACCATCGTTGAGGTCTCAGAACTCAGCTATCTCCCTTTTGCCGTCGATCTCACCCTCTGGTCCTTTGGCATTTGTCTGGGGATCGCGACGGGGGGGCATTTTTTCCATATCAATCGCCACTTCTATCTTTCCCAGGGTTTTTGCGGGAAATTGTGCTTCTGGGGGCTTCCCCTGACCGGGTTGGCGGCCTGCTATGTTTCGTTTGAGTATGGGTTTTCAGACTGGAAAAGGATGATGCTCATCACCGCGGTTCCCACCCTCTTAATGTTCGGCAGTTGTTTTAAATTCGTTCAAAAACTCGTTCCCGAGTGCGGGGATGTGATCTGTTGCGGCATCGGCTTAAGTAAAAAAATCATATCGAAAGTTTCGCAAATGATGGCCGAGTTTGCGAAATAATGTTATTCCCAGAAATTTCAATTAAATGCAAATATGCATGGTCCGGGTTGCGGTCATTCTTCCGCAGGTTTCCCCATATGGTTCCCCAATTCATCCTTGAATTCTTTTAACGCAACTTGAATGGGAATGGCGAACCCGAGCCCTTCGAACCCGTGCGTCAGCTCTTTCATGGTGTTGATCCCGGCTACCCGGCCTTTTTCGGTGATGAGCGGCCCGCCGCTGTTGCCGGGGTAGATTTTGGCATCGGTCTGGATATAGCCGTCCCGGAATCCGGACACAATCCCCCGGCTGACCGAATCGGAAAGGCCCAAAGGACTTCCGATGGCCAGCACCGTCTGCCCCTGTGCAAGGGAATCGGCATCCGCCATTCCGATGGCGGGGGTGGTGCAACCGCTCACCTTGAGCAATGCGAGGTCGGCATCCTGGCTTGTTCTGACCAGCCAGGCGTTCAGTTCGTCACCATTTTTAAGGGTGATTGTAAACGTCCCGCTTATGCCGGCCGTGGCCATTTTTGATTTAAAATTTGATTTTTCTCCCTTGTATTTGCCCTTTTCCGCTTCATACCGGCGCTTCTGATCCTCATATCGTTCTTTATATGCAGCAAAATATTCCATGTCGGCTTGATATTGTTTTTCCAGGGATGATTTCCTGGAAGAATTATCCGGAAGGGCGTCTATCTCGTTTTTCATCCCTTCCAGGTGCTCACCGGCTTCCTCCAGTTTTTTCGCTTCAAAGTCAAACTGCGTGTCCGCGAATTTGATTTCGGAATCCACATATTCGAAAGTCTTTTCCGTTCTTTTGGCCTGGTTCTCATCCCCGTACAGCACATGCCGGTTCGTCAGAATATATCCGTTTCCGGTGACGAAAAAACCCGACCCCGTGCCGATGGTCGAGGTGATCTTGACTGCCGACAGGGAGGCTTCCTCTATCTTGTTCCGGGGAGAAAATTTCCGGTAAAGCGCCTGTTTGATGTCTTTCAGGCCGGCGGCGTTGTTTACCATGCCATCCATGACTTCAATGTCTTCCGGGGCATCCTCCGGAGGAACATCGCTGAATTTCCAGTTGCCGTTTTCGTCCTGGTATTTATAGATTTCCGAATATCCGGGTTTCTGAAGAATTATCAGCATCATTGCCATGGAAAACAACAATGCCGTCGATTTCCTGATGATCATGGCTTTCTCCCGATATTTTTTTAAGTCTGTTTGGCGTCGTTGCAGGTTACCTATTTCGCCGCAAGAAGATGGTCATTAAAAATCTTCAGGGCCGCTTCCGCCCCATGGCCCGAGGCGGTGACGATCTGGTTATATCCGCCCACCACATCGCCGGCGGCGTAAATCCCATCCACGGATGTCCGGTACTCTTTCTGCTGGATAAATCCTTCCTTTGTAACGGCCACGCCGATTTTTTGGGCCAGATCAACCGCCGGAAGGTACCCGACGGCGATAAACACACCGTCTGTCGCCAGTTTTTTCGTTTTTTTGGTTTTGTTGTTATACAGAGTCACGGCTTCCACCGACCGGTCACCCAGAATTTCTTTGACCACGGTGTTGTAGAGAACCGGAATGCCGCTGCCCTCGAGCTGGCGGGTCAATACCTGCTGGGTGTCCAGCTTGTCCGTCCAGTGGATGAGGGTCACCCCCACGCCGATGTTCTGAAGATGCAGGGCTTCGGTCACCGCGCTGTCGCCCCCGCCCACCATTACCACCTTAAGGCCCGCAAATAGCGGTCCGTCGCAGGTACTGCAATAGCTGACCCCCCGCCCGGAGAGCCGGGACTCGCCGGGAACATCCAGATGCCGGTGGGTCGCCCCCGTGGCCAGCAGCAGGAACCGGGTGATGAACCGGCGTTTGTTGGTCACCACCGTCATGGGACGGCCTATGGTCACTTCCATCACCTCTTCCCCCAGAAGGATCTGAACGTATTGGAGGGCGTGGGCCGCCATGATTTCCACCAGGTTTTTCCCGCCGATCTGGTTGATTCCCGGATAGTTCTCCACAACGGGGGTGGTGGCCACCTGCCCGCCGATGACGTTGCGCTCGATGATCACGGATTTAAGCCCGCTCCGTGCCGCGTAAATCCCGGCGGACAGGCCGGCCGGCCCTGCCCCCACAATCACCAGATCGGTTTCGATTTCTTCGGCGTCCTCGTCCGGGATAAACAGGGTCTGCTGCTCCAGCTTCTGAAGCGACAGCATGAACAGTTCTTCCTGCTGGGCGCCGAGAGCGATCAGGACTTCATTGGCATAGGTCTGGGGCACGGATTGGGCGTCATATTGCCGGGCCAGGTCCGGATTGGCCTGGGTGTCGATAATGGTAAGCGAGACGAGTTTCGGCCGCTCCACCGCCGCTTTCAGAGCGTTGGTCGCCTGTTGGGGGCAGTAGGGGCAGGAAAAACTCACAAACAGTTTGATGTCCCGCTGGTCCTTGATCTGCCGGATGACTTTCAGGGACTGGCCGCTCAGCGTGCTTTTCCGGAAGCCCGTCAGCAGCAGGGCCTCCACAAAAATACGGCCTTCTTCCCCCAGGGGCGCACCCAGCCACCGGATATTGTAATGCTCGGGGTCGATGAGGATGGTCGGGGAGTGCTCAACCTTCCATTTTTTAGCGAGTTTATGGTCCAGGGGATGGTCATGGAAAACAATCTTATCAGATAGTTGACGGAACAACTCGATGGTGTTCCGGGCCGTATCGGCAAAAATATCGTTTTTCCCCGGCTGGGAGAACAGATAGACGGATACGGGCGCGGGGATTTTTTCAAAAGCACGGCGGAGTGCATTTTCCGCCGCTTGATGATCATGAAGGTCGCTGGGGGGAGCTGTCTTTGCCATAAGTCTTCTCCTTTGGTGGAAAATTATTTGCCTGTTGCATTTTTATTATTCTTGCCCGAATATGACGGTGAATTCAATACCAAATCATAATCATCCGCAATGACGCCGTCACCCCCATCAATAAAAGGAAAAATTTTTATGAGCCACCATGACCACAACCACGACCATCACCCCCATGATCATAATGATAAAGACCAACCCCATGGTCATTCCCACCCCCACACGCATTCCCACGATCACGGTCCGGCGGAGATGCCGTTTCCGGAAAAAATGATGAAATTGCTCGACCACTGGATCAAGCACAATGATGAACACGCGAAAACCTATCAGAGTTGGGCGGAGCAGGCCAGACAGAACCATTTGGGGCGGGCTGCCGTCCTGATTGAGGAAGCCGCGGCCATGAGCCTTGCGGTCAATGAAAAATTCGAGCAGGCAAGGGCACTGGTTCTTAAGGACTGATGGGATAGTTACAACCGCTGGATTAAATAGAAAAAAACCGGAAGCCGGCAGAGGGTTTTCAGATCAAAGAACCGGGTCTTCACTTCCGGGATGGGGCCGATGTTTTCCAGAGGCGACAGGTAGATGGCGCCTTTGCTGTGAAAATGGTCCAGGCTGTTGCGGGTCAGTTCCAGAATCGACGGCAGGTGGGTGTCCGGGAGATCCGCGCCGTAGAGAAAATTGGCGGAAATCTCCACTTTCGGGAACCGCTTGTTGACTTCCATCATTTTATTAAACGCCCGGATGATTTTTTCCCGGTTCAGGGGTTTTTCAATCTGTTTTAAGGTCTCCGGGTCCGCGGATTCCAGGCCGATATTAATAAAAGATTCAAAGGGCAGGGCGTTGATGCGCGAAAACTGATCGTCATCGGACCGGAGCAGGGCGTCGGCCGAGCCGAACAGGAACAGTTTCGGGCCTTTCATGAAGGATCGGCCAAATTCCAGTATTTCAAACGCCTGCCGGGCCGCAAATTCGATTAAATCGGCCCCGGCGAACAGGGCGTCATGCTGGCCCAGAAACAGGGAATGATAATTGAACCGGTCGTCACCGTAAAGGTCTCGCAGGTCATGGAGTTGGCGGATGATATCGTCTTTTTTCCGCGCCTTGAATCCATGGCCGGTTTTGACCCGGCAGAATCCGCAGTTGTACAGGCACCCGTCGGCGATGGTCAGGGGAATTACATCATATTCCACATGCCGGGCGTCCGGCGGCAGGACGGAAACCGGGCCGCCGATAATGTCATGCAGGAGTTGGGCCCGCATTTCCAATGCCTCATCATTCATGTCCGTCACCCGGTGGATGATATCTTTCACCGGCTCCGGCAGGCGAAATGCGTCCAGGGCGCTTAACCGGCGCCGCAATTCATCCCACAGCTCGAAGGCCCGGGCCACTTCCGGGCTGTCAAACCGGTTCTGTCCGAAAATGGCGTTGCTGTCGTAGGGCAGGCAGGGAACATAGTATTCACCGGTAAAATCAAATGCCCCGGTGTAACCGCCGGCCGCAAAATACACCCAGTCATTTCCGGCGGTGCGTTTCAGCCATTCCGCGGCGTCAAGCCACCCCTCACCCCGGCCCTGAATGGTCTTGATCTCGCCGTTTAAATTAAACTGAAACGTATAATTCCCGGATTTGATTTCAGCAAACCGGCCATAACGGAACGGATAGCTGATTTTGACGTAACGGTCCGCCCCCTGTTTTTCCGGTGTGATGGTGAGATCATCGATTTGATAGGTTTTTGTCTTGCTGGTTTCCATATTGTTGAATCATAGCATTCTGCATGCAGTCGGACGGCCATTCGGTTTCTATGGTGACCGTGTCGTTGGGCTGGGCCACAGGGGTTTCTTCACCAATGTCATTGAAAATTCTGACAATCCGGTTGGATTCCGTTGGGCCGGAGCCGGTCAGGATGTCGATGGCGTCGCCGCTCTGAATTTTGTTTCTCACCCCGACAATCAGAAGGTTGGGGCCGGTCTTTTTGATAATTTTCCCCACAAATTTAGGGGCGTCATCCGGCGGGCTTTGCCGGTAATCGGGGAGCTGCTGGTCCGGGTCGCCCATGTAAAATCCCGTGCAGTACCCCCGTTGCGTAATGCCGGACAATGCTTTTCGCCAGTCGTCCGATACCGTGTAGGCATCCGGCGCATCAAAATACCGGTCAATGGCCTGACGATAGGTTCTAACCGCCACCGCCAGATAATGCAAGCCTTTCATGCGGCCTTCAATTTTAAGGGAAGTGATGCCTGAGCCAACCATTTCAGGGATATGGTCAATCATGCACAGATCCCTGGAATTGAAAATATAAGAACCCCGGTCGTCTTCGGCAAGGGGCATGTAAAGACCGGGCCGCAGTTCCTCCACCACGGCATACCGCCACCGGCAGGGGTGGGCGCACATGCCCCGGTTTGCGTCCCGGTGCGCCATAAAACTGCTCAGCAGGCACCGGCCGGAATAGGAAATGCACATGGCCCCGTGCACAAACGCTTCAATCTCAATCGGGGCACCATCGGCCATTTCCCGGATTTCCGCAAGACTCAGCTCCCTTGCCGTATTGATCCTGGAGACTCCCTGGGCGGCCCAGAACTGCAATGTCTCCCGGCTGGTGGTATTGGCCTGGGTGCTGAGATGAATGGGGATATGGGGAATGATTTTTTTTGCCGTCATCAGGACGCCGGGGTCGGCGATGATGACCGCATCCGGCCGGATCTCTCCGAGCGCGGCCAAAAAATCAGCGATGGCGGCTGCTTCCCGGGTCCGGGGATAGATATTGCAGGCCACGTAAACCTTCACCCGGTGTTCGTGGGCATGGGATACGGCGTCAGCCATTTCTTCGAGGGTGAAATTACCGGAAAAATTTCGCAGGCTGAAATCGCGGCCCCCCAGATACACCGCATCTGCGCCATAATGAATGGCGGTTTTCAGCTTTTCAAAATTGCCCGCGGGCGCGAGCAGCTCTATCTTTTTGTGCGGACAGGTCATGGATTCCTTGAAGCATCATAATAGCGGTCACCGATCCGGGGCAGCAGGCAAAAAAACCGCCGGATGTCACAAAAATGGAATTATGGCATCCGGCGGTTGGTATTTTATCGTTACATCATATTGAACAGGTTGGATTTCTACGCGATTCCCTTAAACTGAACGGTCAGGTTCACATTTACGTTTAAGCCGCCCTGAAATATGATTTCTTTCAGGAAACCGGCTACGAGCTCTTTCATGGCGGTATCCGATACGGTGACGCCCTTTGACAGCATAGGTTCGGTTCTGGGTGCGGCGCCAGTGGCTGCGGTTTTCGTCGCCACAGCGGCTTTTGCGGCTTTGACGTATTTTTTCAGGCCCGGCGCCTTTTTAACTGCGTCCTGGATGGTGAAGCGGTCTTTTCCGGTTTTACGGGTGAGGTCGTAGATCTGTTCCGGGGCGAGGTCGCTCGCTTCTTTTACAAGACTGTATACAAAACCTCTTTCGGTTTTCTTTTTGGATATCAGATATCCCAGATCGCATTTCTGGCTGTTGCTTAGTTTTGCAAGAATGCTGGCGACATCCTGAATTTTTACTTCCTTGCCTGCCAGTTCCGACACCTTGCTGGTGATATCGGGTGAACGCAAAGAATCTCCATCCCGAAGTGTGTCAATGATCAATTCACTGTTTGTTTTTTTTGTTTTCATGGCGGCCTCGCTATGTTCAAGGTTATGTTTATGATGCTGAGGATAGTTTCTTCAACAAGTTTTTACTATATATTCATACATATTTCTTCTTTGTCAAGGACTTAATTATTTTTGTAAGGTTTCCCTTACAAAAAAATAACAGCCGTTCCTGATGGAATTTTTGGCATCCCAAAGGTAGGATAGCGATATTCCTCATTCCGTTAGTTCTTCAATGCACCCGGGGGCGGGAAAACGGTTATAAAAAGCCCACTTTTTTTTGAGAAAAATCAGGGCATGAAAATGCGAACAAACGTTCTTCTTTCTTGACACTTTCAATGTTGCGGGGTATCGGTTTTAAACAGTGAACGACGGTTGCCATCCGAATGGGGATGTCTTTTGACAGGACATTCAAAATCGGGTTTATGGTTTTTTCAGATGGAAAATTCGGAACCGGTCGACCCATCTCAGCTATTCATCTATAACCACAGGGGTAATTTATGGACGCATTAACAATACTCAAAGCAGCAGCCGCCGACCCGTATGCCTACGGCGCCGCCATTCAAACGAAGACCGGAAAAAAGGTGGTCGGGAATTTCTGCACATACACGCCTGAAGAACTGATTGTTGCTGCCGGCGGCGTGCCGTTCCGTCTGTTCGGCACAAAAGAGGACATTTCCCTTGCCGACAAGCACCTGCAATCCTATTGCTGTTCGCTGGTCCGGGGAGGCCTGGAAGACGCGCTGAAAGGAAATTTGAGTTTTTTGGAAGGTGCGGTATTTCCCCATACCTGCGATTCCATCCAGCGGCTGTCCGATATCTGGCGATTAAATGCCGGTTTTCCGTTTCACATTGACGTGGTGCTGCCGGTCAAGCTGGACACGAAAAGCGCCCGGACCTATATGATCGACGTGCTTGCCGGATGCAAAACGGACTTGGAAACCGCCCTCGGGGTTCAAATCACCCCGGAACGGATGCATCATGCAATCTCTATATATAATGATATCCGCCGAACCTTGGGGGATATTTACCGGATGCGAAGCGCGGACCCGTCCATCCTTTCTGCGGGTGATCTGTATCATGTCGTTAAAGCCTCCATGATTATGGATCGGGACGAATTGCCGGCGCTCCTGCACGCGCTGCGGGACGATTTAACGACCAAGGCCAAAGGCATGTCGTCAAATGCGGGTCGTCGGGTGATTATCTCCGGCGGCATCTGCAACCATCCGGATATCTACGCAGTTCTTGAGGAATCCGGCGCCCAGGTGATCTGGGATGATTTATGCACCGGCGCCCGGTATTTTGAAGGGCAGATTGAGGAAAATATCGACCCCATTACGGCCATTGCCGATCGCTACATCACCCGGATGGTCTGTCCGGCCAAGCATCTGAACGTGACGGCCAGGGGGGAAAATCTGGTCAGTCTGGCGAAAACCCAAAAGGCGGCCGGCGTCATATTCCTGTTTCTGAAATTCTGCGATCCCCATTCTTTTGATTACCCGTATTTGAAAAAATTTTTAGACGACGCCGGGGTTCCGAATATTCTTCTGGAGGTGGAGGCCCAGCTTCCGTCGGACGCCCAGCTCAGGACACGGTTTGAGACTTTTGTGGATATGCTGAATTAAAACAGGGCGTTTTTAGTCTTAAATATATTTATTACCGATTTGGAGGAAATATGGCCGACCAGGTAATTGCCAAAGATCCGGAAAAAGAACGGCGGAAAATCAAATCCGTCAGTAAAATGAAAGAAATCATGACCACCTACTACATCGAGGCCAAAACCGCCCGTGAAAACGGCAAAAAGGTCGCGTGGATCACCAGCGGCGGTCCGGTGGAGTTTCTGATCGCCATGGATGTGATTCCGGTCTATCCGGAAAATCACGGGGCCATGGTGGGGGCCTCCAAAATGGGGGTGGGCCTGTGTGAAAAAGCCGAGGAAATGGGTTATTCCAGGGATCTGTGTTCCTACGCCCGGTCCGATATCGCCTGTTCCGTCACCAATGGCGGCCCCATCGGCGGGCTGCCGCGGCCCGATTTTCTGGTGTGCTGCAACAACATTTGCGGCACGGTGCTCAAATGGTATGAGGTGGCGGCCCGGTTTTATAATGTGCCGTTGTTTATTCTGGATACCCCGTTTATCCATACCCGATTTTCCGAAGCCTCCAGAAAATACGTGGTGCAGCAGACCTACGAGTATATTGCGTTTCTTGAAAAACAGTGCGGCAAAAAAATGGATTTTGAACGCATGAACGAGGTGGCCCGTCTGGCGCTTCAGGGACTCCGGCTGTGGCAGGAAGTCCTGGACACAACCACCCACAAACCCGCGCCCATGACCGCGTTTGATGCGTTTTTCCACCTGGCGCTCATTGTGACCCTTCGGGGCACGCAGATCGCCGTGGATTATTATCAGCAATTGCTGGCGGAAATGCGGCAGCGCATCAAGGACGGCATTTCCATGGTGCCCAACGAGAAATACCGGCTGCTCTGGGACAATCTGCCGGTATGGTACCGCACCAAATGGCTGTCGGATAAGTTCTCATCCCATAACGCCTGTCTGGTGGGCGACACCTATACGTCGGCATGGAGCGGGGTCATGGATCTGATTGATGAGAACAATTTTATTGAAACCGGGGCCGTCGCCTATTCGAGCGTTTATATTAACGTATCTTTGGACATCATGTTTAAGACATTGAAAACACTCATCAAAAAATATGACGTGGACGGTCTCGTCATGCACTCCAACCGGAGCTGCAAACCCTATTCTTTGGGCCAGTACGACCTTCAGCAAATGGTGATGCGGGAACTCAAAATTCCGACCCTCATTATCGAAGCCGATATGGTGGACGAACGGAGCTTCAGCGAAAGCCAGATCGAGACCCGGATTGATGCGTTTATGGAAACCCTGAAAAAATAATTAGTTAAGGATAAGCAGATGATTACCGCAGGCATCGATATCGGCTCCATTACCGCCAAAGCCGCTGTCCTGGAAGAAGGGCGAATTCTGGGCACCAAAGTGTTGTTCACCGGATACAACTCGCGCCAGGCCGGTCAGGCCGTGCTGGATGAACTGATCGCGGAAATCGGCGTCGCAAGGGAGAAGATCAACGCCATTATCGCCACCGGTTACGGCAGGAACAGTGTGGATTTTGCCGATAAGGCCATTACCGAAATCACCTGCCATGCGGTGGGCGCGCATTTCATCGACCCGTCGGTCCGGTTCATCATTGATATCGGGGGCCAGGACAGCAAAGTGATCCGCATTGACGAGAACGGCCGGGTGGTGGATTTCGCCATGAACGACAAATGCGCCGCCGGCACCGGCCGGTTTCTGGAGGTCATGGCCCGGGCCCTGGAAGTGGACCTGGACGGGTTCGGCGATATGTCCCTGAAGGGCGACACACCCGCTAAAATCAGCAGCATCTGTACCGTGTTTGCCGAATCGGAGGTGATTTCCCTGATATCCAAAGGCGAAACCCGGGAAAACATCATTGCCGGAATACACGAATCCGTGGCTTCCAGGGTTTCGGCCCTGGCCAAGCGCGTCGGGGTAACGGAACCGGTGATGATGACCGGCGGAGTGGCCAAAAATATCGGCGCGCTCCGGGCCCTGGAAATCAAGCTTGAGACCGTGATCCGGGTATCCCCCCATGCCCAGGTGAACGGTGCGCTGGGGGCGGCAGTGCTGGCAAGGGGATTGTAGTTTCCCAGGCAAAGCAAGGAATCCGGGCATGCCGTCTTGACAAGCCCGATATTATCGTCCATAATGCAATTATAATTCATAATAGACGATAAAAGGCCGTTATGTACGCACCCCGCACCCTTGAAAATTTTTTCATGAAAGCCGCCGCTCAGTTTCCCGTCATGCTGGTAACGGGCGCAAGGCAGGTGGGTAAAACCACCTTTCTGCAGAATCTGAGACAGGAGGACAGAACCTATGTCACTCTGGACGACCCCCTGGTCCTGAGTCTGGCGAAACAGGATCCTCCGTTGTTTATGCAGCGGTTTCCCGGGCCGGTGCTGATCGATGAAATTCAGTATGCACCGGAGCTCCTGCCATATATCAAGATGGAAGTGGACAGGAGCCGCAGACCGGGACATTTCTGGCTGACGGGGTCTCAGCAGTTTCATCTGATGAAGGGCGTGTCCGAATCCCTGGCCGGCCGGGTGGGCATCGTTCAACTTCTGGGCCTTTCACGCATGGAGCGGGCGGGGCAGGGCCATGCCTCGACACCTTTTTTGCCAGTAATGGAAGACGTGGACCAGCGGGTTCAATCCTGCCGCGCCCTGTCCCTTAAAGAGTTGTATCTGATGATCTGGCGGGGCTCCTTTCCTGCCCTGGCGCTTCACGGGGAAGCGGACCGGGATTTGTTTTACAGTTCCTATGTGCAAACCTATCTTCAGCGGGATATCCGCGATCTGGCAAGGGTCGGCGACGAAATGGCCTTTCTTCGCTTCCTCCGGGCGGCCGCGGCACGGTCAGGACATCTTCTCAACCATGCGGAACTGGCCAGAGATGCGGACGTGTCTCCCAATACCGCGAAGAACTGGCTTTCCATTCTTCAGGCGTCCGGCATCGTCTACCTGCTTGAACCCTGGCATGCCAACGTCACCAAACGGCTGGTGAAAACCCCGAAGCTGTATTTTCTGGATACCGGCCTGTGCGCGTGGCTGACCCAGTGGTCCAGCCCGGAAACCCTGGAAGCGGGCGCCGCGTCGGGATCTATGCTTGAAACATGGATCTTGTCCGAAATCCTCAAAACATGGTGGCATAACGGACGTAGCGCGCCTTTTTATTTTTACCGCGATAAGGATCAGAAGGAAATTGACCTGTTGATCATTTTCGATAACACCGTCTATCCCCTGGAGTTTAAAAAAACCGCTTCACCGGACAAAGGTATGGTGCGCCATTTTAACATACTGGAAAAATATAAAATGAACGTCGGACCGGGCGGGGTTGTCTGTCTGGCATCCCAGGCCCTGCCTCTCACGCCTGATTTTTTTTCCATTCCCGTGGGGTCGGTGTGCTGAAATGTCCGGTGCGGCGCAGGCGGGCTCGCCTCCAGCCGGAGAACCAAGCGCCTGACTGCCAAAAAAAGCTTGCATCCCTTCCCGTCCGCGGTTATTTATAAGCAAATACCCATAATTCTGCCGGAGGTCGTCCGTGAAACCCATTGCCTTTGATCCCGCATTATGCGCCGGTTGCGCAACCATTGGTTGCCTTATGAAATGCCAGTATCTCAACTTTACCGGCATTGATGACGCCCGAACCGAAAAATTAAACATCAACGAGGGCCGGGACAGCCGGGTGCTCCACGAATGCCTGACCTGTTACGCCTGCCAGGAATACTGCCCGTATGGCAATAACCCGTTTTATCTTCTGGTGGAGCGCCAGGAGGAAAAAGGCCTGCTGCCCGCACCGCGCCCCATTCTGGAAGAACAGCTCCGCATGATGGCCCCCAAGGGCCGGATTGAAAAGAAAACCGTGACCGCTCCCGTGGTGGACATGTGCGCGTTTCCCATGCTCACCGGCTGCATCCGGGGGCGGTTGTTTGAAAATGCGTCCGTGATTGTGGGAACGGATATTTTCTGCAATATCATGTGGCTGCATTTTGCGAGAAATTCCGTGATCCGGGAGCGGGTGCCGGAGGCGGTTGATAAGATCATGGCGTTTTATCTCAAGGATGCAAGCACCACTGAACTGGTGTGCTTTCATGATGAATGCTACGGCACATATACCAGTGTCGCCAAAGCCTATGGCATTTCCGTGCCGTTTACGCCAATTCATTTGTTCGATTATATCAACCGCCGCCTAGATGAATTGTCTGATCGCATCAAGCCCCTGAACCAGAAAATTGCCTACCAGCGGCCGTGCTCCAATCGCCTGTCGCCCGAGACCGACCGGATTCTTGATGAAATTTTTCAAAAAATCGGGGTGGAGCGGGTTCCCCGGACATATGACCGGCAGAACGCCCTCTGCTGCGGCGGAGTACCCCGTGCCCATCAGCGGGACGAATTGGCCGATGAACTGGTGGAGAAAAATATCAGTGACATGCAGAAAACCGGCGCGGCCTATTGTGTGTTCAACTGCCCGTTCTGCATGGCCACATTAGGCGTGGAAGTGGCGGAACGCGGGCTGATGCCGGTTCTGGTGAGCGATCTGGTTCAACTGGCCCTGGGAGAATAATATGATATCGGAACTCATTCAAAGACTTGAAAAAATTGTCGGCCCCCGGTTTGTCTCAAACGCTGCCGAGGAATTATACCTCTATTCCATGGACCCCGGCACCATGCCGGCGGCCCGGCCTGATGCCGTGGCCCTGCCCAAAAATACCGACGAAGTGCAGCAAATCGTCCGGCTGGCGGGCGAGCTGAAAGTACCGGTGGTTCCCATGGGAGCGGGGCTGGTGTTGTCCGGCCTGACAAGGGCTTTGAAAGGCGGCGTTATCCTGGACATGAAGCGCATGAACCGGATCATAGCGGTCAACCCGCTCAGCCGGTATGCGGTGGTGGAAGGGGGTGCTGCCCAGGGCATGCTTCAGGCATATTTGAAAAAACACCATCCGGGCTTGAAACATTCCATGCCCGATGCGCCTCCCATCGCCACCCTGGCCGGAAATATGTGCATTCACGGGTCCGGGCATCTGTCAGTCCTGGGCGGTTCCCATTCGGACATGCTCACCGGCATGGAAGTGGTACTCCCCACAGGCGAGATCATCCGGACCGGATCATGCAGCGTATCAAAGGACTGGTTTGGCCGCTCCCCCCTGCCGGATCTCTCCGGCCTGTTTTTGGGTTGGGCCGGCACCACGGGCATCGTAACCAAACTGGGGATCAAGCTGTTTCCCAATTATGCCTTTAATGACATGCTGATTTTTGTGTGTGAGGACGCGGACACGATGCCGGACGTGATTTCCCGGCTGACCGGCGTGCAGGTGGCCGAAGACATGACCCCGTGGATGACCCCTCAGCCGGACTGGGCCAAAGGGTTTCTGCACATCAACATCGCTTACGGGGCCCATTCGAAAAAGGAACTGACGTTCAAGCGCAACCTGCTCCAGGCGTCCGTGCGGCATTATATTGATCAGAAAACCGCCGGGTTCCTGCCCCTGCCGCCGACCCAAAAAGGGCGGTTCTTAAAAGTTCCGTCCCCGGATCTGGCCCGGTTCGCCGATCTCAGGAAGGGCGGGGGGTTCGAATATGTGGGCGCGATGATGGCTATTGAGCATTTTCCGGAAGCCTACCGGGCCGGGCTTGAAATCGCCGAAAAGTTCCAGGTCAGTTACTCTTTGGGTGCGCGGATTATCGGGGCCGGGCACGCCATGATGTTCTTTTTCGCCTATGCGTTCAACCGGGCCGATGATGATGACGTGCGCCGGGCATCCCTGGCCCTGGAAGCCACGAACGAGGCGGCTATCAACATGGGCGGCATTCCCTGGAAGGCGGAGATGCCTGCCCAGCGTCAGATTATCGAGAGAATGGATCCGGAGACCTTTGCGCTGATGGGCCGTATCCGCTCCGTGCTGGACCCGAACGGAATTATGAATCCGGGAAATTGGGAGAAATGAACAGAATAACCACAGAGATCACAGAGCACACAGAGATTAATGATGTCATCAAATTTTTTCTCCGTGGTCTCTGTGTCCTCTGTGGTAAAAATACTTTTTCTGCGGTTGTCTTCTTTTCAAGGGGAAAAAACAATGGAGCATGAAGAGATTCTTCACCGGTGTTTCCGGTGCGGGTACTGCAAGCTGCCGGGCAATTATGTGGATGTCAACTGCCCGTCTTACCTCGCTTTCCGGTTTGAAACCTATGCGCCGGGCGGCCGCATGTGGCTGTTGCGGGCCTGGCTGGACGGGAAAGTCTCTGCAAGTGCGCGGTTTGCGGACATCCTGTTTTCATGCGCCACCTGCGGCAATTGCGTGGCCCATTGCGCGTTTCCGGAATTCAAGGACCGGCTCCTGCTGGCGTTCACCGCCGGAAAGGAGGCGTTTCTCGACGAAGGCATCGCGCCGCCCCCGGTTCGGGATTTGCTGACAAAAATTCAGAATCACGGCAATGCTTACGGAAAACCGGCCAGGCAGCGGTCGGGATGGGCGGAAGGAGCCGGTATCCCATTGTTTTCAGATCAGGAATACGCGCTTTTTGCCGATGATGTGACGGCTTATGACCCGCGTGGTCAGGAAATCGCCCGGTCCGCGGCCCGGCTTCTGCAAAAGGCGGGGATGAATTTCGGTGTTCTTTCGGGTGATTTCCGCTCGGACGGCAATGATGTCAGGTCTTTGGGCGAAACCGCCTTGTTTGAAGATCTGGCGGCCCATAACATAAAGGAGATGAACCGTCTTGGGGTCCGGAAAATCCTTACCCTGTCCCCCCACAGCCTGAACGCCATGAAAAACGATTATCCGGGTCTGGGCGCAAAACAACAGGTCTTTCATTACACCCAGGCACTGGCGTTTGCCATGAAAAATCTCAAATTTAAAACCGACCTGCCCGAAATCCGGGTGGCGTTTCACGACCCCTGCTATCTGGGCCGACACAACACGGATTATGAATCGGGCCGCATGATCTTAAGGGCCGTTCCCGGCATAAAGCTCGTGGAAATGGACCGGAACCGGAAAAACGCCCTTTGCTGCGGGGGCGGGGGCGGTAATTTTTTCACGGACCTGCTGTCCGGCGGGGACGACACCCCGGCCCGGGTCCGGGTGAGGGAAGCGGCGGCAACCGGCGCAAATGTTCTGGCCGTGGCCTGTCCCATGTGCGCGGTCATGCTGGAAGACGCGGTGAAGGTGGAGAATCTTGAAGAGACTCTGAGGGTTTGCGAAATATCGGAAATGGTGATGGAGCGGCTGACACAGACTATCCCTTTAGATTATCATGCAGATCGCCAATATTTCCGAAGCAAAAGCCCAGTTGTCCGCGCTGATTGAAAAGGCCATGGCCGGAGAAGAGGTCATTATTGGAAAAGCCGGCAAACCGGTGGCCCGGCTCGTCAAATATGAAAACAACCGAACGCTAAGTTTAGGCATTATTTTCATAAGTTTTCATTGCTGTTCTGCTTATCTCTTCAATGCTTTGGTCTTCCCATAATGTTCTTTGCCATTTTGTATAGTCGAATGGTTCGCGCTGAATAAGGGCGATAAACCTCTCTGCCGCCACGCTTCCCAAAGATTTTGTAAGTGCTTGAACCCCGTTAATTTTAATTTCCGTATCAGTTATCATAAGTACACCTCTTTGATAAATCCAATTGGATCCATGACCGTAATCTCTTCTATTGAATTGTTCTTATTCAAAATTTTGTCGTCAGTTGTCAGGAAATACTTGCACTCGGCAAAGATGGCGCATGATATATGCAGGGCGTCCTTGCTGCGGAGTCCGATTCGATTCAGTTTCTTCGCTTTATCTAAAACCGTCTGATTTTCCGGAGTCCTGGCATCCAACGTATAGGGTTGACCGGAAATCGCTTGTTTACTTTCGCGGTAATCCGTAAAAATTATAGCAATTATATCGGTTTCGGGGATCGTTGACAAGCTTTAAAAGGTGGGTGGCGATATAGGGCAGTTATGAGAAAAAGGTATGAAGCGTTGATGCTTCTTGCTTGATTTTTTTGAGTATTTGCAGCGCATTGTCCGGGCTTTCCATCGCGGTATAATCAATAATCTGCTTTAAATCCCGTTCCGCAGCGGCCGCCCATGAGACAAGGACCTCTTGGTTCGTTTATGTTTTTCTTTTAATGCGTTTTCGATTTCATTGAAAACATCCTGCTGGGGCCGGGTCTGGCCCATTCGGATATCCGCTTCTCCTTGTGAAAGAAGTTTCAAAATACCGATGGCATTTCTCTTATTTTGATAACTTTCAGGGTCTTGCATGACAGCTCGGGGTTCTCCGTTCTGGGTGATGATCACCGGGCGATGGGTTTCATTGATCTGGTGAGCAAATCGGCAGCCCGTGATTTCAAATATGCGACAGGTTTGATATCATTTATAATATTCATGGCAGTTACCTCCGGTTTGCGGCTATCGAACCAGTTCCGTGATGACCTCGTAGATGTCTCTGCGGTGGCCGATGGCATAAATAGTGCCTGACCGAAAACCCCGGTTTTTAATTTTCCGGTAAAAAATTTTACTGGATTTTCCCATCGGACAGGGAGATTTAAAGCAAAATATTATCGATATTGATAAAAGCTATATGCGACA
>JBAQUK010000327.1:0-9312 GCA_049297455.1 Desulfosalsimonadaceae bacterium | reverse complement strand
ACCTATGCCTTAAAAAACCCAATAAAATGATTGAGCGCAGCGAATCCAGTTTAAATAATCCGGAAAATAACTGTCACAGTCAAAATAATCAGAAAAATCAGTTACATTTTTTTTGGAAATCAACATTTGAGCTGAAAATCAGCCATTTACCGTTGGAGGACCAGCTATGCCATGAGTTGAAGCGGTTTTGGTTGCAGTGCATCTTCCGCGCCTTTCCGCCTGCTGACGGCACAATATAAAGCCGGCTGTCCGGTTGCAGCATGATGCCGGACCGGCTTTGGGTAAAAACGATCCATCGCCCATCCGGAGAATGCCTCGCGAAATAATTGCTCATTCCGTTGCCGGAAGCCCCGGCAAGGGGTTCCGGCGTGCCGCCCCGGCCATTGTTGAATGGCAGCCGCCAGATGTCAAACTGAATGGGAAATTCCCGGTTAAGGGCTTCAGGGCCGCGATTTTCAATCCGGGTTTTGATATTGTAAAAATCCTCATGATACGCGTTTTTTGTCTCGGCCCTTGCAAACGCAATATATTTTTCATCCGGGCTCCAGTCCGGATTGGTCTGAATAAAATCATAATTATCCGCGCCGTTTAATGGATAAAATGTCTTTTTCGCAACGTCGTAACAGGCCAGAAATCCGTAAGTGGGGAAAAAGACCTGACAGAACGCCGGGTCATTGGTCAGCGCGACAAAGGAGACTTCATTGACAGTGCCTGCAATATACCGGCCTGACGGCGACAATCGCGCAAAAAGCCCCCGGGTGTTGGGGAGGATACCCGGTTTCGGGAAATCGCTCCAGGTCATGAAGTCTTTACCGGACAGCGCGATATGCTGTTTGACCGGGGTGATAAACTGTGCGCCGCTGTCATTTTTATAATTCAGTTCCATGCTGATGGATTTTCCGTCCGCGGATGCCTGGTGACAGCTTGCGCAAACCGGAATGTTTTCCATAATGACCGGAGGTTGTTCGTAAGATGACAGATCCCCCAGCCGCCATTTCATTTTTCTGAAATTCTTTTCCCCCTCCATAAACGGAAGCTGGACCTGGCGGTACAGAATTAAGGCATCCACGCGATCTTTGGAAGTAAACATCCGGATGCGGTTTTTTGATAAAGCGGCAGGGTTGTCCGCATCACCAAACCCGATGACCGAAATAATGGCCGGGAAATCCACACTTCCGCGTTTAACCGATTCCCACGTGTCTTTGTCCGGGAGCCACTCTTGCTGATTTAAAAAAAAATACAGGGGCCGCCGCTTATGCATCTCAACAGCGACAAGCCAATGCCTTGCGCCGGAGGCGTTGTCTTCCCATTCAAACACCGGGGCTGCCATTTCAGGCGGGAAAAGAGATTCATCATAAGGCGTTTGAATGCGGAGATTTCCGTCATTTTTTTTAAGTCCGGCCTGCATCAGCTTTTGCGCAATGAACAGACTTTTTTCATCGCTGACCGGAAAGGTGGGGTTTAAGTCTTTTGAGGAACAGCCATTCGTAAGAAAAATGAGAAATAGAATACCCAGCCATTTTATTTTGTTTCGTTCCATTTTCCCGTTACCCGGATTTTCGGCAATTCACGGCAATCGTTTTTGATCCTGATTCGGCTTTCGGTCAAGGTGCGTGCCAGATGTCCTTCAAATATGATGACCCAAGATTTTTCATCTGTTTTTCTATTCTTTGCGCCCTTTGTCTGACATAGGCGGATGGCGCGGCCGCCCTGAGTTTTATGGGGTTGGGGAGGACTGCTGATAAAAGTGCCGATTCTCTTTTTGTGAGTCTTGATGCAGGTTTATGAAAGAACCGGTTTGCCGCCGCTTCCACGCCATAGATGCCGTCACCGAATTCCGCGATGTTCAGATAGACTTCCAGAATCCGCCGTTTCGGCCACAGAATCTCCATCAGCACGGTAAAGTACGCCTCAAGTCCTTTCCGGATAAAGCTCCTGCCTTTCCAGAGGAACAGATTCTTGGCAACCTGCTGACTGATGGTGCTGGCCCCTCTCAGACTGCCGCCTTCCTCTCTTTCTTTCAGGGCTTCCACCATGGACCGGAAATCAAATCCAACGTGTTCCGGAAATTTCTGATCTTCAGCGGCGACAACCGCCAGGACCATGTGAGGGGAGATATGTTGCCGGTCAACCCAATCATACCGGATGGACGTCCTGTTGCCTGAAGCAAACAGATTTTCGCAGTATTTGCCGACCATAAATGCGCTTGCGACGGGCGGAATAAATCTCAGAAAAAGCACCATGACCAGTGAAATCAAGAACAAGGTGAAGGTGAACCGCATTGCCAACCGGGCTATTTTTGAAAAAAATGCTTTTATTTTTACCACTTACCATCATCTTTCGGGTGGATGCCATATTGCATGGCGGACTGCCTTGCCACCAATCCGCTATCGCGCTGCTACTGTTATTTACAATGAATCATTATGTATAGGGGCAGTTCAGGTTAACGTAACGCATGACAGTATTTTGAAACCGCGCGCGGCTTCAAAATACTTGTCCATGGAATTGTTCGGCAGCTATCCAGTCAGCTTCCAGACTGCGAGTCCTGCAAGCAGACTAATAACAAACGCTATAAGGACGCCCCACAGGAGATTGCCCAAGATGCGTCTACGCCTGTCGTATTTCTGTTTCTGAGGGCCAAAAAGAAAAAGATTGGAAGGGCACAAAAAGATAATGACCTTTTCGGCAATATCAGTAATCCCAAGAACCATCACAAGGGGCATCAATATGAGCAAAGGAATCGTGTATCGCAGTCCTCTGTTGGTTTCTTTCTTGTTCGAAATAAGGAAGTTGACTTTCTCCTCGAGATCATTGGAATTTAAAATCCGCTGGATGTCCTCGGAAGATGGAGTATCAGGAATCTTCCAGAAAGCGAGAGCGACAAAGACAGAAATGAGCAATATTGGCAAAACAAGTGAGAGAATGCGGCGAGTATCACGAGAAATGTGGACACAAGTATTCACCTCGTTTTTTAAGTATTCACGGAGGTCGCTTAGGAGGAGGTATACTTGGTCTCTGTCATCACCGTTTAGTTTCAGGCTGGTGCCATCTTCCGAAAATGTTAGTTCGAATTCGAATTCTTTCTCTCGATTTGCTTCAAGCTGGAGTCTTGTAATACGCCTCCAGTCGGCATGATCCTCATTGACTATGTCATCTACATTGGTGGTTTCGTACGAATAGGAATCAGCTCGGAATACTCGAAAATTCTGTTTGATCGGGGGTTCGGCTTTGCTGAGACGCTGATCGATAAGGTTGACGAGTTTCCGGAGTCTCTCTTCATCCAGAAGAAACCCTTGTTTGAATCGGTGTTCTACATATGCTGCCATAGTTTATTCCCTTTTTTGTCGAACATATGTTTATATGGTTTCCAGATAAAACCCAAAATTGGTTTTCCGGCAATATAACACACCGCTCCAAAAAAGCATTAAAAAATTTAATTTCAAACAGTTATCAATTCTGTTGATTTTTCGTTTGGTTACTATGGTTTCCGGATATTGCGCAGTGTGGTTTTATACCCAAAGGTTGTTCTCAGGGTGCGGACAGGATGAAAATCCTGGTTTCTCTGTCCGAAGGCCCGGCTGGCGGATACAGCGGCCCTAAAATTTGAATTAGCCGCCGACTGGAGGCGTTTTATATGAAAATATAAAAACTCTCTGCGTCCCTGCGTCTCTGCGGGAGAAAAAACATATCTCGCGCTGAGGCGCAGAGGCGCAGAGAAAAATCAGTTAAGTCTTTATTTTCATCTTTCGTTGCGCCCATCCGGGCATGGGGGTTACTTGTAAATCGGTTTACAAGTAAAATACAGGGTGGGAATCTGAAATAGTCTTGAGGCGATACTGTCGACATAGAACTGCTTGATTTTGAAGTTAAAACCAGCATTTCGGGAATTGCGGGGACATCTTTTCCCATATCCGCCCGCCGCTTATATCGCCGACATTCTGGCATCGGCCGTTTCCAGGCCCCGCCTCACCACCTCGACATGGGAGGCGGCGAAATCCCGGAACGCGGCGGCGGCTTCCTCAGGTTGTTTTTTGTAAATATTTTCAACCCCCCGCCGTACATGGCTGATGACTTTTTTGAGCTGGTCCGGCAACAGGGTAACGGACGCCCACTGAATCCGTTCCGCCGTGGGCATGAGTTCCAGGGCGATCCGCTCGATCATGGGGTTTCCGGCGATTTCCAGTATCTTTTGGGCCATTTGGGTGACGGTGGTGATATAAAGCTCAAAATCGCTCCCTTCAATGCTGTCTTCCATTCTGACCATCAGGCTTTCAATCGCCGGGTGATCCCCCGGGGTCACTCTTTCCGCTGCTTTTGCAAATGCAAACTGATAGAGGACAACGGAGGTCTCAAACAGATACTGAATATTGTCCATGGTCAGCATGGACACCTGGTAGCCGCCCTTGGGGGTGCGCTCCACGAGCCAGATCTGTTCCAGTATGTGCAGGGCGTCGCGGACCGGGCTCCGGCTGACGCCCAGTTCCTTGGAAATCTGGGTCTCAATGATGGCCTCGCCGGGCTTCAATTCCTGGCGGATAATTTTTTTGCTGATCAGATCGACAATCTGATCCGACAAATTGTTTTTTGACAACTGGTCCATAGTTATATTTCCTGTCGCCCTGTTTCAGATAAAGGATGGCTTCCCTTTTTCACGCCATGCCGATCGCACCGGAAGGGCAGTCCTGTTCGCAGGCTTTGCATCCGATACATCTCTTTTCATCCGTCAGCACCGGGAACCGGCGGAACCCGCGGGTGCTGTTTCTGATTTCAAGGCCAATGACACCTGTCGGGCAGATACTCACGCACATGGTGCACGCAATGCACAACTCCCGGTCAAACCGGGGTTTTTCTTTTCGGGTTTCTTTATTCATATGTTTATGGTTTCCTATGAAACAAAAATTCAGGGATGGTTTTATTACTTAAATTCCATCATTTCCTCGGACGGCCTGCCGGTGTCCGTGTTCCAGTTGAACTGACGCCAGTAATCTTCGATCATTCTGTCAATCTCGACCGTCCGGTTTTTGTTGGCCCCTTCCGTCATCGCAGGCATCCCCAACGCCCTTGGGTTCGGTTTGGTGGATTTCGGGTCAATGCCGTGCTTGACATTAAAGGCCTGCTTGAGGGTCTGAAGCCGTTTGCCGATGGCCATGTATTCTTCGGGGGCCTTGTTCCATCCCGTGGCCGCATTGATCCATTCAAAGACCGGAACCCGGTCCACTCCGATCTGGGCCCCGAAAGCACACCCGCCGGCCCCGTTCAATACATTCATGAACTTGCTGCACGCGGCTGCTTCCATGGCCTTTTTTTCCGTGACCGTGTACTTGCTTTTTTTCCAGTACATCAGCCAGGGCCGGGGCAGGGATTTGTCCTTTTTCCAGAGCCGGAACATTTCATAATACATCTGGGAGCCGATGGTATGCCTCCCCGGATTGGCTTCCACGGCATAGTGGACCGCAAAACCCGGATCAAACCGGCCGTCATGCATGGGCAGTTCCTGCCCCCCGGCATGGATGGCATATTGATCGGAGTCCTTGCCGATCCGTTCCGCTGCTTTTTTGACGCCGTCCGCCAGGATATCGCCGATGCCGTCCCGTGCGATCATTTTCTCCAGCAATGACTTCATGGCGTCCGTATTGCCCCAGGTCAGTTCCAGGCCACCGGTGTCTTCTTTGGTCAAGATCCCCCGCTCATAGCACTCAATGGCAAAGGCGATGGTGCCGCCCGCGGAAATCGTATCCATCCCGGCCCGGTTCAAGCGGTCATTCATTTGAAAAACACTGTCCATGTCATCATTGAGGCACAGGCCGCTTAAGGCGAGAATGGATTCATACTCGGGTTTGTGGGTTTCGCCGGCCGCAAATTTTCCCTTGCAGAGCCCGCCGCATCCCAGGGGACAGGAATAACAGTGGTATTTCGAAACCTCGGTTGCAAGAATCGCGTCCGGGTTTAGTGAGCTTGATTTTTCTGATGTAAAATCCAGGTTGGAGCCGCCCCAGTTTTTGATGGGGGAATCGCCCAGTTCGACGGAGTACTGGTTCAAGGCGATGGTTCCCCACTTTTTGAGCATAAATTTCCACAGCATGCCGTCCATGGCGGTCTGGACCGGCAGAAAGCGCAGGATGGCCGCCAGTATCCGCAATCCGTTTCCGGAAAGGAACCAGGGCTGGAACTGCACCCACTTGTTGCATTTCTGGGAGAGGTCCCGGATTTCCTGACGGTCATAGGGTTCGATTTTTCCAACACTGTCCAGGACCACGGCTTTTAATTTTTTGGAACCCATGACCGCGCCAAGTCCGGAGCGGGCGGCCATTCGGCCCAGATCGTTGCTGACGCCGGAAATGCAGGAGAGTTTTTCGCCGGCCGGTCCGATGCAGGCCACTTTCGGCTTCCGGGGTTTGGACAGTTCGGCGATTAAGGTTTCTTCGGTTTCAATGGCGTCTTTTCCCCACAGGTAACCGGCGTCCTTGAGTTCCGGCCTGCCGTTTTTGATGTATAAATAGACGGGTTTTTCACTGACGCCTTTAAAAAAAATGCCGTCATACCCGCAACGTTTGATGGCCGGTGAAAAATTCCCACCGCAATTGGCTTCCCCGTAGCCGCCGGTTAAGGGCGATTTGCCCACCACCATCCAGCGGCCGGTGAACAGGCTGCCGGTGCCGGTCAGGAGCCCGGAGACAAACCCCAGGATATTGTCCGGCCCCAGAGGATCGGCGCCCTCAGGGATGTTATTATAAAGGATAAACCCTCCCAGCCCGGCGCCGGAGAGAAATTTTTCATACACGGAATCCGGGATCTGCTGCTCTTCAAAAGTTCCGTCGGATAAATTGACCATCAGGATTTTGCCCATGTATCCGTATGGCATGATGTTTCTCCTTATATATAGGGTTGTTTGGTTTACCGACTTGTTTTTCAAGATTACATACGGCCTACATGGAGCCAGCTTTTTCGGCGATCATATACAGCCGATGGTTATGCATTCCTCTTTACTGCTATCTGGTTGTTCAGTCTTTATATGCTACTTCAAACCTATCAATTCCACGGCTGCCATCCAACTTACCTTCCGTCAACCGATGGTGAGCATTACACAGCCATACTCCATTTTGCAGTTTATCAGAACCACCATCCTTGTACGGTGTTATATGGGCAGCCTCTACTTGCCCGGAACACGGTGTTTCCGTGACAACTTGGGGTAGCTTTTTGATTTTCGCAATTTCGCACTTACTCTCTACGCTTTTCAAGCTCCTGTTTAAAGAAGCATTCCTCTTAAAGACAGGCCTTGACGGATACAGCCATAGAAATAGATCCCAGCTATTCTCTATTATATCGCCTACAGTCTCCTGGTTGAAGTCGCTCGCCAGACATAACCCGAAAATGTTCCCAACCCCCGTCTTGCCAGCTTTGGATTTACCGAATACCGTTTTTGTAAAGCCGGATGCATCCAGATCATTAAGTTTGTTCAAAAACACCTCTAAATTAGGAGTCCTAATCTCCTCTTTAATACCCTTTCTTGAGAAGCGCAAGTAGTTCTCATCTCTGTATTTGGCAGTATTTACAATAATGGTCCTAAATGTTTCGTAATCGAAATTATTCTTGAAGAACGACAACATTATAGGAGTATGCGCTAATGCGAAAAGCAACCGGTTCTTCTCTTTGTTGGCGATGAGCAGGTAACCACTGCGGTAGTCATTACGCCTATTTCTATCTGCCTTTTGGAAATATGAAAATGCTAAATCCAGGATGAAATATTCTTCTCGATTACTTACCCTTCGGAAGATGGCTTCTCGGCCCAATTTCTCCGAAACCGTCTCAACTATGGCACTTACTATTACGGGAGGTTTAATCATTGGTCTCTAATTGTAGATTGAGTTGAGTTTGCTCTCATCGTTGGGTTTCTACCTCAACCCAACTTACGACGGACTTTATCAAGATTTTTTAAAGCGAAATTCAACAATTTTTCTGCCGCTATCAGACAGCCATCACCTGTTCAACGGAATATTAAATCGATATCATCAATCCGATTCTGGTTAAACAATTTTCTGTCGCCATCATCTGATCGTAGAATGCTGAATTGTTGGATTTTGTTCCTATCCCCGGCCGTTGCGCCGGGCAAAGACCGCGGCACCCAATGCGCCGATGATCTGCGGGTCCACCGGAAGCTTCGTCACTTCCATGTTGATGGTTTTTGTCAATGCCTTGATGAGCCCTTGGTTTTTGGCGCACCCGCCGGTGACCGTCACCAGGGGCCGCATGCCGATGCGTTTCAAGAGCGAAAAGCAGCGTTTGGAAACCGCCGACTTGATGCCCGCGGCCACTTCCTCGGGCGGGCTTTTCCGGGCCAGCAGGCTGATCACCTCGCTTTCGGCAAATACGCTGCACTGGGCCGTGACCGGTATCATCTTCCGGGCGTTCAGGGAAAGCAGGGAAAACTCGTCCAGGTCCATGCGGAATATCCGGCTCATGGCCTCAAGGAACCGGCCGGTGCCGGCGGCGCACTTGTCGTTCATGGCGAACTCCAGGACCGAACCGTCATCAGAGATGGCGATGGTTTTCACATCCTGACCGCCGATATCCACGATGGTTTTGATATCCCGGTTGCAGAAAAAAGTGCCCATGGCGTGGCAACTGATCTCCGAAACGTTTTCATTGGCGAACGCCACCTCGTTTCTACCGTAACCCGTGCCCACAATGCGGGCAAGGTTCTTATAGCTTCCAAGGTCCGAAATCTTCCCGCACGCTTTCTCAAGGGCTTGCACCGAGGTTATTTCCGGATCTATCTCGCTGGGAACAATGGCCGAGGCGACGATGGCGCCGGTTTCATCCAGAATGACGGCCTTGCCGGTGGTGGATCCCACATCGCAGCCGCCGAAATATTTTTGGATCATCTCCTGATACTCCTTTTATAGACGATATACGGATAAAGCACCCGCCATCATTATCAATTTTTTATTAACCATTGATTATTAATAATTATTTTAGACAGTTTAACGCCGACGACCATACCCTTGCCCGAATTGGATCAATAAACCACGAAGCACACGAAGAGCACGAGGGTGAGTTTTTGGGCAATCCAGTTTTTTCTTCGTGCGCTTCGTGGCTTTCGTGGTGATAAATTCCCTTTCTGAAGTTTCCCCAAAAAATCATCATGCCGCCATGCGGAGTAGTACGGTTATTAGAGAATTAACGATGGATTTTTGTGGTACGGGGAAAAAACTATTAAAATTACCGTCCAAAGCCGCTTCCGCGATCAACCTGCGAACATCGGAAAAGGCAAAATGGTTTCGACCTTGGACAGTGTGCCGCCGATTTGGCGTT
>JBAQUK010000326.1:0-21330 GCA_049297455.1 Desulfosalsimonadaceae bacterium | reverse complement strand
TGCGCACAGGGAGGTATTCTTTTGTCAATTCCTTTGGAATCAGGCTTTCACAAGCATATCTCCCTTTAAACACATAATTGATAGGAGTTCACAAAGGTTTAAGGGAAATTTCATTTAACATTTAAGTTATATGGTCGGGAGGGTGGAAACCGTTGGGCCGGAAAATAACCGGTCCTTTAAATATCTTGACAAAAAAGAGCTGAAATAATAAAAAATTTCCTTTAAATTTTAAACGTATAACGGAAAATATTGGATTTGTAAGTACTTTGCATGCGTTGCCGTTGTGGTAATAAGCCGAGCATAAAAAGTATCCGGCCTATTTGAAAGGAATCCGAATAGATGTCTTTAAAGAATGAACGCAAACTCATTTACATCGTTGCCATTGTCTGTTTGGCCGTCGGGGTGTTCTGCTACAGTTCCCCCACGGCAGCGCCCCCTGAGTCGCCCGTGCGGTTAATGTTCAAGACGGTTGGCGGAAATGTGCTGTTTGACCACCAGACCCACAGTGCCACATATGGACTGGCCTGTTTGGATTGTCATCACACTCAGGAAGAGGGGAGCACTGAGCCGCCGGGTGATTGCAGCGCCTGCCATGGGGCCGACAGCAAGTATGTTCCGGCCATGGGAGAAAATGGAAAATTCGATCATGACGTACACAGCAAGGATATGGGACTTGCCTGCAGCGACTGTCATCATGATTACGAAGAAGGAGCAGGCGCCGAGCCCCAGTTATGCAGCGATTGTCATGAACCGGGCGGTGATGACGACGCCATGCTGAATCGCAAGGATGCCTTCCACAAACAATGCATCGGCTGTCATGAAGAATCCGGAATTACCCCCGGCAAAAAGGATTGCGCGGGATGTCACGCGCCCAGAAAAAGAGCGGATGCCTTTCATGGGCAGTGCATCAAATGCCATGAAGATGTCGGCGCCGGTCCTGCGGGTGGGGATGCAGACTGTAAAAAATGTCACGGGTTTTAGGACAGCTTCATTTTTTGCGGAATCGGCAGAAGGTTCTCAGATTTTTTGAGGAAATGAATTAATTAAAAGTCAAGCAGTTATAGGTTGATCCATGATTAAAAGATCATTCTTCGGACTCGTAAAACCGAAATTGCATTATGAACGCATTGAAGAAGCCCCGGCGGAGCCGATCCCTGTAAAGGCATCGACAAAAATAAGACTCCATATCCCACGTCCGGGTGAAACCACCCAAGCCCCCCTGCTGAAAGTCGGGGATCCGGTGAAAAACGGTCAAAAAATCGCCTTGGCGGAAAAGGCGGAACATTATCTGCTGGCGAGCAAATCCGGAAAAATATCGAATATTTCGCCTTTTGTGGGAATCTTGGGAGAAACATTCACGGTCGTGACTGTTGATATCGACGCGGATTCCGCCCAGATCATGGACGATCAGTTCAAGAGCACCAGCCAGATGCCGTCCCTTGAAAAAGCAAGGGATCTGCTGGCCGGACTTCCCGGAAAACCGGATTTCACCGTTTTTTTTAATACGGATCATCCGGTGAAAACCATGGTTGTTCTGGGTGCGGATTGCGATTTATTGAGCACCACCCGGCAATATTTTGTTAAAAACAACATTATTTCCATCAAAACGGGGATCGATTTCCTTCGCAAGATCACCGGCATTCATGATGTCATTCTCATTGTTCCCCAACACCTTGCCCAGATGGCCGGGTCCTCCGGGGCCACCGTCAAAACCGTGGATTCCGAATACCCGTCGGCCCACCCTCATCTGATCCGGCAGCATGTCCTGTCCACCGAAACGCCGGACCATGGGGCGGGCGTCGCTTTTTTCAGCGCTGAGGCGGTTGCCGCCATTGGTGCGGCGTTTAATACCGGAAAACTGCCCCTGGACAAACTGGTTTCGTTTATATCAAAAGACGGCACGCGCCGGCTGGTTTCCGTACCCATCGGAACACCATTGCAGGATATCTTAAATGAGTTCAATGAGAAGCTGGAGGAAGGCGATCAGTTGATTGTGGGCGGCCCCCTGAGGGGGATTTCCGTTTACGCAACGGATTACCCGGTGATGCCGGATACCGATACCCTGATTGTCCAAAATAAAAGCCAGATAGCCGAAAGCGAGGGTGCGGCGTGCGTGAACTGCGGCGATTGCGTTCGCGTGTGTCCCTCCGGCATCCAGGTCAACCTTCTGGTCAGGTACCTTGAAGCCCGGCAATTTCAAGAAGGGGCGGATCAGTACGATCTGTTTTCATGCATTGAATGCGGGTTCTGCAGCTATGTCTGTGAGTCCAGGATTCCGATTTTTCAGCATATCAGGCTGGCGAAATACACTCTGGAACGGATGAAAGAAGCGGAGGAAGATAATGTCTAGCACCTTAAAACTAACGGTTTCCCATGCACCGTTCTGGCACAACGGAAGCAGTACTGCCTCAAAAAGCCGCAATATCCTGCTGGCCAGTCTGTTTGCGGTTGTTCCCGGTTGTTACCAGTACGGACAAGCGGCGGTGGGGGTGGTGACGATCGCCATTGCTTCCGCCATTATTTGGGAAATACTGATCAATTTCATTTCCCGGCGCCCCGTCTCCGTGGGTGACGGAAATGCGGCGGTCATCGGCATGATGCTGGCGATGATGATGCCGGCCACAACCCCCTGGTGGGCGGTGGTTACCGGTACCTTTCTGGCGGTGGTGATCGGCAAGGAAATATTCGGCGGCATCGGCGCCAACCCCTTCAATCCCGCAGTTCTGGCAATGACCATCTTAATGCTGGGATGGTCTCCCCTGTTTGATTTCAATGCCGCGTTGTTGAATTATTCTTTTGATTTTAAAGCAGTCTATCCGTTGGTTTTGTCCAAATCCTTCGGCGCACAGGCTCTTGATTCCTTTACCGTGATGGAACTCCTGAAAGGCCATCAGATCGGCGGCATCGGCGCCACATTCGGCATCGGGCTAGTGGCCGCCGGTGTTTACCTGATGATCCGGGGTTATATCCGGTGGGAAATCGCCCTTACGTTTCTTGCCGGCGTCATTGCCTCCGCCCTGTTTTTTAAATGGCTCAACCCCGTTTATGCGAGCCCCGGATTCCACCTGTTTACCGGTTATACCTTAATCGGGGCTTTTTTTCTGGCGACTGAAGACGCCTCATCCCCGGTCAATTTTATACCGATGATCATTTACGGGTTTCTCGGAGGTTTGCTGACCGTGATGATCCGCAATATCGGCGTTCACATTGACGGGGTATTGTATGCGGTTTTGATAATCAACCTGGTGCATCCCCTGGTGGATAAAATTAGACCCAAAGCGATTGGAAAGGGTGTCTAAAATGAATGAAATGGTTAAAATGGTTGTGGTTCTCACCGTGCTGAGCGCAGTTTCCGGAGGGGTCCTCGCTGGGTTCAATATTGGCACCGCCAAACAAATTGAGATCCAGCAGCTTACATTCGTCAAAGGACCGGCAATTAAAAACATTCTGGCGGGTTCCACCAATGATCCGATTGCGGATCGGTTCAAAATCGCGGATGGGGAGTTGGAACAGAATTTTTTTGTGGGAAAAATTGATGGAAAAGCCAGCAATATTGCTTTTGAAAGTTACGGCAAAGGGTTCGGCGGCGATGTCGGTCTTATGGTGGGCGTCAATCTGGATTCCGGTAAAGTCATCGGTGCGGCGGTGACAACCCATAGTGAAACCCCCGGTCTGGGCGCAAGGGCCAAGGATGATCCCTCTTTTACTGCGCAATTTAAGGATGTTTCCATAAGGGATAAAGAAATCAAGGTCAATAAGGACGGCGGAAAGATAACCGCCATCAGCGGCGCCACCATCACTTCCCGCGGCGTTTGTGCGGCGGTTACAAACGCGATGGCGACGTTTCAGAAGCTGGAACCCCAGATCAAAGAACAAATCAAGCAGTTCGATAAATAGAGGGAGATTGATATGCCAAAGACGTTAGTTCAGGAATTTACAAAAGGATTGTGGGAAGAACTCCCTCCGTTCCGGCTGGTGCTGGGCATTTGCGCAGCGCTCGGTGTCACCACGTCAATGGAAAACGGTCTCGGGATGGGCATTGCGACCGGGTTTGTTCTTGTATTCGGCAATATTCTGATTTCCATGCTGAGAAATATCATTCCGTCCAAAGTGAGAATCGCCTGTTTCATTATTGTTATCGCAACCTTTGTGACGGTTGTGGAGCTTGTGATGCAGGCATATACCTATGAGTTGTTTCTGAAACTCGGGGTATTTATTCCGCTCATCGTCGTTAACTGCATTCTTCTGGGACGGGCCGAGGCCTTCGCCTGTAAAAATACCATCGTCTATTCCATTGCCGACGGTCTGGGGATTGGGATCGGATATACCCTTGCTCTGGGCGCTCTTGGGGCCATCCGGGAAGTCCTCGGCAGCGGAACGCTGACGGTGTGGGGTGATTTGTCTTATAACGTGGCTTCCGTTTTTCCGTCATTTCAACCGTTCACTTTTCTGCTCCAGGCGCCGGGCGCGTTTATCTGTCTTGGACTGATGCTGTGTGTATTAAATGTCATAGGGACGAAATAGGAGACGACCATGCAAATAGGGTATTTTGAACTGATCATATCAACCATTTTTGTGAACAATATACTGCTGGCTCAGTTTCTTGGGAATTGTCCTTTCCTGGGTACATCCAAGAAAATGGAAACAGCGGTGGGTATGTCCATGGCCGTTGTGTTTGTTCTGGTATTGTCCGGCACCATCACGTGGGTGGTTTACACCTTTATACTGGTCCCTTTCGATCTTGTATATCTCAGAACCATGTCATTTATCCTTGTCATCGCAGCTCTTGTGCAGTTTGTTGAAATGTTTCTCAAAAAAAGCATCCCCGCACTCTATGCAGGACTTGGGATTTTTCTGCCGCTGATTACCACCAACTGCGCGGTGCTGGGGGTGTGCGTATTATGTATTGATAAGGAAATGGACTTTCTCCATACCCTGGTCGCATCTACATTTTATGCGCTGGGTTACGGATTCGCCCTGATCCTTTTTGCAGGCTTGCGCGAGCGGATTCTCCTGGCCCGCGTTCCGAAACCATTGCAGGATACGTCCATCGGTCTTGTCACCGCCGGGATGATCGCCCTTGCTTTTTTCGCTTTTCAGGGCATGGTTTAAAAATTGTGAAAAAAATTCTTTGTCTCTGTCAATTGGCATGAATATAACAAAATACGAGGTTTGTTGTGGTTGAATCAATACTTTTTTTATTGGTACTTGGCGCAGTTTGCGGCTTGCTCCTGAGTTTCGCCTCTAAAATATTTTATGTTTATGAGGACCCCCGCATCGGCAAAGTCGAAGGACTGCTGGCAGGAGCGAATTGCGGCGGATGCGGATTCGCCGGATGTTCCGCAGCGGCCCAGGCGATAGTGAATGACGACTCCCCTGCAAACACATGTATTCTGATCGGTAAGGAGAATATATCCGCCATCGCAGGACTTATGGGGACTGAGGCGGGCGTCGCCGAGCCCTTGAAATCCTACAATAACTGTGACGGGGGAAACCGGGCCACCGACCGCTATGTATACTCCGGCCTAAATACTTGCAGCGCCGTCACCTCTCTGTATGGAGGCAAAAGGGACTGTGGGGTGGGGTGTCTGGGATTCGGCGATTGTGTGCGGGCGTGTAAGTTTGACGCCATTCGTCTGGGACCCAACGGCTACCCGGTTGTTGATAAAGAGAAATGCGTGGGATGCGGTGCCTGCGAAATCGCCTGTCCCAAATCGATCCTGGAGGTGCGAACGGTTTCGGAGCGGCTGCTGCATTTAAACGCCGGCGATGATGCGTTGGCCCCCTGCGCCCAGACATGTCCGGCGGAAATTGATATCCCGCGGTATATCGGCCATATCCGCAAAGGCGAATATGAGGCTGCGGTCAACACCATTCGCGAGAAAAATCCGCTGCTCCTGGCCTGCGGCCGCGTCTGCCCCCATCCCTGTGAGTCCTTTTGCCGCCGCGGTATTGCAGATGAACCGGTTTCCATCAATCAGCTCAAACGCTTTGTCGCGGACATGGAAATGAACTCCGGAAAACGGCTGCCCATTGAATGTGCGCCCGATACCGGAAAACGCGTTGCGGTGATCGGTGGTGGTCCGGCCGGATTAAGCTGCGCTTATTTCCTTCGTCGCGCAGGTCACAGCCCTGAAATTTTTGAAGCCATGCCCAAACTCGGCGGCATGCTGAGATACGGCATTCCCGAATACCGCCTTCCCAAAAAGGTTCTGGACTGGGAAATCGAGGGGATTTTGAATCTGGGCATTAAAAATCATACCAATGTGCGCTTGGGCGTTGATTTTGACTTCGGATCACTGATCGCGTCGGGTTTCGACGCCGTGTTTTTCAGTGTCGGCGCCTGGAATGACTACAGTCTTGGGATACCGGGCGAAGATCTGGAAGGATGCTTTACCGGCATCAATTTCCTGGCGAAAATCGGTAATGAGGAAAAAGTCCGGATCGGCCGCCGGGTCGCGGTGATCGGGGGCGGAAATACCGCCATTGACTGTTGCCGGACCTTGCTGAGAAAAGGCGTTGACAAGGTGTATCTGGTATACCGTCGAACCCGGAAAGAAATGCCCGCCAATGAAGTGGAAATTGTCGCCTCTGAACATGAAGGCATTGAATTCGTATTCCTGGCAGCCCCCAACCGCGTGATCGGAAACGATGAAAAGCAAGTGACAGGCTTGGAATACCTGAAAATGGAACTGGGAGAACCGGACAGCAGCGGCCGGCGGCGGCCGGTTCCGGTCAAGGGTTCCGAGACGGTTCTGGATGTGGATATGATTGTTACTGCCATCGGTCAGTCCCCGCTCCTGGATTTCCGGGGCAAAGGCGATCGGGTGGATGGCTTGTCAATCACCCGGTGGAATACTTTTGATGTGGAACCTGCCACCTGCCAAACCAATGTGCCGTATATCTTTGCAGCCGGTGACTCGGCAACCGGTCCGGCCTTAGTGGTTGACGCCATCGGCGGTGGCCGGAAAGCGGCCAGATCCATTGATCTGTTTTTAAAAGGCAAGCCCGTGATCCCCCAGCCGAAAGCCATATTGAATAAGCATATACCGGGCACCATTTTTGAATCCGTGGATGGCATTTTTCAGAAGAAACGTACCGAAATGCCGGAATTGCCCGTCGCCCAGCGTATCCACACTTTAGATGAAGTCGATCTGGTGATCACGGACGCGCAGGCGCGGTACGAAGCAAATCGGTGCTTGAGTTGTTGCCGTCTTTGTTATAATAAGGATAGTGTTTGATATTAAAGGGGATTATATGATCACACTGAAAGATTTGGACAAGGTTCAGGCGTTTAAGGAATTATCCGATGAACAGTTGACCGCCATTCAGCAGTTTTGCGTAAAGCAGGAGTTTAAACGCGGAGACAGACTCTTTAAGGAAGGAGATACAGCCGACCATCTCTGGCTGGTCATTGACGGGAAAGTGGATCTACGGTTTGAATTGCCCGGCCATCGCCCCACCAGTGATGAGACAACTATTTCCAGTTTTGAAGCGGACGATCAGAAAAAACGCATGCTGGGATGGTCCTGCTTTATCCCCCCCTATAAAATGATGCTTTCCGCTTATTGTGTCGCACGGACCGCCTCTGTTGTGAAAATACCCAGACAGTCGCTGCTGGATCTTTTTGATGCCGATCCGTTAATGGGGTATCGGGTGATGTCCTACCTTCTCAAGGTGGTAGGGTTCCGGTTTCAGCAATGTCAGGATGAGCTGGCCAAATGCAAAGGGCATGGTATTTTAAATTCCTGGTAGGGCCAAGCATAGGGCAACTGATAATGTCAATGGATTTTATTGATAGACGGGGTACGGAAATTGAGGAACAACGGAAGCAGGTTGAGCAGACCCTTGCTTTGTTCGGCCGTCAGATCGACGAGATGGATTCGAAAATCAGAGCGTATCTTGCTGATAAAAGAAATCGACCTCACCCCCGCCATCTGGATTTAATCGAGAGAATTCAAGGATTTAAAATCCCTAACAGCGTTTTCACCAAACAACTGGCGGTATTGCTCGACAATCTCCAGTGGAAACTTCACTACAATAAACAGGCCTGGAACCAGCTTTGGGAAAACGCTGAAGCGCAAAGTAAAAAACAAACCGGGACTTCTTCTATTGAGTCCATTGCCGGGAGTTCCACGTCTGAGGATGGGGATGCCCGGATTCAGACCAAATCTCAGTATTCTCTGGATACGCTATGGGAAATCCAGCAGGAAAAATTGAGATTTTACGGATGCAAGGACAACCCGGAGACCAAGGTTGAATTTAAGAAACGGATGGTTCAGGAATACAAGACATTAAGCCAGGGAAGGAAACAAGGTCAGGAAATCATCATGACCTTTGATAAGGAATCGCTGCAATGCAAGCTGGACGTGAAATAGCGGTTGAATTCTCAGGCCTGTGCCGATGATGCCCGGATGGCGGCAATTACAGCGGTCATGTCATCGGGTAAAGGCGCTTCAAACTGCATGTTTTCCCCTGTTTCAGGATGGTTAAACCCCAATCGCCAGGCATGAAGCATCTGTCTGGGGATTGATCGGATAAATTTTTTCAACAGGGGGTTGTCATCAAACAGTCTGCCGGGTTTTTTAAAACCATACACCGGATCCCCGACAATCGGGTGGTGGATGGCAGCGCAATGGACCCGGATCTGATGGGTTCTGCCGGTTTTAATATCAAACTCCACGAGTGATACCTGCTTAAATCGCTCTCGAAGTTTCCAATGCGTCTCAGCATATCGTGCATTGGAACTATCGGATATGCCCATTTTTTTCCTGTTTTTTGCATGCCGTCCAATTGGCAACACAATCTGTCCGCAATCCTTGTCAATATTCCCGTATACCAGTCCCAGGTATGTTTTGGTTACCCGTCTTTCTTTGAATTTTAATACCATATCATTATATATGGTTTCGGTTTTGGCGACCACCAGGACCCCGGATGTGTCCCGGTCAAGTCGGTGAACGATACCGGGTCGGCCGGGAAATCCCCCGACCCCCGCAATGGCGGGATGGTGGTGGATGAGCCAATTGGCAAGAGTGCCTTGCGCATGTCCGGGGGATGGATGGACAACCAGGCCGGGCGGCTTATTGATCACAAGAATGGCATCATCCTCAAAAAGGACGGGGATGGTCATGGGTTCCGGCTTCAGGTGAGCGGAGGGTTCTATGGCCGGAATACTGCCGGATATCATATCGCCAGGAGAAAGCTGAAAGCTTGGCTTTTTGATGGAATGGTGAACCGTTATTTCCCCAAGGCGGATCAGGCGGGAAATGGTATTGCGGGATATGTCCGGAAATAGCGTCGCCACAAAAGCATCGAGTCGTTTGCCGGCATTAACAGTATCCACCTGGATGACAAACGACCCGTGATTTTGATCAGGCATATATTATATTATTGATATAATTCAAGGTATTACTGAGGTTGCGCGAATAAGGTCTCAACTTCCGCCCAGACCGTTTCTTCATCCGCCTTTTTGGCAGTGCACAGTTCTCTTAAGAGCAGCACTCTTGCCGTGTCCAGGAGCTTACGTTCTCCGAATGACAAATCTTTGACCAGTTTAAGAAGGTACAGATCCCGGAAAACTTCGGCGACATCATAAAGGGAGCCGGTCTTCAGCTTATCCATGTATTCTTTGTATCGCCTGTTCCATGTCTGGTTGTCGAAAATATCATCTTTTTTGGTTCTTAATACATCGTATATTTCGGCGACCTGGGTTGAATCGATGATATTCCTTAATCCCACTGACGCCACATTCCAGGTCGGAATCATGATGACCATGCTGTTTTCAAGTATTTTCAAGATATAAAAATCATGCTTGTCGCCATTGATGGTCCGGGACTCAATGGATTCGATCCGGCCCACGCCGTGTGCCGGGTAAACGGCCAGATCCCCGACATTAAATACCTTCATGGCCGATGGTTCTTCCGCTTCTTTAATGACTGCGTTGCTTGCTTTTTTTGCCATTTTTAACACCGTGCTGCTTTGTCTAATTAATATTATTTCAAATAAAAAAAATAACTTAACATTTTAATAGATAAAAATCAACAAAAAAAAAGGGGTTGACGGTAAAACCGCCAACCCCTTTTAACTCGTCTGAATTTATATCATTGCTGCGATATTACATCAGGAAAGGAACCATCAGCAAGGCAACAACATTCAGGATTTTGATCATCGGGTTGATTGCCGGACCAGCGGTATCTTTGTACGGATCGCCGACGGTGTCGCCGGTAACCGCAGCTTTATGGGCGTCAGAGCCCTTGCCGCCGAAGTAACCTTCTTCAATGTATTTTTTTGCGTTATCCCATGCAGCGCCGCCGGTGGTCATTGAAATAGCGACAAACAGACCGGTAACGATACTGCCGATCAAAAGACCGCCCAGCGCCACTTTGCCCAGCAGGAAGCCGACCAGCAGCGGGGTGACAACCGGGATAAGCGCCGGAATCATCATCTGGCTTAACGCAAACTTGGTGACGATATCAACACAGGCTTTGTAATCGGGTTTGGCTGTGCCTTCCATGATGCCCGGAATTTCGCGGAACTGACGTCTCACTTCTTCAACAACAGCTGCGCCGGCTTTACCGACAGCGCTCATGGCCATGGAGGCGAACAGGTAGGGCAGAAGTCCGCCGATAAACAGGCCGATGATGACGTTTACATCAGCCAGATCAAACGCGATTTTGCTTTCGCCGCCATGCAGGGCGAATTCCTGGGTATAGGCTGCAAAAAGCACCAGGGCTGCCAGTGCGGCGGAACCGATAGCATAACCTTTGGTAACTGCTTTTGTGGTGTTTCCGACTGCATCCAGAGGATCGGTGACGGCGCGGACGCTGTCATCGAGTTCCGCCATTTCGGCAATGCCGCCGGCGTTGTCTGTGATGGGGCCGTAAGCATCGATCGCAATAACCATACCCGTCATGGACAGCATGGAAACGGCCGCAATGGCAATGCCGTAAAGTCCGGCAAAGTCATAAGCGACATAAATGGCGGCGCAGATCGTCAGAACCGGAGCAGCTGTCGCCTGGAGGCTGACGCCGATACCGGCGATGATGTTCGTGCCATGACCCGTTGTGGAAGCCTCTGCAATGTGTTTTACCGGCCCGTAAATACCTGTGTAATATTCGGTAATCACAACGATCAATACGGTAAGAACCAGTCCGACCAGAGCGGAGTAATACAGATTCATGGCCGTGATGACTTCGGCACCGAGCTTGAGTTCAACTACTACCATATAATTTATGACAAAATAAAAAGCACCGGCTGCAATGATGGCGGCGCCGAACATCCCTTTGTACAGAGCGCCCATGATATATTCGCTCTTACCCAGGCGAACAAAGAACATGGCGATGATGGAAGCAACGATGGAAACGGCACCCAGCACCAGAGGCAGGAAGACGACCACATCATTGGTCGGGAAAAGCAATGTACCCAGGAGCATGGCAGCAACCAGGGTTACAACATAGGTTTCAAAAAGGTCGGCTGCCATACCGGCGCAGTCACCGACGTTGTCGCCAACATTGTCGGCGATGGTCGCAGGGTTTCTCGGATCATCTTCAGGAATCCCGGCTTCGACTTTACCCACCAGGTCGGCACCGACGTCAGCGCCTTTGGTGAAGATACCGCCGCCCAGACGGGCAAAGATGGAAATCAAGCTGCCGCCAAAACCAAGCGCGACCAGAGGCACGACCAATTCGATGAGTTTTGTGCCTTCAGGAGCGGATGCCATCATATAGGTAAAGAAGCCGGCCAGAGAGGTAAGACCTAAGCCGGCAACCAGCATACCGGTAACCGAACCGCCTTTGAATGCCATGGAAAGACCGGCTGAAAGGCCGCCTCTTGAGGCTTCAGTGGTTCTGACGTTGGCGATAACCGAAACTCTCATTCCGATATAACCGGCGATGAAAGAGGAGAGGGCACCAACCAGAAAACCAACGGCGGTTTTGGGTCCCAGCGTGAAAAAAATCACACCAAAAATAATAACACCGACAGCGCCCATGCTTTTTGCCTGACGGTTCAGATACGCAATCGCGCCTTCCTGAATGGCGGCGGCGATTTCCTGCATTCTTGCGTTACCGGCCGGAGCACCCTTGATGATTCCGGCAACGAGCAGTGAGTACATAATACCCACCAGTCCAACGATTGTACACGTGAGTGGAATATTTCCCATTAACGCTTCCATGTTTTTCCTCCCTTACATAAAGATTAAAGTTTATCAGAGCCTACTTCATTTCTGCTAATTTCTGTTAAATTGATTCATGCTGATGGTGATGTTTTTTTTTAATATTAATTGAGCAGCGTCCACTGCATTGGATAGAACAGGTTCCAGAGATTGCATTTCATCAGGAGTGAAGATACCGAGTACATGATTCGTGACATCCCTTTGATGTGCATCCGGACGCCCGATGCCGATTCTGATCCTTGGAAATTCCGATCCGCCAGTGGCATCGATAATAGATTTTATTCCATTATGCCCCCCATGCCCTCCTTTCGATTTGATTTTTAAATTTCCGAATAAAATGTCAATATCGTCATGTATGACCAGTATATGGTCTAATTCCAGTTGATAATATTTTGCCAGCTGCCGGACCGGGGGGCCGCTGCGGTTCATATAGGCCATGGGCTTTGATAATATGACCGGTATATCCTCTATTTTTCCCAGCCCAAAAAGATTATCGAATTTTTTTTGGGTGAGGGTGATCCCGCAACCCGCTGCGAGCCGGTCAACAACCATAAATCCGATATTATGCCTGGTTTTTTCGTATTCACGGCCCGGATTTCCCAGCCCCACAATCATCCATGAATCATTCGGCATAACAGGACGCTAACTGCTTAACAGGCATTATCATGTGCGTTTGATAAAAAACCGGATGACGGCACAAACGCCTGCGGATTATTTTGCAGCACCGGCGGCGGCTTCGGTTTTACCGGCTTCTTCGACTCCGGCAACTTTTTCGTCGCTTTCCGAACGTTTCGTGGCGACAATGGTGACGATGGTGAAGTTCACATCATGGGGGATTTCACCCGCACCGTCCAGCTTGAGTTCATTGACATGAATGGAATCACCGATTTCCAGATTCGTCACATCAATGGTAATATTTTCCGGAATCGCATCCGGCAGACAGTTGACATCCAGTTCCCTGCGGATAATCTGAAGAACGCCGCCATCTTCAACGCCTTTTGCCATACCGGTAATCACTACCGGAACCGTGACGGTTAATTTTCGTTTCATGTTGACTTCATAGAGGTCGACATGACGGAGATTCTGGCTGAGGGGTTCGATTTGAATCTCTTTGATCATGACCGTCTTATTAATGGGCGGCTCACTTTCAACGACCAGATTCAACAGGCTTTGCGCATAGTTGATTTTCTTTAACAGCAGATCGATCGTATGGGTGTCCAGTGAGAGATTGACGCTGTCAATGTCTGAACCATAGAGAACAGCGGGAATTCTTCCGTCCCGGCGCAGGGACCGTGCGGTTCCTTTTCCTGTGGAATGTCTCGGTTGCGCTTCTATTTTATGTATTTCCAAAATTTATGCCTCCTAAGTATTTAGGTTTGTTAGATAAATAATGATGTGACAGAATCCCCGGTATGGCTCCGAATGATCGCTTCCCCGATAAGACCGGATATGGACAGAACTTTTATTTTAGGGCAGGCCCTGCCTTTGTCGGATAAAGGAATGGTATCTGTGACGACAACTGTCTGTAATACGGAATCGGTGATCCTGTCAATAGCCGGTCCGGATAAAACCGGGTGGGTGCAGCAGGCATGCACTTCACTGGCGCCATTTGTTGCCAGTGCTTTCGCGGCTTCGGTCAATGTCCCTGCGGTATCGGCCATATCATCTAAGATAATGGCCCGCTTTCCGCTGACATCACCGATGACAGCCATGGCTTTGGCCTTATTGGGCGCATCCCGGCGTTTATCAATAATGGCAAGGCCGCAATCCAGACGTTTTGCAAATGCCCTTGCCCGTTCCACACCCCCTGCGTCCGGTGAAACGATGATGGTATCATGGGTGATTTGTTTTCGCATATAGTCGATAATCACCGGTGCTGCAAACAGGTTGTCCACGGGGATATTGAAAAAGCCCTGAATCTGCCCGGCGTGCAGGTCCATGGTAATGATCCGGTTGGCACCGGCGGTTGTCAGCATGTCCGCCACCACTTTCGCGCTGATGGGCACCCTGGGCGCCACCTTTTTGTCCTGACGGGCGTATCCGAAGTAGGGTATCACAGCGGTGATCCGTTTGGCGGAAGACCGCTTCAGGGCATCGATCATCAGCATGAGTTCAACCAGGTTGTCATTCACCGGGGCGCTGGTGGACTGAATTACAAACACGTCTTTTAAACGGACGTTTTCATCAATTTCGATTTGAATTTCACCGTCACTGAACCGTTTGACTTTTGCGCCGCCAAGATCTTTTTTCAAATAGGCGCAAATGGCCTGGGCAAGAATCGGGTTGGAATTCCCCGCAAAAAGAACATACCCGTTATCCTCATGCATAGTTACAAATCTTTTATTTTAAAATGGTTATACTGGCTGGGGCGGGAGGATTCGAACCTCCGAATGCAGGAATCAAAATCCTGTGTCTTTCCGCTTGACGACGCCCCAATATTTTTTGCGGACGAGCCCATCCGGTTCGGAGATTTTCCGCAATGGTCATTGTAACCGGCAATATTTTTTATCAATAGCGGTTATACAACCAAACGGCTCAGATGGATCTGCCATGTCCTTTTATTATATGCGGTAACCTTGGTTCCGGTGATCGGGTCGGAAATGGCATGAAATGCCTTTAACGCCGAATCGTCATTTTCAAAAAGTCCGAATACCGCTGAGCCGCTGCCCGTCATCAACGCCGCCATGGCGTTTTGCTTAAGTAAAGATGCCTTTGCAGCCTCAATATCAGGGCATATAACGGATGCGACGGGTTCCAGATCATTAAATAGAAATTGAAACGCATCCCGGCCCCGGTTTTGTTTAAAAAGAAAACGTGTATTTATTTTTTTGGTTTTTGTCAATCTTAAATTCAATTTTTTATATACCTCAACGGTGGATACGGGAACTGACGGGTAAATCAGCACCAGCGGAAAAGATTCGAGATGGGGGCAGGGGGTTAAAATATCCCCGATTCCCGTTGCAATCGCCGGTTTGCCGTAAATAAAAAAAGGCACATCCGCGCCAATGGTTTTTCCCATTGCCAGCAAATCCGCTTGGGAGACCGGTTTGCCGAAGTGCGCGTTTAATGCCTTGAGCACTGCCGCCGCATTGCTGCTCCCCCCGCCGAGGCCCGCGCCAATGGGAATTCTTTTTTCAATATCCATATGAACGCCGTCACGACTGCCGATGGTGTCCAAAAATAATTTTGCGGCGCGGCAGGCCAGGTTGGATTCGTCTTGGGGCACATCCGGATGGGAACAATGAATTGTGATCCGGGTTTTTCCAAAGGATAGCCGGATGGAATCATGCAGATCGATACAGCACATGAGGGTATTGAGGTTATGATATCCGTCCGTCCGCTTGCCGGTCACCTCGAGATACAGGTTTATTTTGGCGGGAGATTGGATATCCATTGGTAAGGCGTCATCGCTTAGGGGATTAATTCCCTTTTGCCTGTTTGACATACAGCAAGCGCAGTTCATAAATCAGGTGCGTTATGAGCCGCTTTTCGTCTTCGGTCAGATTCCCTTTGGTCTTTTCTTCCATCATGGCGAGAATATCAATGGTCTGCTTGGCCATCAGAAGATTGGCGGACCGGGTGCCGGTGGTGGGATCTGTTTCCAATCCAAGATGAGCCAGGGCCGCGGAATTCAATGATAGAATAAAGGTGGAAAAATTGATTACCGGCATTGCAAAATCGGGTTGGGTCTGCTTATTTTCTGTCATCGCCGCCTCTTGGATCATGGAATGGATAAAATGACATTATGACGCGGAGTGTGGATCCGCATCACAATGTCATGGGTATTATTGTTTAAAAGTTTCCGTTTTACAATTCAAATGTCCGGATGGATTTTACTTTTGGGAGCGCCTGCACTTTTTTCTTCATGTCATCGGTCAGGGGATCGTCGGTTTTGATGAGGATCACATTGTTTTGCCCGCCCACCTGGGTGCCCACATGCATTTGGGAAATATTGATCTTGTTTTCCCCCAGCAGGTTCCCGATGCTGCCAATGGCGCCGGGCTCATCCAGGTTATGAATCAGGGCCAGGTGCCCTTCGGGAATAATTTCAATACGGAAATCATCAATTCTGACGATTCTGGCGTCCGTCTTGCCGAAAACCGACCCCGCCACCACGCGTTCCTTTTCCGTTGTCACGATTCTGACGCTGATCAGGTTCATGAATTTATCGGAATCGGCAGTCTCGGTTTCAGATACTTTAATGCCCATTTCTTTTGCCAGTACCGGCGCATTTACCGAGTTGACGCCATCCTGCACCAGAACATCCAGAATCCCCTTTAAAAACGCCGTGGTTACGGGTTTCAACTCCAGGCCGTGAAAATCGCCCTGATATTCCAGATGGATTTCCTTGAGCTGACCGGTTAAAAACTGGGCCTGCATACATCCCATGCGGTCGGCAAGGGTCATGAACGGCCGGAGCTGCTCAAGGAGTTTGCCGGAAATCGCCGGCACATTCACCGCGTTGATGATATTGTTGTACTTTAAAAATTCGATGAACTGCTGGGCCACGGCCACGGCCACATTGGTCTGGGCTTCTTTGGTGGAAGCGCCCAGGTGCGGGGTGGCGATGACTTTGTCCAGTTTGAGGAGCGGCAGGTCGGCTGGCGGCGGCTCGGCGCTGAACACATCCAGGGCCGCGCCCGCGACTTTTCCGGAGGTGATGGCGTCATACAGATCATTTTCATCAATAATGCCGCCCCGGGCGCAGTTCACCACCATGACCCCGTCCTTCATTTTGGCAAACGCCGCCTTGTTGAGCAGACCGACGGTTGCCGGGATTTTGGGCACATGCACCGTTATATAATCGGATTGTTTGAACAAATCGTCCAGGTCCACATACTCAAAACCCTCTTTTTCGATGACTTCGGGCTGTACCACGGGATCGAACACCACCACCCGCATTTTAAGTCCCCGGGCCCGGTCCGCAACCACGGATCCGATTTTGCCGAATCCAATGATGCCTAATGTTTTATTAAATATTTCGCGGCCTTCGAGCTTCTTCTTTTCCCACTGTCCCTGTTTGATGGTGGACGTGCCCTGGGGAATGTTCCGGGTCAGGGCCATCATGAGCGAAAGGGTATGTTCGGCAGTGGTGACCACGTTGCCGCCGGGGGTATTCATGACGGCCACGCCTTTTTTGGTGGCCGCCGGGATATCCACGTTGTCCAGACCTATCCCCGCCCGTCCGACAACCTTTAAATTGGTGGCCGCCTCCAACAGGTCCGCAGTGACCTTGGTGGCGCTCCGGATGATCAGACCGTCATACTGGCCGATGATTTTTTTCAATTCCTCCGGGGCGAGCCCGGTTTTGACATCCACTTCGATTCCTTCTTCGTTCTGGAGAATTTTAACGCCTTCTTCTCCTAATTTGTCGCTGATCAGCACCTTCATTCTTTGGCTCCTTGGCATGAAATTATATAATATTCATTAACAATAACAATAACTGAAGTTTCACATTTTTATGCGGTAAATAGAACACATCGCAAATTACGGCCCCAGTCGGGCCGATCATACCTTGCACAATCGGCAAAAATTTCTTATTTCATGATTAAATATATGAATCAAGCATTTTAAACCCTGAAATTTTTAAAACAGGGTTTCGTTTTGCACGATTGCCAGGGAGGATTCCACCAGATTCCGGATCTCGGCAAGCCGCTCTTCCGACAGGGCTTCAAAGCGGAGCACCAGGGCCGGCTGGGTGTTGGAGGCCCGAACCAGGCCCCATCCGTCCGCAAAAACGATTCTGGCTCCGTCGATATCAATGACATCGTATTGCGCACGGAATTTTTCCGTCAGTTTTTCGACCACTGAAAATTTGACCGTGTCCGGGCAATCCACTCGGATTTCAGGGGTGGTAAATGTTTTCGGCACATCCGCAAGCAACTGGGAAAGGGCTTTTCCGGTATCGGCCAAAATTTCCAGCAGCCGGCAGGTGGCATATATCGCGTCGTCAAATCCGAAATACCGGTCCGCGAAAAACATGTGGCCGCTCATCTCCCCGGCCAGCTCCGCCTTCTCGATCTTCATTTTTTCCTTGATCAGGGAATGGCCGGTTTTCCACATAATGGCGTTGCCGCCATGGCGCATGATGTCGTCATACATGGTTTTGGAGCATTTGACCTCGGATATGAAGGTGGCGCCGGGTTTGCGGGAGAGGATTTCCCTGGCAAAAATGATCATGAGCTGGTCGCCGTAGACAAGATGGCCCCGTTCATCCACCACCCCGATGCGGTCGCCGTCGCCGTCATACCCGATACCCAGGTCCAGATTTTTCTCCCGTACCATCCGGATGAGGTCCGCCATGTTTTTCGCCACGGTCGGGTCCGCCTCGTGGTTGGGAAAACGGCCGTCCATGTCGCAATAGATATCCATAATATTGCAGCCAAGCGCCTTTAATACGGGCACGGCGATGACCCCGGCGGTGCCGTTTCCGGCGTCAATGCCGACATTCAGCGGCTTGTTGATGCGGATGTTGTCCATCAGAAACCGGGTGTAAGGGGTGACGACATCGGCCTTTGCCCTTGACCCCGTGCCTGAAGCGAATTTTTTTTGTTCAATAATATGCCGGATTTGCTGGATTTGTTCTCCGTGAACCGAATCTGTGTGTTTGCATATTTTAAACCCGTTATATTCCGGCGGATTGTGGCTGGCGGTGAGCATCACACCGCCTTCCTGGTTGAGGTGCTGGATGGAAAAATACAGCACCGGCGTGGGGCACACGCCAATGTCGATAACATGGCAGCCGGTGGACATGAGGCCCTCGATAAGCTTTTCAGAAAAAGCATCGGAAGTCAGGCGGCAGTCGCGGCCAACCGTCAGCCGGAAGCAGTTGTGCTGGGCCAGGAATGTGCCGATGCCTTTGCCGATAAGAATGACATCGTCTTCGGTGATCTGCTTTCCGGCGATACCCCTGATGTCGTATTCCCTGAAAATCTCGGGTGTCATGGGTTTAATCTCCTTTTAATTCTCTTCAATGTCATGTCCGGTAAATCGTTCCCTAGATTCTCGAACTGCCGCAAGAATGTCTTTTGTTGTTGCCCTGGTTTTGATTCCCGGAATGTCGAACGGGGATTTTTTTGTTTTCTTGAATATAATGGAAAAGGTTTCCCCGCCTCTTCTTTTAATGAGGACCTCTTCATTTTTTGCAATATTCAGAACATCCGCAAGACGCTGTCTCGCTTCGGAATAGGTGTAGACTTTCATGATATTTACTCCAAAATCGGTATTCCCATCTCCCGCGCCACCCGTTGCATCCCAAGATCAAGGGTAAGCAGGGGGCTGCGGAGGTTTTGTGCGCAGGCTAAAAAATACGCATCGTACGCATAAATATTAAATTTTATTGCAATTTTCAATGCCGATAGAATGTCCGTATACCTCAAATCAACGGGTATTTGTTGCACAATTTCCCATGCCGACGCAACCTCCTCTTTTTTCAAGGCGCTTTTTTTCATCATTGCTGTTAATGCATTCCCGATTTCAAACGGTAAGACATCGGGCGCAATTAGATCATGGCCTTCTGTAAGTTGAATGATTTTAGCTTTTTCCGGCTCGTTTAAGGCAACGGCAATAAATGTGTTTGTGTCGGCTGTTATTTTCATGAGTACAATTGTACGTGTTATTGCTTCATTTGTCAAGTTGGAAACCAGACCAACGGAAAGACTGCCTGCTCCGAGAGGCATATCGTGCGCGATAGTGGAAGGGAAAAGACGGAGTTCTTGCATGCCGATCGGGCAAAATAATCTGATATTCAGCTATTACCGGCGCTCCAGAATTTTCTTGTTAACATACTCCAGCGACTCCATCGGCCCAGCCTTTCGCTCTTTCGCTATCAGAGTGTCATAGAAATCCTCACGAAGATCGCCATGTTTCTTGATATCAATAATTACGGCTTTTTTAGTTCCTTCGTCATTAACGACGAAAAGCTATCATTTTTCGGTTAGGGCGGTGATAGCGTGATTCTTTAGCGGACGCGGCTTTTGGTGTCGGCTGCATTAGCATGATTATAAGAGGTTCTTTGATCATAATCAGCCATATTTTTATCATTTCTTCTTCATGACAGCCAACATTTGTCCTGTGTTGTCGGCAGTATCAACTGTCGCTCGCGTCATTTGGCCTACCATCACCAAGATTAGACCGCCTATAATGCCCGCGAGGGAGGGAAGTATCCCTATCAGAGCAAAACCATTATCCGCGCTTTTTATTATGGAAAGAAAAAAAATTAGGCCACTTATAGTAACTGCGGCCCAACCCACGAAAGATACGATTTGGCATAGCATTCGAGCTGTGCCATAAGTGGTAGTGTATTCAGTGGGGTTCTTATTCGTTTCTATTGATAGAATTGCACCTTTTTTTGCCCCGCAAAATGCGCAAGGGTCAACATTGTCCTCGTTTTTTCTTCCACACATTTCACATTTCCACATATATCTTCCTCCCCATAAGTTTATCTGGTTCCCTGATAAAAAACGTTTTTCTATTTTGCTTCCGGCTAATGATTTGTATTATCAGGAAACCAGATAAATACACATCGAAAGTTGTTTCAGAAGACGTCCACATGGGCCTTCATCCCTTAACCACCGCAAGGGGCCGCAATCTTGCCACTTTTTTTGATATTCCGGACCCATGCACCACATCTACCACCTGGGTGACATCCTTATACGCATCCGGCATTTCTTCGGCCAGGGTGGAACGGCCGGTCCAGCGGACGAGAATGCCCTTATCTTCGAGTTCCCGGCTTAAAGACCGGCCCCGGGCCGCTTTTTTTGCCGCAATCCGGCTCAGCACCCGACCCTGCCCGTCAATCTTCAATGTTATGTCCGGTAAATCGTTCCCTGGATTCTCGAACTGCCGCAAGAATGTCTTTTGTTGTTGCCTTGGTTTTGATTCCCTGGATATCAAATGGTGATTTTTTTGTTTTCCTGAATATGATAGAAAAGGTTTCCCCGCCTCTTCTTTTAATGAGGACCTCGTATGAGTTATTATGGGCCTAACAACGAGCTAACCGGCAGGGCGATAGCTCTGTCCGGTTGAGCGACTGGTTGAACGAAGCCGCTATGCGGCGGAAAAAAATCAAAAATAGTGTATAACTCCTGTAAGTGTCCAATTCCGGACACTTATAAAAAAAGGAGTATACCATGACCCCAACAGAAGTAAACCGGTTT
>JBAQUK010000325.1:0-4156 GCA_049297455.1 Desulfosalsimonadaceae bacterium | reverse complement strand
ACCGGTTCAAGTGGCTCGGTATAATTAGAATTGCGCCGGATCAACGATTCCACGTCCCGTTTCAAGTCCGAACCATAGGCCTCAACCTGGCCGGGAAAAATTTTTTCGATCGCGTATCGGTATACCTTATTTATCCGGGCGGACCATCGCGGTGAGGGCAAAATATCCGCTTATCAGGTCATGGGGTTCTTAACGATTTTTTATGCTCTGGCCATTGCCTGGCTGTTTCCCGTCACAATCCATCCCGGACATGATATCATTGCGGGTCTGCACACCGTCTGGAAGCCTTCTGTGATACTATTTTTACAAATCCTGTGGCTGCTGACGTTTATCTATACGGGACGCAGCAAGGTGACGGGCGCCATTTTATCGTTTAGTGTCGTCATTAAAGAAAATATTTAACCGGGTCTTCAAAAAATTCATGGGTAATAAAATATCATGCTTTGCAAGATGGTACCGTTCAGCATGTTCGTGAATTTCTCCGGTAAGCATGAAAAATGTCTGAAATAATGATTATTGAGCATGGTTTTGAGCCAAAACCAGATGATGATTTTTAAAACAGGTTCTTAAATGACGGGTCTTTGACCCGTATCCGTGCTTTCAGCACTTGACTTCAACCCTCCTGCTTTAGCTGGTGGTTGTTTAGTTGATATAACTGGAAATCGGGGTTTCCGTTCGGGCACTAATTAAGGGATTTTGGTTGCTCAATAACCTACACCACTAACCCCATATAGGTTTGTCGCCCCTATTAATACGCCATCTTCAGTCACTACCTGATCAATATTTGTTGTGTCCATTTGAGACCATGTTTTCCCGTCCCATTTGATTATATAATAATAGGCGGCAGCATCATAAACGAGATCACTATCAATATGCACTGATTCACGAGTCCCCACAGCAAATCCTAAATTTTCCGAGATCATGTGAACATCCTCTAAAGCGCGGGTGATATCATGTTCGATTGTCGTCCATGAATGATTATTGTATTTGGCAATCACGGGTCCACCATCATGATCTGTTACAGCAAACCCCATATCTTGACTCGCGAAAGATATGCCTGTAACAAACCTCCTCCATGGCAGCCCTTCAACCCTTGTCCAGGTATCACCATTCCATTCAATGAGATTTGCAGAAGCTTCTTCAGCATAACTATTGGCGTCATTATATCCGCCCGTAGCAGCATATTCCTTGCTTGCCATCCCAACGGATGTATAAACACAATCCTGATCAAACCGATCAAGTGTCCACATTGCTCCATCAAAAAAACCGAGTGCGCCATGGCGTTCACCTGTCATTGGCCCACCAACGGTGATACCGGAATTTCTGTCCAAAAGGTCTATATCATGTAAAGCAAAACCTTCGTCGACATGAAGATCTTTAAAGGGGCTATACACTTCACTCCAAGAAACCCCGTCAAAATGCAGTATAACCCCACCTTCCCCGACTGCATAGACAAAATCAGGAGATATCGCATCTATAGCGATTAAATTTTCACTTAAAGGCACCTCTTCTTGTTTCCAGGCAGTCCCGTCCCACCTTAAAATGGTCCCATTTTTACCTACAATAAAAGCACATTCTTTGGATAATACAACGACATCGGAAAATGAATTTTCAAGCCCTGAACCAATAGGGGATTCTATTTTTTCACACCGCGTTGAATCGCAATGGATTATTGAACCCCGCTCTCCCACCGCAACGACAAAGACCGATGGATCATGAGAAGTATCATGATCTGTTGAACATCCATTGATATTAACGAATATAACTCCCAACAAAAGAATCGAGATAATTATATGATTTAAAGATCGTATCCACATTTATTGCCTCCTGTTATAAACCAAGTGTGAGGAAGGGAAAACCCTTCCTCACACCGTCATTTTTGATGCTTATGAGTTGAATATTCTATTCTCCAACGGCATCTTCCAGCCATTCAAAAGTAGAGTTAACAATACCACCACTTCCATCGACACCTATAAATCGGCCTGATATCAAATAGTTTGGCCTGATTTCATCCTGTCGGACGGAACCGGCATCAAAATAATAAACTAATTCAATATCGTCAATTATAATTTCTTTAACTTTCATGGGGTATGATCTTAAACGAGACTTTGGCTTTCCGTCGGCCTTATATTGCTCTATTGCCTTTTCCGGGCTTTTAACAGTCACTGACCTGTCTTTAAAGAGATTTCTCATCGCGTCATAGTAGCCGCTCACATTCCCGTTGTTGCCGTAAAAGACGCTCGTTTTTGATCCAGGCCCGTAAGTTTTGATACCATCAATAGCATGAGTGTAATGAACAGCTGCACCAATTATTTTTTTACTTACAACACGTTTTGAAGCTACATCAAAAGTTTCTGCAGTTGCAAAAGTTACATCTCTTAGATATCTATTTGCTTTTGATAAACCCTTATCATCTATGAATTTCTTTGCTTGAGTTGCAAAAGTTTGTTTTGCCGCTGATTTAGAAGGTATTCCTTGGGAAATCAACAGATCGTCTCCTTTCTCAGAAAACAACTCCTCATTTATGTAGAATACAGCGCCGGAGCTGAAATATTCAATGCTCCTATTATTTTGATCTACATACATAGTGCTTTTTACATAGCCATTTTTTTTGTTGGTCCTTTTCTTGGCACCGACAAAATCAAAAGCTTTTGCAATATTATCGCTTGGTGTATCTGGCAACGTTTCGTTTAACAACTGTTGAGCTTTATAAATATTCAGACTTTCTGGAATATCGGGGATATCAACGTTAACGGTATATTCAATTAAACTTTTTTCTTCTTCCAGGATGACAGCCTTTTCAGTAGCCTCAATTTCCTCTCTGCCTATGGGTAAAGGCTCTACGTCACTATCGTTATCAGCAGCAAATACATTACCTGCAAAAATGAACAAACAGACAAATAGGAGATAGATCATTTGTTTAAGATCCATTTTTTCTCTCCAATATTTATTTTAGGTTAATAAATTTTCTATGTTTGCTATAAAATCAAGTGCCCCAAGTAATATACGAAAAGGTGGTTGGGCTCTATCAGGGTCATCACTTGTATATCCAAACCCCCAGAGATGATCATTGTATGTATCTGTATTATTATCATCCGCTCTTAAGTAAGCTGCGGTTGTATTATTTTCGGATATTTGGGTTGCCGTGATCCAAGCATTTCTTACTGGATAATTGGACCCCATCGCATAGTCTATAAAATCTTCTCCTCTAGTATCAACATCGGTTGTAATACTGGAATATCCTAAGATATAGTGCAATCCTTCAAAGACAGGCCAAGCCCACTTGTTATACACCAAACCATTACTATCATTTAGGACAGCACATGCATCTATAATAATCCACTCCAGTTGCCTATCTCCCCAATCAACATCTCCGTAACCCACAAAAGTATCATCATTCCATGTTGGAAACCAGAAACCTGTAGATCCCCCATGACCAGAATATAGTGCTAAATCTACATCATCAATATACCACTCATCTCTACCTCCTAAATAATCAGCTTTAAAGTGCTTTTCCCATGCGCCGTTATTTTCCTGACCAAACTTAACATTCCAACTACTGTTATTTTGTATCGCATCTTCAAATTTGCGTCCTTCAGATACACAATCAAACAAGTCGGGCGTTATTACCCCGTTAAAATTATTCACAACTTCATAACCGGCAGAATCTGCGAATACCTGAACATGAAACCATACGACAAGAAAAATGATCCCTATAAATATGCTAAAAAAAATTTTCATTTTTTAATCTCCTATGATACAGAGTTAAAAGGATAGCTCTAAGAATCCTGATTAATAACAATTTGAAATCAAAATTAATCAAGGCGGTGATCTTTCGCAAAGAATGTGAAGATATGTTCGGATTAGGATCATACGCGCCCCTCTGATCGTGGAAATAATTTCAGCGCCGGAATGGTGGTTTTTCACCTGGCCACGACGGCGGCGTACATGACCTTCCTCCGGATAATTATAGGGTAATAAGCGATCTGATCGCCACTCTTTTTAACCAAAGTTAAAAGGCGCGAGGCGTAGGTGTCCGAAGCGCGACATATGCCAATCGAGGTATACAGCAGGTCAAAAAAACGTCGATCAAAACGGTATTGAAACTCTGCAAAATATCGAGGAATAAGTTTTTTCTGAAAGGAGAAATAAGTGC